>DAPKRQ010000025.1:0-16321 GCA_031800475.1 Myxococcales bacterium LLY-WYZ-16_1
CGCCTCGCCCCGGCCCTGCAGGCGGTTGCGCTGGACCCCGGACACCTCCGACCGGTCCGGGTCCGGGCACTGATGGGCTTATCTCGATGGCCGGACCGGATCGCTTCGGTCGCCGATCGGCTGTGTCGAGATCCGGATGCCTCCGTGTGGCTGCAGCGCTCGGCGGCCCGGGTCTGGATCGGCGCCGACCCGTCGAGTCCGCGGGCGTGGCTGCACTTGTTGGAGCACCCGAGAGCGCCAGTGCAGGCCGGGGCCCTCGAGGCGTTGCGGACCTTGCCGCCGGCCCACCGGCCCCGAGTCGAGCCAGCCCTGTCCACCCTCGAGGCTCGCGAGCCCCCCCGCCGCGTGCAAGCTGCCTTGCAGCGCCTGCGGCGCGCTTGGTCCAAGCCGCGCCCCGACCCCGGACCGAACGAGCTGGCTCGGTGAACGGGTCGGCCCGCCGCACGATCCTCGGAACGATGGCGGGGCTGCTGGGGTTCGCGTGCGGCGGCCCGCCCGAAGAATTCGGGGCACCCTGCGACCACCCCCGCGACTGCGCCCGCAGCGTCTGCCGGGCTGTGGCGCCCAGCGGCGCCGACCTGGCTCTGTTGGAGCTGAGCTGCGGGCCCCCGGGGGGCGACGCCGAGCTGGGTGCGGCGTGCGCTTCCCAAGACCAGTGCCGCCAGGGCTTTTGCAGCTTGGCCGGGGCGTGCGTCGCCCCCTGCGCAGGGCCCGACGACTGCTCCTCCGGCGCCCGTTGCCGAACGGTCTGGGCCCGGACCGGTCCCGACGCGCTCCAGCTTCACGCGGCCTGCGTGCCCCGGACCCGAGTCCCGGACGCCGTCCGCGTTCGTCCGGTGTCCGCCCCACCTCTCGAAGGGGGCGCGTCGACCCGGCTCGCCGTCCAAAGCCGGGCGGTCGCCCTGACCGCGTTCTTCGAAGTCGACTTTCCGGCGGATCAGGCGATCCGGATCGACGCGGTGCGCGGGGGGACGGGCCCGCGTATCCAGACACTCTTTTCGAGCGAATCCGTACTTCGCGGCGAAAGCCCTCGGAGTGCGGCGAACCTCGGAGGCAATCCGGCGTCCTGGCGATTCCCGAACGGCGATGGCGCCACGGATGAAGAACGGTTCGAGCTGGTCCTTTCGGCAGGACGCCCCGACCTGTGGACAGATCAACGGGTCGAAAGCCTCGACGTGCTGGTACTCGAACGAGATGCCTTCGGCTCCCGCTTGGAACTCGACGTCTTCGACGTCGACGCAGGCCTCGACGAACCCACAGCCCCTCGCATCGACGTGGCCCTGAATTTTGCCGAAGACCTGCTCGGTCCCGATCTTCGTTTCGGAAGAATCCGGCGTTTCCAGGTGGTGGGCGCCACGGCCGAGCGGCTCGGCGTGGTGGATCTGCCCGTCAGCCAGCGGCGCGACGAAAGCGATGCCATCGAAGAGGGGGAGCTGAGGCAGCTGTTTCGGTTGGGCGCTGGGGGAGACCGGCCCGCCCTGCCGGTCTTCCTGGTCCGAGACCTGGGACCTGCCCTCGGCATCTCGGGGGGCATTCCGGGGACGGCAGCTCTGCCCGGTACCGGAGATTCGGGCATCGCGGTGTCTGTGGGGGCCGTGGACGATGCGGTGCGAAGCGGCCTGATCGATGGAGCCGACGCCGAGCGGCTCCTGGGCGTGGTCCTCGCCCACGAGATCGGACACCACCTGGGTCTGTTTCACACGACCGAGCCGAACGGAATCAGCCTGGACGCCCTGGATGACACCCCTTTTTGCGTCCCGGACCCATACGACGCCGACCAAAACGGCCGCCTCAGTCCCGAAGAGTGTGCCGGGGCCGGCGCGGACAACTTGATGTTCTACAACCCTCCCCTCCGGGACCCAGCCCGGATCCGCCTGACCCCCGGCCAGCGAGCCGTGTTGCAACAGAGCATGCTGCTCCACTGAAACGCCCGAATCCGCCGGCGCCCCGGCAGGGCCACGCCCACCCTGGCCTGCCGGTCCGAATTCGGGCACAAACCGGGCCGCGATGGCGAAGCAGTTCGATGTGGTGGTGGTCGGCGCCGGTATCGTGGGCCTGGCCGTGGCCGACCGGCTGCAGACCCGAGTGAACGGCCAGCTGCGGATTTTGCTCCTCGAAAAAGAGCCCCGGCCCGCCACCCACCAGACCGGGCGCAACTCGGGCGTGGTCCACTCCGGGATCTACTACAAACCGGGCTCCGCAAAGGCGACCAACTGCCGGCGCGGCCGGAGCATGCTCATCGAGTTCTGCGAAGCGGAAGGCATCCCGCTCGAGCTGTGCGGCAAGGTCATCGTGGCCACCGACGAAGCCGAAAAGGCACGCCTGCCCGGCCTGCTCGAGCGGGGCCAGCAAAACGGGGTTCGGGCCGAGGCCATGGAGCTTTCGGACTTGAAGGAGCGAGAGCCCCACGTGGCCGCGATCGGCGCGCTCTTGGTCCACGACACTGGCATCGTGGACTACGGCGCGGTGGCCCGGCGTCTCGCCGAACGGGTGCAGGAAAAGGGGGGAATCATCTGGCGCAACACGCCTTTCAAGTCGGCCCGGGTAGAGGACCACCGCGCCTTCGTGCGGACCGGTGACGAAACGGTCGAGACTCGGGTGCTCGTGAACTGCGCGGGTCTGTACTCCGACCGGGTGGCCCGGGCTTCGGGGGCCCGTTTCGAGCACCAGATCGTGCCGTTTCGAGGCGACTACTACACCCTCCACCCCGACGTGCATCACCTTTGCCGCCACTTGATCTACCCGGTCCCGGACCCCGCCTTTCCGTTTTTGGGCGTTCACTTCACGCGAATGATCCACGGGGGCGTGGAGTGCGGGCCGAATGCCGTCTTGGCCTTCGCCCGAGAGGGCTACACGCTCACCACCCTCTCGCCGAACGACCTGGCAGAGACCGCGACCTTTGGGGGATTTTGGAAGCTCGCCACCCGGCACATGCGCACGGGCTTGGCCGAGATGTGGCGAAGCGCTTCAAAGGGCGCCTTCGTGCGCGCCCTTCGGAAGCTGATGCCGGAGATCCGGAGCGACCACTTGGAACGGGCGCCCGCGGGCGTGCGGGCCCAAGCCTTGGGACCCGATGGCAGCTTGGTCGACGATTTTCTGTTCGTGGACCAGGGCCCGGCGGTTCACGTGCTGAACGCGCCCTCCCCCGCCGCCACTTCGTCGTTGTCCATCGGTGAGACGGTGACCGACCGGGTGCTGGCAGCCTACCGGCGCGCCGAACCGTCCTGACGGGGCGCGCGCCTCCCGCCGAGCCCGGTGGCCCTGCGGAAGAGGGCGCATCGCAAAGACGGTGCGGCCGGGCCCGGGCGCTGCCGGCGGGTCGACCGCTCCGCGGTTCGACCCGGCAGCTTTCGCGTCCGGTCCGGCTTCGGTCGTCGATCTCCGTCGATGGGTCCTTTAACGACGCCAGGCCCTGGGCACCGCGTGGCGGGCCGCTTCATTCTTCAGCCGCCGTTCCGCCGCGTCCAAGAACGCCTTCAGCCGCTCCAGGCTCTGGGTGATCGTGCGGCCCGAGGGATCTCGGCCGTAGGTCCGGCGGGTCTGGCGGTCGGCCTTCTTGGCCGCGCGGATCGCCCGTTCGAAAGCGGGCTTGCGCTGCCCGAATTCCCGAAACCGAAGCCGCCACCACGAAGGCCCCCGTCCGCCTCGCCGTGCGCGGTCGTCGGCGTCCACCGGCTCCAGCTCCAGCTGCCGCCCCACCCGAGCCCGAAAGCGCTCCAAGAAGGTCATGCCCAGCAGGCCCATGGAACGTCCGCCCAGGTCCAGATCGTCCATCACCGCCACCAGCACGTCGGGCTCTTCGTATTCGCCGACCGAAATCTCGGCGAAGGCCAGCTTGGCGGTGGACCGGCCGCCGGCCCCGCGAATCACGATCACCGGCGCATCCGCCGGGACCCGGACGCCGGCCCGCCGGGCTCCCGCCGCAGTCAACACCGTCAGGTCGGCACCGGTGTCCACCAAAAGCGGGAGGTCCCGCCCCTCCACTTCGGCCTGCACGGTGCAGCCGGTGGGCCCGGAGCACGGAACCGCCGCGAGGGCCAACAGTGCGTGAGTCAGCATGCCTCCACCGGCCGCCTCCGGCACCCGCCGGTCAAGGGCCTCGGGGGATCGGGCGAGCGGATTCGACGGATGCGCTCCGTTTTGCGCACCGCCGCCGCAGGACTTGCGAGTGACAGGATTCGAACCTGTGGCCTTTGGCTCCGGAGGCCAACGCTCTATCCAGCTGAGCTACACTCGCGAGAGGTGCCGACCGGATTCGAACCGGTGATTGTAGGTTTTGCAAACCTATGCCTTACCAACTTGGCCACGGCACCGAGGCGTTCCTGCATGCCGGCTCCATGCAGGCAAGTCAAGCGTCACTGGGGCGGGTCGGATCCGCGTGTTCGTGCGCTGTCGCGGCCCGGACGCGGGGTTCGGTCACCTCCGAATCGGCCTCCGCCGGGACGACCGTTCGCAGGATCGTGTAGCCGTTGGGTGGCACGCCTTTTTCGAACTCCGCCAGGTACACCCGGGCCCGGTGCTCGGGCATGGCCACGGTCAGGGGCCGCCAATGGATCACGTCCCCCTGGCGCCACCGCACCGCGGGACTCTTCGGGTCTTTCGCCAGGCGCGTGACTTCGTCCACCAGGGGAAGATCGGTCGCACCGAACAGGATCTGCTCCTGGCTCAGGTTCACGATCTGGTAGACGTATTGGTCTGCCACGCCGGTTACTGTGGCCAACACCAAACGCGGGTCAACCCGCAAAACCCAGCACCCGGGCCTCATTCATTTTCAAACGTCGGTTCTGACTGGACGCCCGGACGCGGGTGACTACTGACCGGTCGTCATGCCCTTGTACGAGTACGTCTGCAGCGACTGCGGCGCCGAGCTCGAGGTGCGCCAGAAGTTCAGCGACGACCCTCTGAAGGACTGTCCAACCTGCGGCAATCCGAGTCTGGAGCGCCTGGTGTCCCAATCCAGCTTCGCCCTAAAGGGCGGGGGTTGGTACGCCGACGGCTACGGCTCCAAGAAGCCGGACACCCAGGCAGCCAAGGAAGGTTCGGGCGCCGAGAAGAAGTCCGAGGGCGAAGGGTCGGATGCGAAAAAGCCCGACGCCTCCAAGGGTTCGGACGGCGGCGGCAGCGGCGGCTCGAAGGGCGACAGCGGGTCGGGCGGCAGCGGAAGCGACTCGAAAAAGGCCGCCAACAGCTGACGCGTGCACCCTAGGCTCAGTCGTTCAGCTGGTCTTTGAGCACCTGCGACGGCTTGAAGCTCAGGACCCGGCGGGCGGAGATCTCGATGTCCTGCCCAGTCTGGGGGTTGCGGCCGACGCGGGGCTTTTTCTCCCGCACCACGAAGTTGCCGAAGCCCGAGATCTTGACGGCCTCGCCTTCGGCGAGGGTCTCTTTGATCGATTCGAAGAGCAGGTCGACGATCTCGGCCGAATCCCGGCGGGACAGCCCCCCGACCCGACTGTAGACCGACTCGACGAAGTCCGCCTTGGTCAGGGTCTTTCCGACCATCTCCGAGTTGTAGCTGCTGGGGGTCCCGTCGGCCATGGCCCCAGTCTAGAGTCAGTCTTCCACCAACGCCAAGAGCTCGAGGACCTGCTTTCGCAGCTCTTGCAGCCGCCCGGCGAAGCGGGCGCGCCCGCCGTCGGCCGACAGGACCCGCTCGACCCCTTCGGCCACTCGAGACAGGCCCTCCGCAGTCTCTGCGGGGCGAGCGCCCTCGGGGACCCCGTGCTCCCGCTGAAGCACCGCCTTGGTCTGGGCCACGGTCAGCTGGGCCTCGTGGCGAAGCCGCTTGATCGTCAACAGGCGCGCCACCAGCGCCCGGTCGTACCGGCGCTGCCCGGTCTCGGTCTTGTCCGGTTCGATCGACGCGAATTCGGTCTCCCAATACCGAAGCACGTAGGGGCGCACCCCGACGATCCGGGCCACCTCGCCGATCTTGAAGCCATCTTGTCCGGCGGGGATCCGCGGATCGTCCGCGGTTTCGAACTGCGCAGGCGCCGAGTCTTCAGCCGGCTCGACCCCGGGCAGGCCCGCTTCCGGCGCAACGACCTCGCTTCGCACCGTGAGGCCGGGCGCCGGTTTCGCGCTTTCGAACCGATCCGCGTCCGCCGACGGATCCATGGGCCGAGGTCCTTCGGTGTCGGCCGCCTCCATCCCCTCGTCGTCTCCAGCCAGGGCAGGCACCGGAAGCGCGGGCTCCGATGGCTGGGCCGGCTCCCGACCCGCCGGCTCCACCGGGCCGAAGGGATGGTCCGACCGGTCTTCCGCAGCCTCGGCAACCTCGTCTTCCGCCGGCCAGTGTTCCCCGTCTCGGGATCGGACCGCCTCCAGCGCCGCGTCGGGGTCGAACAGGTCGATGCCCCGCCAACCTTTCGGCTTTCGCTCGTGGCCACCCATGTGCTGACGCCCAGCACTGGAGCAGGCCGCCCAAAGGGTCAAGGCATGCTCAGCCCCGCAGCCGAGCCCCGTGGACCCGCTCCAAGGCCCGCACCACTTCCGCCTGGGCGGTCTCCACTTCGTCCGCCTTCAAAGTCCGATCCGGCGCCCGGTAAGTGAGGGCCACCGCCAGACTTCGATGCCCTTCGGGCACGTTCGCGCCTTCGTAGACGTCGAACAACGACACCGCCTCCAGGTCGAAGGACCGCCCGGTCTTGCGGATCGTGGCCAGGATCGAAGCGGCCGGTTGGTCTTTTCGAACCACGAAAGACAGGTCTCGCTGGGCCGGCGGATGGGGGCTGACGCCGCGGAAGGCCGGCCGGTGGACCGCCCGGGCCAGCCCGTCCATGGCCAGGTCGGCCACGAAGATCTCTGGTCCCTCCAGCCCGTAGGCCGCCATGGTGTCCGGGTGAAGCTGCCCGAACAGGCCGAGCTCGACGGCCCCCGAGTCGCGGGCCACGGTGATCCGGGCGGAAGCCCTCGGGTGAAGATGGGGACATTCGAAGGGCTCCACCGAGGCGGGACCGAGGGACGCCGACAGCCGGTCGACGACACCCTTCAGGTCGAAGGCGTCCACCCGGGCGCCGTCGCTGCCCCAGCTCGGCGGGTGGCGGCGCCCCCGCATCAAAAGACCCACCCGCAGGTGTTCGTCGGGCTGCTCGGTCGGACCGCGCCAAGCGAAGGTCCGCCCCATCTCGAACAGCCGCAGGTCCACCCTGGACGGCAGCTGATCCTGGTTGAAGCGGGCCACCTGCAGCAGGGCCGGCAAGATGGAGAAGCGAAGGTACCGGGTCTCTTCACCCAGCGGATTCTGCAGCTCCACCAAGGTTTTTGGGTCCACCCCGAATCGCTCGGCGTCGACCCCGGAGCAGAATCCCAAAGACAGGGTCTCTTGAAATCCCATGCCGGCGAGCTCCCGCTTGACGGCGAGATCGGCCCGAGGCGCGAACCGCCGCGTCCGGACCGGAGGCGCCACGTCGGGCATGCGGGTCGGAATCCGATCGTAGCCGCCGACGCGGGCCACCTCTTCGATCAGGTCCACCTCTCGGTTCAGGTCGGTTCGCCAGGACGGTGGCCGAAACCATACCGCGTCCTCGAAGCCCCGAAGCTTCGTCTCGGGGACCCGGTTCGTGGCCACCGCCTTGAGGCCCAGTCGACTCAGGTTCTTTCGAATCTCCGACCGCTCGACCCGCTGGCCGAGCAGCATGCCGGCCCGGGGCGGCCGAAGCGGCACCACGAGGTCGCTCGTCGGAAGCTCGCCATCTTGCAGAACGCCCTTGGCCACCTCGCCCCCGGCCAGTTCCACGATCAGGGCGGCACAGGCGTTCAGTGCCGTCCGGATCTGCGCCCCGTCCACCCCTCGCTCGAAACGATGGGAGGCTTCGGTGTGCAGGCCGTGCCGTCGGGCGCTCCGGCGCACGGACCGCGGGTCGAACAAGGCCGACTCCAGCAGGATGTCCCGGGTGCTGCCGTCCACTTCGCTATCGGCACCGCCCATCACTCCCGCCAAGGCGATGGGCCCCCGGCCGTCGGCGATCACCAGGTCTTCGTCGGTCAGGGTCTTGGTGCTCCCATCCAAAAGACGGATCTCTTCCCCACCACGAGCGCTGCGGGCCCGAACCTCGCCCTTCAGCTTGTTCAGATCGAAGGCGTGCAGCGGATGCCCCAGCTCCAGGAGCACCAGGTTGGTGGCGTCCACCACGTTGCTCACCGGACGCTGCCCGAGAGCCAGCAGCCGCTGCTGCACGTGGAGCGGCGACGGTCCGAGGCGGACCCCTCGAATCAACCGGGCGGCATACAGGGGGCACCGTTTTCGGTCTGCACTCAGGACGGTCACCTCGGCCGGTGGTCCGCCCTCGCGCACCTTGGCTTTTCGCACCGGCAGCGGCAGGTCGAACAAAGCCGCCAGCTCTCGGGCCAGACCGATGTGCGACAGCAGATCGGCTCGGTTGGGCGTCAAGTCCAACTCCAGCACCGTGTCCTTCACCTTGAGGGCTTCGGCCAGCGGCTTTCCGGCTTTGAGTCGCGGCTTCAGCACCAACAGCCCTTCCGACTCGTTCGCCAGGTTGAGTTCGTCGGCCGAGCACAGCATGCCGGAGCTTTCGACCCCACGGATCGCCCGCGCTTCGAGTCGGAGACCTCCGGGCAGTTCGGTGCCCACCGGCGCGAACGGCACCTTTTGTCCCTCGGCCACGTTGGGTGCGCCGCAGACCACCTGGTGGACCCGTTCGCCGTCGTACACCTCGGTCACCCGCAGTCGATCGGCGTCGGGATGGGGACGGACCGCCCGGACCTCCGCGACGACCACTCCGGCCAGGGCGTCCTGCGGCCGCTCCACGCTGGCGACCTCGACACCCGATTGATTGAGGCGCCGTTCCACCGCGGCGGGAGAGGCCTTGAGCTCGGGAAGAAGCTCCCGAATCCATTCGAGCGATGCTTTCACCGAAACTGCTCCAGCACGCGGAGGTCGCTTCGAAAGAAGTGTCCCAAGTCGTCGACCTGATAGGCCAACATCGCGACCCGGTCTGCCCCCAGCCCAAACGCAAAGCCGGTGTACTTTTCCGGGTCGATTTGCGCCGACTCGAGCACAGCGGGGTGCACCATGCCGGCTCCCAGAATCTCGAGCCAACCGGTACGCTTGCACACCCGGCAGCCCGCTCCGTCACAGAACACACACTGCATGTCGACTTCCACGCCGGGCTCCACGAACGGAAAGAAAGAAGGCCGAAACCGAGCGGGCCGTTCCCCGAACATGGCGTTGATGAAGCTCTGCAATACACCTTTCAAATGGGCCATCGATATGCCCTCGTCCACCCAGAGTCCTTCGATCTGAAAAAAGGACGGAGAGTGGGTCGCATCGCTGTCGCAGCGAAAGACCCTTCCGGGCGAGATGATCCGGCAGGGCGCGCCCTCGGCCAGCATCGTGCGCACCTGCACCGGGGAGGTGTGGGTCCGCAGGACGAGCCGGGTATTCGGCTGCCGGGGCGCCACGAAGAAGGTGTCTTGCATGTCCCGCGCCGGATGGTCGGGCGGAAAGTTGAGGGCTTCGAAGTTGTACCAGTCGGTCTCCACTTCGGGACCGGTGGCGATATCGAAACCCATGTGCCCAAATATCTCGATCATCTCTTCGATCGCCCGGGTGGTCGGGTGCAGCCCACCGCGGTAGGTCGGCGGGCGTCCGGGCAGGGTCAGATCCAGCGGGTCCTTCCGCAGCTCGGCCTGGCGCGCTTCTTCTTCGAGGGCGCGGATCCGATGGTCGAGACGGGTCTCGAGCTCTCGCTTCAATCGATTGACATTTTGACCCGCTTGTCGGCGGTCCGCAGGGTCCAGCTCGCGGACCCCTCGGGCGAGTTGGGTGATGCGACCTTTCGGCCCGAAGAATCGCGACCGGACTTCGAGGAGCTCCTCGAGACCCTGGGCCTGGCCTTCGGCGGCTACGAACTCTGCCTCGGCCCGGCTCAAAGCCTCTGGCGTCGGTGCGTCCGACATGGGGTCTGGGGGTGTCCCAAGGCGCCCCCCGGGTCAACCGCTCGGGTCAGCGCCGAAGCTTCTGAAGGAAGGGGGCCAAAGTCTCGGCCAGCCGGCTGGCGGCCGATTTGTAGGCATCGTCGCGGGAGGGGTCGAGCCCGCAGATGTCCAGGCCCAAGATCCGGTCCACGTGGGGCACGCACTGCTCGAGGCTGCGCTTGAGAAAGCTCCAGTCCAACCCGTCGGGAAAGGCCGTTCGCACGGCGGGCATCAAGTGCGGGTCCACACCGCACACGTCGACAGACAGGACGATGGGACCCCGGGCCAGGTGCTGATTCAACACCGAGCGGTAGGCCGACTCGCCGTCGAGCTCGATGCGCTCCATCGTCCAGACGTCGACGCCGGTAGCCCCTTCCTCCTCGCGGACCCGGGCGCGGGCACTGCGGGGAGCGCGCACCCCTGCCACCGACAACTGACTCGCCTGGAGCGTCGATTCCGCCAAGGCGGCGCCCAAGGCCGAGTCGGCCGGAAATCGACGAAGGGCCGCCGAAAGCACCGACCGGGCCACCTCGGGCGGCTCCTTGCCGCCGCGATCGGGCGGCCAAGGCTCCAAGTCGAGGCAAGCGTCCGCCAACACCGCCAGTCCGATGCCGTCCGCATGACGTCGGGAATGGCCCAACACCTGCCCCAACAGTCCCGTGTGGTCCCCGCCCAGGATGAGCGGAAAATCGGCGTTGCCGTTGATGCCCGCCACGGACTCGGCCAGGGCTTCGACCGCGCCCGGCAGGGCTGGATCGACGAAGTCCGTTCCGTCGGGTGGTGTGGGGGGCGGAATCGACAGGGTCACCGGGGCCGCCAGGCGAACCCCCTCGCCCTCGAGCTGGTCCAACAAGACATCGGGGGCGCCCCGCTCGCCACCCGCGGTCGATCCATCCGGGTTGTTGTGCCCCAGGTCGCACGGGAATAGGACCGGCACGATCCGCATCGGTTGGCGATACAGGTCGAAAAACGGGCCCGCGTCAATGGAACGACAGCTCGCTCAGGCAGAGCCGATCGCCGTCACCCTCGCCCTCGGTCTCGAGCGGACGCAGTTTGGCCCAACGGACCTGTCGGGGCCGTTCGAGCACGACGAACACCTGCTCCCCGAAGCGGCTCGACAAGGGAAAGCGCCCCAGGGCTTCGACCCCGGGCGGCGGCGGGCCGTCCAGGTCCAGGGTGAAGGACGCGGTGCCTCCCAGGTCCAAGTCGATGACCTCGATCCGCCGATGGTTCGACCACGCTTCGGGCGTCTGGGCACAGCCGGGCACGAGCCGGATCACGGCGACCTTTCGCACCCCGTCGAAACGCACGGTGAGTTCCGGCTTTCCTTCGAGCTTCGGGTCCACGGCCCAGGCGGTGTCGAGCCGGCCGTCGGCGGCCCAAAAAGGCTGGGCCGTGCCCCAAATCTGGGGAAGCTGCTGGTTTGCCTCCACCTCTTCCACCGGATGGGGCGGCAAAAAGTCTCGGCCCTCCGGGTCGGACCGAAAGCGGCCGTGCCGCCAGCGGTGGACCGTGGTCTCAACCCCGACCACGTAGGCGTGGGTCTGACCCTCCCGACCGGGCACGTTCAAACGCCGGGGCTTGGTGACGTGGACGATTTCCGCTTCGCCATCCGCGTCGGTCTGCAGGAACCAGCGGCGGCGCCCGTTTCCGAAGCTTCGGGCCGAAGCTTCCTCGGCGCTCTCGGGAACGATGAAGCGGCGGTCCAGCTCAGCGCGCAGGGGCCCTCGGCCCGGATCGACGAAAGCCAGAACCCGATGCACGACTTCGTCGGGCGCATCGCTTTCGATTGACCACACCAGTCCCGGCCGCCCCCCGAACCGCACCTTCCGGAAGACGCCGATCCGGCTTCCCGCCACGGGCTCGGTGCTCGCAGAGACCGACCATTTCCGTCCGTCCCGCTCCGCCCTTCGAATGCGAAAGCGGGACGGGTTTTCGGCCCGTCGCTCCAGCGCCAAGACCCGAGGTTGCTCTTTGGAACCGAACTGGACGGTCCGGTCCGTCACCCAGCCCGCGCGGGCCGCTTCATCGACCACCGAGGACTCGGAAAACGGGGTGGCCCCGAGCAGCAAAGTTCCCCAGAGCGCCCAGGCCGGCATCGCCGAAGCCTCATTCCGCCACTTGCTCGTCGTACATCGAGTCGAGCAGAGCCCGGTGCTGGTCGCTGACCAGCTTGCGCTTCACCTTCAGGGTCGGGGTCATCTCCTTGCCCACTTCGAAGTCCTTGTCCAGGATCACGAATTTTTTGACCGTCTCGAACTGGGCGAGCTCCGAATTCACCGAATCGATGGCCGCCTGCACCGCGTCCCGGGCCTGCTGTGAACGACAGACCGCCTCGTAGCCGCCGCGAATGCCGTGCTCCTCGCCGAACTTCTCGGCGGCTTCCGGGTCGAGCGTGATCAACGCGACCAGGTACTTGCGCTTGTCGCCATAGACCATCACCTGACTGATCATCGGGAGGCTGGTCTTCACCATGTTCTCGATGTTTTGCGGGGCCACGTTCTTGCCGCCAGCGGTGACGATGATGTCCTTCTTTCGATCGGTGATCTTGAGGTAGCCGTCCTCGTCGATCACGCCCACGTCGCCGGTGGCAAACCAGCCGTCGTCCGACAAGACCTCTGCGGTGGCGTCTGGCCGCTTGTAGTACTCCCGCATGACCCCCGGCCCCCGGACCAGAATCTCCCCGTCCGGGGCGGTCTTGACCTCGGTACCGGGCATCGGCTTACCGACGCTGCCGATCTTGTTTCGTTCCGGCCGATTCACGCAGGTGGCGGCCGATGTTTCGGTCAGGCCGTAGCCCTCGAGGATCAGGATTCCGGCGTTGTTGAAAAAGTGGGCGATCCGCTTCGGCATCGGCGCCCCCCCGGAGATGAAGAATCGCAATCGGCCCCCGAACATGCCGTTGAGACGTTCGTTGATCTTCGAAAAGACCAAGCGCTTGGCGAGACCGAGCTGCATCTCCAGGGTGAATGGGATCGGCTTGCCCTCGATCATCAGCTGAGAGTGCCGGTCGTTCACGCCGAGAGCCCATTTGAACAGGGTGCCTTTGACGCCGGGGCTTTCCAGCCCGTTGGCCACCACCCGGCTGTAGACCTTCTCGAAGATGCGGGGCACCGAAGCCATCACGTGGGGCCGGATCTCCCCGAGCCCTTGCACGATGCGCGTGGTTTCGTTGTCGATGGCCATCTCGTGGCCGGCGGTCAACCACGCGCACTGCAGAAGCTTTGCGAACACGTGAGCCATGGGCAGGAACAAAAACTCCACGTCACGGTCGTTGAGGAGCCCGATTTCCATGGCCCCGGTCGATACGGAAAGCATGTTGCCGTGTGTGAGAACTACGCCCTTCGGGTTGCCCGTGGTCCCAGAGGTGTAGATGATCGTGAGGATGTCGTCCTGCTGGGTGGCGTCGACGCGGGAGCGGATCGTGTCCTGCCAGTCCGAAAACTTGTCGGCGCCGATCTTCATTGCGTGGTCCCACGTGACCACCCAGTCGGGGTCGGTATCCCGAAGTTCCCCATCCATGAGGATGACCTTCCGGATGTCCTTCAGCTCGTCCTTCTTTTCGTACAGTCGCTCCAAGAGCTCCCGGTTTTGGGCGAAGGCATAGACCGCACCACAGTCGTTGACGATGTACGCCACCTCCCGCCCCAGCAAGGACTGGTAGATCGGCACGGTCTCGCCGCCAGCGGACTGGATCGCCAGGTCCGCGATCATCCACTTGACCGTGGAGTGCGAGAAGATCACGGCCCGCTCGTCCGCTTGGATCCCCAACTCCAGCAGGCCGGCCGCCAGGTGCTTCCGGCGGCGGTCCATTTCGTTCCAGGATATGGTTTGCCAAGCCAGGTTCTGGTCGCGCTCGTGCGCCGCCACCGCGTCCTGCTTCTTCCGAACGGTCTCTTCGAATGCTCCGATGATGCTACTCGCCACGCTCCCTCCCAGACAGTGCTCCGTTGTCCTAGGGACGCGGCTGAGCGGTGTCAACGGGATGGGAGCCGGGGAAGTCGGCTTGACGGGCCTTTGCCCGCACCGTCGATGCTCGGCTCGGTTTGACCAGCGGCCCTGCCGATCCCTAGGATTCGCAGCGCGTGGCCAAGCGAAGACGCATTGGAATGCTCACGGGCGGCGGCGACTGCCCCGGCCTGAATGCGGTCATTCGGGCCATGGTGAAGCACGGCGTCACCCGGCTGGGCTGGGAGATCCTGGGCATTCGAGATAGCTTCAACGGACTGTTCAACACACCCTACGAGGTCGTGAATCTGGTGCGGGACTCGGTCCGGGGGATCTTGACCAAAGGCGGCACCATCCTCGGCACCACGAACCGGGGCGATCCGTTCCATTTCCCGATGCAGAACGCCGACGGCAGCATCGCCTATCAGGATCGATCCGACGAGATCATGACCGCCATGCGGATCCTGGAGCTGGAGGGTCTGGTGGTGATCGGGGGGGACGGTACGCTCAAGATCGCCCATCGCCTTCAGGAAAAGGGCGTCAAGGTGGTCGGCATTCCGAAGACCATCGACAACGACATCTCGGCCACCGACGTCACCTTCGGCTTCAACACGGCGGTCGAGGTGGCGACCCAAGCCATCGACCGACTGCACTCGACCGCCGAGTCCCACGACCGGGTCATGGTGGTTGAGGTCATGGGCCGAGATTGCGGCTGGATCGCCACCGAGGCCGGCCTGGCCGGGGGGGCCGACGTGATCCTGATCCCCGAAATCCCCTACGACATTCAGCGGGTGTGTGACAAAACCCGCCGGCGTCAGGCCGCTGGGCGGTTTTTTTCCATCGTGGTGGTGGCCGAGGGCGCACACCCGGTCGGCGGCACACCGGTCTATCAGCAGAAACGGGTCGACGGGGGCATGCCTCGGCTCGGCGGGGCCGGGGCGCAGGTGGCCGACGCCATCGCCGAACACACCGGGGTCGAAACCCGGGTGACCGTATTGGGGCATCTGCTCCGGGGAGGCACCCCATCGAGCGCGGACCGCCTGTTGGCCACCCGGTATGGATCGGGCGCCGTGGACTTGATTCGGCGGGGGCGGTGGGGCCGGATGGTGGCCTTGAAGGGGACCCACATCACCAGCGTCTCCATCGCGGAAGCCATCGGCACCACCAAGTATGTCGACCCCAAGGGCGAGTTGGTCGAAGCCGGCCGGGCTTTGGGCGTGGAGTTCGGAGGATGAGGATCGGTGGCCGCTCCCCTGCTGGCACGCTATGAGGTGCTGGGAGAGCTCGGCCAAGGGGGCATGAGCGTCGTCTACCTGGCCCGAGACCAGCAGCTCGAGCGGGACATCGCCCTCAAGGTCTTGCACGACGCCCTGGCCCGGCAAGAAGAGGCCCGGCGGCGACTGCACCGGGAGGCCATGGCCGGGGCCCGGCTGCAGCATCGGGCCATCGTGGCCATCTTCGACGCGTCCGGGCCCGACGCCACCCCGAGCTTCATCGTCCAAGAGCGGATCGAAGGCCCGACCCTGCGGGAGTGGGTCGAGCAACACGGCCCGCCGCCGTTTCCCGAAGTGGCGTTTCTGGTGGGCTGGGAGCTGTGCGAAGCCCTCGAGCACGCCCACGGGGCCGGCGTGCTCCACCGGGATCTGAAGCCCGAAAACGTGATGGTCCATTCGGACGGGCAGCTGAAACTGATGGACTTCGGCATTGCGCAGATCGCCTGCGGAGCCACCCGCCTGACCCAGACGGGCACGCTGCTCGGATCGCCGGCCCACATGGCCCCCGAAGTGGTGGACGGACTGGCCGCAGATGCCCGCAGCGACCTGTTCTCCTTGGGTACGATCCTCTACTGGCTCAGCTGCGGGCGCCTGCCTTTCGAGGGCCCCCATCCGTCGGCCTTGTTCAAGCGCATCCTCGACGGGGACTTCGAGGATCCGCAAGCGTGCAACCCGGCCGTGGGCAATGGCTGGGCCCGGCTGCTCCGACGCTGCCTGGCCCCGGACCCAGACCAACGCTTCGCGGACGTCGGCTCCCTGAAGGCGGCCATCGCCGCCGAGCTCGAAGCGATCGATTGGAACGAACCCGACGCCCTGTGCCGCGCTTTCTTTACGGACCCGAACGCCTTCGAGGACGCCCACCGGGATCGACTGGTCCACACCCTGCTGGACCGGGGACAGACCGCCCTGGCCGAGCGCCGGCTTTCGGCCGCTTCCGACGCGTTCAACCGGGTGTTGGGCCTGGCGCCCGACCACCCCGAAGCCCAGGCCCACGTCCGCCGATTGGCGACCGGAAGCTCCCGCAGTCGGCTGGCTCGGCGGGCCGCGGTGACCCTGGGTCTGCTCGGAATGGCTGCGGGAGGGACGGCTTGGAGCCTGGCCGCCCGCGAAACCGGCTCCGCCCCGTCCCCCGCAAGAGCGACGGGGTCCGCTGCGGACGC
>DAPKRQ010000026.1:0-3597 GCA_031800475.1 Myxococcales bacterium LLY-WYZ-16_1
ACGCTGTGTGATCCCGAGGAACGGTGGTTTACGATCCGATTCGCATTTCTGGCTCCCGGAACTTCAGGCTAGACAACTGGAAAGGCCTGCGGGACGCCCCGTTCTTCATGTACTACACGCCGGGCGCCGTGCACGCGCCCATCCAGGTACCCAAAGAGTGGCGTGACAAATACAAAGGTCAATTCGATGACGGATGGCATGTTTACAGGGCTCAGCGACTCGAACGCCAGAAGAAGCTGGGTTTGGTTCCGGAAGATGCCCAAATGGTCGACTGGCCGGAAGTCATCCCCCAATGGGATTCCTTCAGCGAGGAGGGACAAAAGTATTTGGCACGGCAGATGGAGGTTAACGCCGCTTTTCTGGAACATGTTGATTTCCATATCGGCCGGGTCATCGACCGTATCGAGGAAATGGGCGAGCTGGACAACACCCTGTTCATTTATCTGACGGCCGACAATGGCTGCACCGCGGAAGGAACGCCCACTGGCACGTTTTCCGAGCTGTTGATGCAGAACGGGTTCCCCCCGCTGACCATGGAGCAGCAGCTGGAGAAGCTCGAGGAATTCGGCGGGCTGGAAGCCTGGGGCGGGCCGCACATGGCCAACCACTATTCGGTGGGGTGGGCGTACGCCTCATCGACCCCGTTCCAGTGGACCAAGCAGATGGCTTCCCATTTCGGCGGCACCATGTCCGCTACGGCCGTGAGATATCCCAAAGCCATGAAAGCACGAGGCGAATGGCGGCGGCAATTCCAGAACGTCACCCAGATTGTCCCCACGATTCTGGAAGTGACCGGCGTTCCGGCACCCGATTATGTGAATGGCCAGAAACGACAGCCTTATCCCGGGAAGTCGCTGACGTACGCCTGGAACGACCCGGATGCGAATACAAACCATCCAACCCAGTATTTTGAAATGTTGGGCTTCGTAGGTTTGTACCATGACGGCTGGACCATCAGCGGAAAGCCCTATCGTATCCCCTGGTCGGTAGACCCCGCAGCCATTGCGAATTTTGACCCGCTGAATACGACGTGGGAGCTGTATAACATCAATGAAGACCCGATTCAGCAGGTGAACGTGGCGGATCAATATCCGGAAAAGGTCGAGGAGCTGGAAAAACTCTTCTGGAAAGAGGCCGAGAAGTACGATGTGTATCCCATTGGCGGTTCATTGGGCAAAATGCTTCAACCGGAATCCAGTGCGCAGCGGGCAGCAAAACGGCATTGGGAGCTGACGCCCAGTGTCTACCGGGTGCCCGAACTGGCAGGGCCCGAGATCAAATCCACCAACTATGAGGTCAATGCCTACATTACGGCCGACGAAACGACCGAGGGCGTGATCTATGCGGTGGGCGAGCACATCGGAGGCCAGGCCCTCTTCATCATGGATGGAAGGCTCAGGTACAGCTACTCCACCCTTGGCCTGTATTGGCACGATTTCGACGGCGATGTGAGAATACCGCACGGTGATATTAAAATCACATTGAAACACACCATGAAGGAGCAAAAACTGAACGGCCCTTCTACCGTCGAATTCTTCATCAACGATAAAAAGGTGGGCGAAATGGGCATTACCGCAACTGTATACGGTTCTTATACGGCTCACGAAACCTTCGATATCGGCCGTGATGAAGGCCTGCCCGTGAATGAGGAATATGCAGGCAGAGGTAAATTCATGTTTACGCCGGGACAGTTGCACGAGGTCTCATTCGACATCGAGAATCCCGACGATCAGGAGGTGAGTCCGTCTGAGTTCAGCGACATTGACTAGAACCTATCCCAATACTCCAACGAGCAACAACATGGTCCATCCGAGACGACGGTTTCGGTGCCGGCGTGATGGCGGAGGGGATCGAGTCCAGGTGCCGAAGCCGACCGAGCGGGCGGTCGTGGATGAGGACGATGATGAAGCTGAGCGCGACGGCGGCGAGGACCGGTAGCGGGTCGCGCGGGCTCGGCTGGTCGCGAAGGTGTTCGATGTGGATGCCGAGCGGTGCCCGGACTGCGGCGGCCGCCTTCGTCCGGTGGGTGCCGTGACCCGACGGGAAGAAGCGCGGGCCGCGCTCGCCGCGGGGTTGTCCATCCTGGGGGCGCAGGGTCCACCCGAGCCGGCCCTGAGCCTCTTCGTCGTCACCCATGGCGACGACGCCTCCGAGCAGCCCCAGGAATTCGCCATGAACTACCTCCCGTTGGCGAAGGGCGCCGGGCCCGTACGGACGTTCCTCCTCCACCGTGTCCGGCGGCTCGACCGGCTGCGCGTCCGAATTCGGCGAGGCGGCGCCTGCGCCCCGCCTCGCCGAGCTGGCCGACATCTACGGCGGCGCCGCCCTGAGCATCTGCGATCCCGACTGGGGTCGAGATCTCGCGGCGCACCTCCTCGGAGGACCGGACACTTGGGCGCCGACGCGTCTCTTCTCGAGCGAGGAGCCCGTCGAAGGGACCCTCGAGGCCGTCGTCGACGGCGAGCGCTGGCCGTCGGTCGATGAGGAAGGACTGACGCGATGGAAGTACGAAGCCGGTCGGAACGCGGTCTCGATCTGGGAGCGCGCTCGCCCGGAGTCGGGATCGACCGTCGTCGTCCGCTACGTTCCGCGCTGCTGAGAACCGCGCGTCCGTCGGTGGAGTATCGGTGGGATTGGTCAATGTTGACCAACTGATGAGATCGGAGTATTCGGTCGAGAGCCGTGAGCAAATTTGTCAATCTCTACGAAGCCAAGACCCAGTTGTCCGCCCTCGTGGAGCGAGCGGCAGCTGGCGAGGAGATCATCATCGCCAAGGCGGGTCGACCGCTGGCGCGGTTGACGCCGCTCCAGGGCCGCGCCCAACGCCGCGACCCGGGCGGCTGGGAAGGACAGGTCCAAATGGCGGATGACTTCGACGCTCCGCTTCCCGGCGACATCGCGGCTGCGTTTGGAATCGATGGGCCTTGAGGTGCCGGGCGAGTGCTCCTCCTCGACACGCACGTCCTCATCTGGTGGCGGTCCGATCCCCAGCGCCTCCCTGATGATCTGAAAGAAGAGGTGGCCACGACGCCCGTCGTCATGGTGAGCGTCGCCTCGGTGTGGGAGGCCTCCATCAAGATGGCGCTGGGACGGCTCCAGCTTCCCGAGCCCTTCAGCGCTGGAATCCGCCGAAGCGGCTTCGACGACCTGACGATCACGAGCGCCCACGCCGAGCGTGCGGCCGACCTGCCGCGGCACCACCCGGATCCGTTCGACCGACTTCTCGTCGCCCAAGCGCAGCTGGAGGGTCTCGAGCTCGTCACCCACGACCCGGTGCTCGCCCGATACGACGTCCCGGTCCGAACCTTCTGAGTCGTTTCCGTCTTCCGACCGGCGAGCGGATGCCACGGGTAGCACACCTCGCGGTGACCAGAATCGGTAGCATCGTGGATCTCCTGCGTTCTCGGAGCTTCAGCTGTCGCTCCGACGTCGAGGTGCGTCTTCAGGGGCCTCGGGGCACTCGTACCGCCCGGCAGAGATGATGAGCCACCCCGAGTGATGGATGTCGGCCGGTGGTCGTTCGGTGAGGAGGGCGCATATTGGGCATATGCAACCGACGAGCGCCGCGGAGCGGCGGCCGGGCGAGCACCGGCCGAC
>DAPKRQ010000027.1:0-1938 GCA_031800475.1 Myxococcales bacterium LLY-WYZ-16_1
GTGCAGGGCGATGGCGTCGTCGAGTCGATTCAAAACGTCCCCACATTGGGCGGTTCGAGGATTCGTGGCACCTGCTACCGTCTGAGGCGCGTCATGCGCCGATTTCGCTGTTCTCGCTCGCGATTCTGGTAGAGTCGACGACAGGCGCTACAGCTCCAGACGTCCGGTGGTCATGGATCCTTCTTGCTTTCGCTCAGGGCCTCAGTCCGGCTTGTCGTGACCGCAGGGCCTGTCGCCTCTCGTCAAACCGGGCGTGCGGGTCTCCCGCTACCGGCTTTCGGTCGACGTTCACACCTGTGCTGTGGGCAGTCAGCCATGAAACGCTCTCAGTCGAGAGATTCCCAGTTGGCCGAAAATCCTTTCGTGTCGCCATCGTCGGCTTCGGCTCTTCGACGTCTTGTGACGCTTGCTGAGCACTTCCACCGCACAATCGCGCACGTGGTGTTCGATGGCCTTGTATGCCTTCGTCAGGCTTCCGTAGCCGAAGTAGTTCGCCCAGCCTCCCAGTATCCTGTTCAGCCGTTCGACTATCTGTGGCCATGGTCGCGGGTTCTTACCCGCCAGCCATCGGCCGACTCGATCCTTGAGGCGTTGTACGCTCGTCTTTGACGGGCGAGCGGCCATATAGCGTTGGCCACTCTTTGGGAAGTACTCCCACCCGAACGTGTACCCCAGAAAGTTGAAACTCTCCTGGTTCACATCGACGAGTTGTGTCTTCTGCTCATTGAGCATCAGACCCATCGCCTCCATGACGCGTCTGGTAATCTGGAGCGCCTCGCGGGCTCGCCCTCGGGTCAGGATGACGAAGTCATCGGCATAGTTGACCAGTCGGGCGTCCAGCCGCTCATCGAGCTGCTGTTGTCTCCAGAACTTCAGAAACCGATTCATGTAGATATTCGCCAGCAGCGGACTGATGACGCCGCCTTGCGGCGTGCCACGAGCCCCGGACGCCTCAGCACGTGGGCCGCCGTCCCCTCTCTCATCGACAATGGGCGCTTTGAGCCACATCTTGATGAGTTTGAGAACACTGCCGTCGCTGATTCGTCTGGCCACTGACTCGAGTAGTTGATCGTGGGGAATCGTGTCGAAGTAACTCGCCAGATCCGCATCCACGACGTCTCTACGCCCGTTGTTGAGTTCCTCGTGGACCACCTCAACGGCGTCCCGGGCACTCTTCTCGGGGCGGTATCCATATGCATTGTCTTCGAAGTCGGCTTCGAAGAGCGGTTCGATGACCAGCTTTGCGGCCATCTGCACCACCCGGTCTCGTATCGTCGGTATCCCCAGTTGCCGTTCCCCACCGTCCGGCTTTGGGATCACGACGCGACGTACCGGTTGGGCGCGGTACTGCTTGTCGGCGAGCTCCTCACGGAGCTCATCGAGCCATGTTTTCCACCCGTTCGCTTCGATCTCGTCGAACGTCATCCCGTCGACGCCCGCGGCCCCGGCGTTTTGACGCACCAGATGCCATGCGTGCTCGAGGATGTCCTCTCGATAGATCTTGTCGTATAGAGCGTAGAATCGAAATTCAGGTTCTGCCTTTGCTCTGGTGTAGAACTTTCGCTGTAGCGTCCGAATCCGTGTTGGAGTTTGTAGGCTCACGCCAATCTCCTCGTTCTCGGCTACTTGAAAAGCATCGTCTGACCTGAGGCCCCTTTCCTCGACCGGCTCTCACCGGCGTCGACGGTACTATGGACCCGTCCGACTCCTCGCACGGAATGCGCGAGGCCTCCCACGTTTTGCATGATGTCTTCCGTGCGTGCTGCTGCCACTACCCCGGCGGCCACGAAGGGTGCACTCGACAGTTTCTTCCCCTCCGCGCGTCGGCCTTCCCCGTATTTCAGGCGGGTCGGCGTCCACACCGTTACTTTCGAGGCCTGCTCGGCATTGACTACGCGTTGCGGCCCGCACGTTCGCTAACCTGGCTGTCCAGGCGTT
>DAPKRQ010000028.1:0-10897 GCA_031800475.1 Myxococcales bacterium LLY-WYZ-16_1
GGACCGGCTCCAGTACATGCCTTGGAACGGTCGGGGTTTGCCGTCCGGGTCCGCTTCGGCCACGAAGTCGCCGCGACCGAGCAGCTCCGCCGAACGCGTCACGGCCCGAGCCGCCCGCCGCCGCAAGTCCCTGACCCGCTCTCGGCCTCGGAGCTTTTGGGCCCACGGAGGCACCGGACACACGACCGGGATCACGACAACCCTCGCAAGGCAGCCTGCACGAGCTCCTGGTCGAAATAGTTGCTTCCCATGCCGGCGTCGACGACCAGCGTCTGCCCGTTGATCCCGGAGGAGCGTGGGCTCAACAGAAACGCCGCGGTGTGCGCCACCTCGTCCACGGTGACGCCACGCTTTCGGAAGGTGGCCTTTTCCGCGAACATGTAGCTTTCGGCGTAGCCCGGAATTCCTGCCGCGGACCGGGTCTTCAAAAGCGACGGCGCGACGGCGTTGAAACGCACTTCGCCGAAAGCGCTGAAGGACTTGGCCAAGAAGACCACGGCAGACTCGAGCGCCGCCTTCACCGGTGCCATGTATCCATAGTTTTCAGCGGCCATCCGGGTCGTCGAAATCGACACCGTCACTACCGAGCCGTCACAAGCCAGCTGCCCCTGGAAAGCCCTCGCCAAACGAACCAAAGAGTAACAAGAGACGTCCACCGCCTGCAGAAAGTCGTCGCGCACCGTGTGCTGAAACGGCTGCGCACCCCGGGAATAGTTGGCGAAGGCGACGGCGTGGACCAGTCCGTGGACCGGTCCCGGAACCTGCGAGGCAGCGTGCTCCGGGCTGCCTTCCGCCCCTTCCGCAGCTTCGAAGTCGCAGACGAGGAGTCGGTCCGGGTCCAGATGCCTCTTCAGTTCGGTCCGTCGCTCCTTTGTGTGCACTCCCCACCAAACCTCGGCACCCGCTTCCTCGAGCACTCGACTGACACGAAACGCGACACTTTTGCGATTCGAGACGCCAAACAGAACGATCCGCTTGTTCTCGAGACCCAGAAAACTCACCGGACCGCCTCCTCCTTGACGAGCGTTACGGCAAAGGACATGTCGCAAACGAGTTTTCCATTCACGCGAAGACGACCGGTCATCCAGTGGACTCCACCGACACTCTCGTCGTGGGTCACTTCCACGTCCACTCGATCGCCGGGTACGACTTGTCGTTTGAACCGAACATTCTTGATCCGCGTAACGACCGGAAATCCCGCCCACTCCACATCGGCCCGTCGCGCCATCAGGTAGGCTCCCGCCTGCAAAGCCATCTCACAGAGCAGAACACCGGGCATCAGTGGACGCCCCGGATAATGCCCCCGGAACTGAGGCTCTTCGGCTCGCACCACCCGGTGGCCAACCAGGCGGCCCTCGCCTACCTCGCCGACCTCGTCCAAGAACGAAAAAGGCTCCCGATGGGGGAGCACCTCAAAGACGGCCGGATGCGAGCGCCCTTCGCTCACGAAAGTCCCCCCGACACCTCCAAGGTGGTTCCGGTGACGTAGCTGGCCTGCCGGGAGGCCAAAAACAGCACCGCATGAGCGATCTCTTCGACCGCTCCGAAACGGCGCATCGGAACCATCTGCCGAAACCCCTTCTTGGTCTCGTCGTCGAGGTCCGCGAGCAGATCGGTGTCCACGAAACCGGGCGAGACGCAGTTCACGGTGATGCCTCGTTTGGCCACCTCTTTGGAAAGACTCTTGGCCATGGCCTCGAGCCCTGCTTTCGAAGCGGCATAGTTGGCTTGGCCCGCGGTGCCGAGGCGCCCGCTCGGAGAGATCACCTGAACGATGCGACCGTAGCGCTTGCCGGACATCAATCGCACGGCCTGTTTGGTCACGAAGAAGCTCCCGTCCAGGTTGACCGAAAGCACACGCCGCCAGTCTTCGTCGGTCATCAGCGCCACCGCGGCATCCTGTCGAATGCCGGCGTTGTTGACCAGGACGTGGAGCTCTCCTTCGAAGGCTCGAAAGAACTCCTGCACGGCATTTCCGTCGGACACGTCGAAGCGCTCCAGGCTGAGCCGGTCGTCCAGGACGGACGCGTCCAGCTGTGGGGCCAGTTCGGCTCGGAACCGTTCCGCAGCTTCCTCGTTCCGGGTGTAAGTGGCGATGACGGAAGCGCCGGCTTCGAGAAAAGCCCGGCTGATTCCGGCCCCGATCCCTCGGGTGCCGCCGGTGACCATCACGCGCTGGCCGTCGAAGTCGAGTCGCATGCTGCCTTGTCTTCCTCGGCGCGCCGCAGTGCGTCCAGGTATTTGTCCGCTTCGTTGGCTACGATGACGCCGTAGTTCGCTGCGCCCAACCAGCCGCTCATGATGATGCCGACGCTGCCTGCGTGAAACAGTCCTCGGATCTGCTTGGGGAGGTCTTGGCTCACCTTGAGGCCTTCGAATTTGGTGCCGAAGGAGGTGGCTCGATGATGCTGGGTGAAGAATTCGAAGGTCTTCGGGGTCGCGACCTCCACGTGCTCAACCATGGAGGAGACTCCAGGTACGTAGCGTTCGAGACCTTCGATCGCCTCCTGGGCGTAACGCTCCTTGGTAGCCTGATAGGTCGCTTCGTCCATGTCTGCCCAGTCCTCGTAGTTGGAGTTGATCGAAGCGACCACCGAGCTTCGGTCCACCGTGGGACGGAGCTCGGGGTAGTAGAAGGAGTAGGTTCGACTCGTGCACTCGAGGGCGGTCAGAGCGTGGGTGTCGAACACGGGATGGCTGCTCGTGAAGAGGAGGTCTCCGACCGAAGGAAGCTTCACGTCCTTGCGCAGGCCAACGTACACCTGGCTGGAGGCGTTGTTCATGCGAATCTGTCGAGCCTCGTCCACGAAATCGTGATCGAATCGAGATTCCCCGACCAGCTTGAAGATGGTGGTCCAGAGGTTGGCGTTGCTCACCACCGCCCGGGCCTCGATGTCCACTCCATTAACCCGCACGCCTTCGACCCTGCGCCCGTGCCGATCGGACCCCACGTGTACCCGTTCGACCTGGGCGTAGTTCCGGACGACGGCGCCGTTCTTCTTGAGTTCTTCCTTCATGCGCTTGATGAGCTGGTCCGTCCCTCCGTGAAAGGTGAAGACGCCCTTGCTCATGAAGTTCGAGAACACGATGCCGTAGGTAATGGCCGGGTCGTCCAGCGTCGAGCCGTTCGCGTAGGCGATGGGCTCCATCAGCAGGCGATGGACGTCGTTGCGCCCCGGAAAAAAGCGTTCGAAGAGCTCGCGTGTGGTGGTCCGATCCTCGTCATAGAAGTTCATTCGTCGAAGCGTCTCGAAGAACTCCGTTACGGTCTCTGCGGGGACGCGAAAACGTTCGATCAAGATGCGGGTAAAGTCTTCTCGATCGAACGTCGTCTCGATTTGAAACTGAGGGTTGTCGAAGCGAATTCGCTCCAGTTGAACGATCGCATCGGCGATGTCTCGGCTCCAGTACTTCTTGCAGGTCTTGATCATACCCGCCGGAAACCCGTGCAGGGAGATGTCGAAGACGTGCCCGTTCGACCGCTTGAACCAGGTAGCCAAGCCACCGAAGTTGTAATGCTGCTCCAGGATGAGAACCCGGTGCCCGAGCCGGGCCATGCGGTTTGCGGCGGTGAGCCCGGCGAGCCCGGATCCGATCACCACCAGGTCGAAGGGCCCTTCCGCGCCTTGGAGACGGCGGGCCGACAGGAGCTTGGGGCGCTTCTGCATCAGGGCAGAGGGGCTCGTCGTTGCGGGAGGTGCCAGCCAGCTGTTTGGATTCATCGATTCAAGACCTTCGCGTTGGTCACGGCCACGCCCGAGAGCATCGCGCCGACGATCCCGACGAGCCCCTGATCGGTTCCGATCAAAAACAGGTTGTCGAGGCCGATATCGGCCGTCGGCCGTTTGGCGGCCGACCCGTAGATCGCTCCGTTTACGTGGCCGGTGTAGTGGTGAACCGTGCGGGGCGTGAAGGCGTCGGTGGCGTGAACCTCGGCCCCGAACGGGCCGACGATCTCTTCGACGCGGCGCCGAGACGCCTCGACCGCGGCGGCTTTTCGAGTCCGATAGGTTTCCTCGTCGAACTCGAACCAGCGGCGAGGATGGGCCAAGTGGGTGGCTCGAACCGCGAAGAAGCTGGGCTCTTCGGTCCCTTCGTAATGATTCGGACAGCACAGAACGCCCGAACGCAGGTCGATGTCGTCTTCGGGCGCCTCCCACCGGAACTCGGTCCCCGCATTGAAGAAGGTCACTGCGTCGTCATAGCCATGTTCCGCCGGGTCCCGATCCAGGACCCAGATCGACTCGACGAAGGCCAGTTGTCCGGGCTCGGCACGAACGGGGGGTTTGGCGCGCTCCGGCTCGAGAAGGCCTTCGGTCTCGGGCCATCCGGCCGACGAGAGCACCACGTCGGCCTGGACCGCCGGTCGGTCTTTCACCACCACCTCGGCCACTCGACCATCCCGATGCACCAGCCTTTCGACCGGTGCGCGGGTCCACATCTCGCCGCCCGCCTCCCGAAAACGATCGACCAGCATCTTCAAGAAGGGACGCATGCCGCGCTTCGGCCGACACAGCCCTTCTCGATAGATGCTGTTGAATAGAATCGCGCACTGACCCCAATCCATGTCGTGCGCAGCAGCACCGCCATAAAACAATAGAGGGGCCAACAGCATCTCGCGCAAAAGAGGCGTTCGGATATATTCCTGCATTCGCGCGCGAGAGGACACCCAGGGCCTATCGTTCATGGCGTCGGGATAAGGCGCCAAAGCTTCGGCCAACCTGGCGAAACCGTCCCGTTCTTCCGGGAATGCACGCTCCACCGAAGCGGCCAGCGACTCGATCCCGTTGCCCCAAGGCAGAACGCAATCGTCGAAACGGGTCGAAGACACGTGCTGGGGCACGATGTCCAGGTCCTGCAGCGGAATCCGCAACTGTCGGGTGAGACGTTGCAGCGGAATGCGAGGGCCGCGGTAGCCGGGCGCCATGTAGTTGGTCATGGCGTGCAGGCCCACGTCGAACAGACGACCCTGCTTCTTGTAGAAGGAGTTCAGTCCACCCCACAGGCTATGGCGCTCGACAACCAGAACGCGCTTGTCGAACTGGGCCGCACGCAATCCCGCTGCCAGCCCCGACAAGCCAGCACCGATGATGACGACGTCGAACTTCACCTCACTCAGGCCGAGGCGGCCACGATGCCCTTCTCTTCGAATTTGGGCTTCAGATAGGCGACGCAGCCGTCCAGCGTGGAAAGCTCCATGTAGTCCTCTTCGGGCACCTCGATCTTGTAGCGCTTGCGGAGCTCCATCACGATGTCGAGAAAGTCCATCGAGTCCAGGTCCAACTGATCCCGGAGGCGCACGTCCGGTTTCACGTCGGACAAGTCTTCGTCCGGGGCGATGTCGTGGATGATGTCCAAAATGATCTGCCGCACTTCTTGGTCGTTCATGGGGTTACCTCGGCGGTTCCGCCGGAATGGTTGTCCCAGCGGCGCACGATCACGCAAGAATTGATTCCCAGCATTCCGAAGGAGTTGTTCAGGATGGCGTCCACCCGGTCTACCCGGCGGGGCTCGCCGATCACCAGCTGTTCCAGATAACAGTCGGGATCGGGGTCTTCCAGGTTGATCGTCGGGTGAACCTGCCGGTCCTGGAAGGAGGGAAGGTTCCCCGCCAGTTCCAACGCACCGGCCGCACCCATGGTGTGGCCGATGAAGCTCTTGGTGTTGTTGACACAGGTCCGGGACGACCCGCCGAACACGTCGCGGACGGCTCGGGACTCTTGGGCGTCTCCTTGGGGGGTCGAGGTGGCATGGGTGCTGACCACGTCCACCTCGTCGGGTTCGAGCCGAGCGTGGGACAAGGCGGCCCGCATGCACTGAGCTTGGCGCTCCGCATGGGGCAACACGAAGTCGTGAGCGTCCGAGTTGATGGCGTAGCCCACGACCTCGGCCACGATGGGAGCTTGCCGGGCCAGGGCATCGTCCAGGCGCTCGAGCACGTACAAGCAGCCGCCCTCGCTCACGACGATCCCGTTGCGGGTCCGGTCGAATGGGCGGGATGCCCGGGCCGGTTCCGGGTGGTGCGCCAGGGCGCCCTCGGCCCGAAAGCTGGCGAAGATTCCGAAGGTGTGGATCGACTCGGATACGCCTCCGGCCAGGGCTTGGTCGACCATGCCGAGCTGCAGCTGTTGCACCCCCTGAACCAGGCCGATGTTGCCCGCGGCACATGCGGCACCGATGCAGTAGTGAGGCCCGGTGATCCCGAGGTTGATCGTCACCTCCCCCGCCGGGTTGTTCGCCACGGTGCGCGGGTTGTGGTGGTGGGACCAGTAACGAACGTCGTCGTCATACTCGCGCATGCTCGCGATCTCGTTTTCCGTTTCGACGTTTCCGTGCTCCGTCGTTCCCACGTAGACCCCCACCCGGGAGCGGTCCACGCCGTCGATGGATAGGCCCGCCGAAGCCAGTGCCTCGTGGGCGCAGTAGATCGCGATGGAACCGGCGCGCGTGCCGCGCCGCCTCGCTTTGCGCGACTGGTACTTGCGTTCGTCGAAGTCGCACACGCCAGCGAGCACCGGGCCCATGTGCCGTGTTTCGTACGGCACCACGCCGGAGCGGCCTTGCAACAGAGCTTGCCGAAAAGAAGCGAGATCGTTGCCGTTCGGCGACGTGAGGCCCACGCCGGTGATCACGACGCGTGACGAAAAGGCCGACGGTGACGCCATTTTGGGGCGCGTACCACGCTCGCGGTCGCAAAAAAACAAAAGAAGGTGGCCGCGTGAAAGCCACTCCGTGGCGAACTTGGGCGCCTTGACCGAAACGGCTTCCATCGCGCTTCGGGGGCAGGTTCGATCGGGTGCATGATCCTCCATCACGAACTGCGCGGCGAGGGCAGCCGGCGCACGGTGCTCCTGCACGGCTTCTTGGGGACGGGGCGCAACCTTGGCGTGATCCCCCGTCGATGGTCCGACGCGGACCGCAGCTTCCTCCTGGCGGACCTGACCGGACACGGTCGATCCCAGCCCATCCCCGCAGGTGAGCTTTCGCTGGAGGGGATGGCCCGGGACCTGCTCGAGACCCTGGACCGCGTCGGTTGGCAGCGGGTTCGGATCATCGGCCATTCGCTCGGTGGCCGGGTGGGCCTGATGCTCCGGCGCCTGGCCCCGGACCGACTGGCCCACGTGGACCTGCTCGACATCACCCCGGGCCCCGTCACCGGCGGCGATGCGGACGCCGTCCTGGCCGCCCTGCGTGCAGCGCCGGAACAGGCCCCGGACCGAAGCACCATGGTGCGGGCTCTGCAGGACGGAGGTCTTCCGGAACCCCTGGTGGAGTGGTTGTCCATGAACCTCGAACGGGACGGCCAAGGGGTCCGCTGGCGCTTCGACCGGGCCGCCCTGGAGCGTTTTCACTTTCGGTTTCGCGGCGCCGACCTGTGGCGGGAAGTCGCCGCCGCACCGCAGCAGACCCGGGCCTTGGTCGGGGGTCGCTCGGAATACGTACCCCGCGCCGACCGGGATCGGCTCGAATCCTTGGGCGTCGAGGTGGAGGTGGTGGGGGGGGCAGGCCACTTCGTCCACGCCGAACGGCCCGACGCGGTGGTCGACTGGCTGCAGGCGGCAGGCTCCCGGGTCTGAAGCCGTCGACAGGCTCGAATCTCCGTGTTAGCCCGCGCTTGGTTTGACCGACGGGACACCCGCCATCCTCCCCCAGGTTGCGCGGGGAGAGGCCGACGCGGTTCGGTCCTGCTTGGATCGCTACGGGAATCTGGTCTGGTCCATGGCGCTGCGTTGGTGCGCCAACCGAGCCGACGCCGAAGACGCGGTGCAGGACATCTTCGTCGAATTGTGGCGAACGGCCGACCGATTCGACGGGGACAAGGGAAGCGAAGCGGCCTTCGTGGCCATGATCTCTAGACGGCGTCTGATCGACCGTCATCGGTCCACGCAGCGGGAACACGCCCGCCGAGGTCCAGATACCGCCGACCTGGCTCAATGGGCCTCCGAGGAGCACCACGTCCTCGAACGCCATGGCGAGGCCGTGGTGGCGGCCCGGGCCTTTCGAGACCTGCCTCCAGAGCGCAAACAGGTCTTGCGCCTGTCGATCTGCGAGGGGCTGACCCACGAGCAGATCAGCACGGACACGGGGATTCCTGTGGGTACGGTCAAGTCCCACGTGCGCCGGGGTCTCAACGCGGTCCGCAACCGTTTGAAGCTCTCCAACGAAAGCCTGGAAGGGTAGGGCCCCCGATGAGCGCGGAATTCGACCAACCTGGAGACGAGCGCATCGCCGAGTTGCTCGTGCAGGAATGGGAGACCGGGCTCACCCCGGGCCAGCGCATGGAGCTTCGTCGCTTGCTCGCCTTTTCCGACGAGATCGCCCCTGACGACTTCGAGTACGCGGCCGCGATCCTGCATCTGGCCTTTGCGGCCGCCGATGAACAGCCGCTTCCGTCCGACCTGCGAAAACGGATCTTGTCGACGGCCTTGGGCCCGGGAGCCGGGCACACCCCCGACCCGACCGGCAACCGCTCGAAGCCGCCGACTTTCGGCGGCGTTTTCGAGATCCCGGACCCGGGCGAAGCGTCTTCGCTCGGCCTCGCCGAGGATTCGGTCCGCCGCGGCCGCCGGCCGACGATCCACCCGGGCTGGGTCGCGGCCCTGGCGGCCGGCTTGGTCCTGGGCGTCGCCGGCTGGCTGCGGCCTTGGGAGCCCGACCCCGCCTTTCGAGACCGAGACCGGGTCGAACGGGCCGAAGCCCCGGTCCCTGCCGAGCCGGCAGCGCCCCCCGCCCCCGCCGAGCGTCTCGAGGCCCTGAAGGCCGCCGAAGGCCCCCGGCTGGTCCGGGCCCGATGGAAGCCCACCGACGACCCCCACCTGAAAGGTCATCGGGTGGAGGGCGAGGTGGTGTGGAGTCCGACGCGGCAGGAGGGCTACATGACCTTCGACGGCATGCCGGCGAACGATCCGGGCGCGCACCAGTACCAGCTGTGGGTGTTCGACGCCGAGCGAGACGAGCGCTTTCCCGTGGACGGCGGTGTCTTCGACATTCCGGAAGGCCCAGGGCCGGTGGTGGTCCCGATCCGCACGCCGATCCCCGTCGGACGGGCCCAACTGTTCGCCGTAACCCTGGAAGCGCCGGGAGGCGTGGTCGTCTCCGACCGGGAGCACGTGCTGACCCTGGGCGAGCCGGACCGCTCCTGACGCACCGCGGCCCGGCCGCTTGGGGCCGGGCCCGTCTCCGCCCCGACTACATGGGGCCTTTGCGCTTCTTGGGTGAGGGCGGGCCCGCCGAAGATGGGGCCCCGTCGCCGTTTTCGTCGACCTCGACCTCCACCTCGTCTGTCCGGGTCACCGGCTTGCCTGCCAAATCCCGAACGGCGTTTCGCCAACGACGCCGGGCTTTCGCCTCGTTCGCGTCGTGCTCCTCGGCGGTGACGTCCAACTCGGCCAAGGCCTCATCCAAGGCCGCGCGGCTAGCGTCGGTAGAAGTTTTCGAGGGCATGTCGGTCCTCCTGAAGCCGGGCCATCACCAAGTTCCGCATGGGCTCGGACTTGGGATCCGCCAGCACCTGCTCGATCACCGGGACGATCTGCTGGCCCATGAACGAATCCGGCGGAAACCGGTCCTTGACCGTCTGCGGCAGGGCGCTGTGTTCGCGAATGTGATCGGTGATGTCGAAGATGGTCTGGCGGAGCGACTCGAATGTCCAGTCGTGCTCGGCCAACTCCGACGGTTCGATCGTCTTCGGTGGGTGGGTCGTGTTGGTGAGGATCAGCGGTTCCCCGGTCCCTTCCTCGGCCATCCGCTGAGCCATCGAGCGCATGTTCCGCACGCCGTCGGTGTGAGAGCTCACGATGGCCACTTCGCCGGGCATGCGACCTTCCCCGATGCTGGGATCCGGGTGCATCGAGCGGAACAGAGCCCTCAGGTAGGCGGCCACCGGGTCGGTGTGCACCCCCACCATCTTGACGTCGACCTCCCGGCCGGCCTGCTCCGCCGCTCCTTGGGCGATGTGGCGCACGCCGTCGAATGCCGTGGTGTTCGACTCACCGTCCGCGTCGTAGATGAACTGAACCGGAAGATGCACGTTCTTGGCCGTGAAGCCCTTCCCGGCAGCCACGCCCCCCGCCATCATGGCGACGCCAAAGCGATCCATCTGCTCGAAACCGTAGGCCGACGGATTGGACATGGCGTCGTTCACCACTTCTTCGAACACCAGCGCCGACAACAAGGTCGCTGCCGGGTGGAGGGCGGTGTTGAACAAGGCCGCGCCCAGCTTGGTGCCGTCGATGGCGTCCAGGGCGTTGCCTTTCCAGGACTTTTGGCGAGGCCCGAAGGCAAAGTCCCCGCTCATGGCCGGCTTGAGGCCGTCCACCTCCACGGTGACCGGTACCGGAATGCGATCCAGGGCCCCTTGGACGGCCGCCGGCAGGGAATGACCCTCCGCCAGACCGCCCTGCAGGGCCTCGCCGAACACCTTGGCTTCACCGGCCCGAAACTGCTTGCGCAGTCCATCGAAGATCTTGCGGTCCCGCTCGGCCCCCTCCCCCTGGGTCAGCCACTCGAACGTGGCCTGGTACTCGGGCGTGGCGTCGGCCGGCAGCTCTTTGGGTAGACCGGTGCGGATCATCGACACCAGCGCCGCCGCCCGGCCGCGGACCGAGCCGGCGTCCGGTCCCGCGAGCAGGTGGTCGAATCCGTCTTGGATCTTCTGGTTTCGCTCGATGGTGCGGATCTGCTGCTCGTTGCGCAGCCGCAGAGCCAGCTTCTTGGCGAAGGCCCGCGGATCCTGCGCCACCTTGTCCATCGCGGCCCGCTGCACCTTGTCGGCCGCGTCGGGCAGTCCCGGCACCAAGGGATAGTCTTCGCGGAGCAGGCGTTCGATGCCGGCGGTGTCGGAAGGCCACGGCGGAGCCAGGGGCGAATTGATGATCCCCCCGTCCCCCACGGTGCG
>DAPKRQ010000029.1:0-3877 GCA_031800475.1 Myxococcales bacterium LLY-WYZ-16_1
GACGCGGGAACGGGACCGCTCGAGCCCGGCGCCATCGGAGGACCGCTGCGGCTCGATGAGCCGGGCCCCCCGTTCGCGCCCACCGCCTGCAGGGCCTCCGGGTCGCTCGGGTTGAGCTGAAGGATCTGTTGGTAGACCTGCACGGCCTCCACCGGGCGCCCTTGTTCGTGGTGCACCCGGGCCAGCTCCCGAAACACGAACAGGGTCTTTTGCGACTGGCCCAGATCGCTGAAGGCTCGGGCCAACAGGCGCAGGGTCTCCACGTCTTTCGGATCGTCTTTGTAGAGGATCTGCAGCTTGGCCAGGCCCCGCTTCGTGTCGTTTCGAGCCAGCAGCATCTTGGCCACTTCCCGCACCACGTCCAGCCGATCTGGCGCGTGGTACAGCAGGCGCTCGGCCACCTTCAGAAAGTCGTCGATCCGGTTTTGCTGCTTGAGCAGCTCGGCGGCCTGCGAAAACTCCTGGGCCGCGTCCTCGACCATGTTCTCCTTGGAAAATCGCTCCGCCAGCTTGATGCGCGAGGCCACGTTTTGGGGCTCCATCCCCACCACGCGGCGCAGCACCTCCAGGCTCTTCGGCGCGTTGCCCTGCTCTTCGTAGAGCGCGGCGGCGGCGTGGTATTGCGACAAGGCCTCCCCGGTCAGATTCAGGTGCTCGTACAGTTCGGCCAGCCGCAGCAGCACCTCGATGTTCTTGGGGTCGTGCTTCAGGATCTGTTTGAAGACGGCCACCGCCTTCAAGAAGAAGCCCTGCTCGCTGTAGGACTCGGCCACCTGACGGTAGACCCGCGTGGCCGACTCCCGATCTCCCTGCTTGGAGTACACGTCTCCCAGCTTCAGCAGGGTGCGAACGTCGTTCGGCTCCTCCGCGATCAGCTTCTGGAGCTCCCGGATCGCTTTATCCCACTGGCCCTTCCCGATGTGTTTCTGGGCCTGATTCAGGATTTTGGTCTTGTTCGCCACGCGCCCGCCGAGCCCTGGTCAGACTACGAAGTTATCCCGAATCCGCCTACCCACGCCAGCCGTCCGCCGACAGCGGTCCGCTCCCGTCCCCGGAAGTGGGAGAGGCGGGATGGTCGGGGCCTCGTCCCATCCGTACCAAGACAAGGACCGCGGCCGCCGTCAAACCCAGGACCCCTCCCAGGATACCCGCCGCCACGGCGGGCTCCACTTGGCATGTCGTCAATCCTGCCGCTCCCAAAAGCGTGCTCGCGCCCCATCCGATCCCGGCGATGGTCCAGCGACCCAACCCGTGCCGGCGAAGCCGCACGGCGAAGTGGTCCGGGCTTCCCTGCATGATCGGGATCCGGCGTCTCGCCCGCACCCCCATGACGAAGAGGGTGTCGAAAATCGGGACACCGAGGATCAGCACCGGGGCCAAGGCCGCCCAGGGATGCCGAAACGTGTAGTGGTTGGTCATGGCCAGGGCGCCGAGCATGAAGCCCAAGAACATGGACCCGGTGTCGCCCAGGTAGATGCGGGCCGGCGGTCGATTGAATACCAAAAAGCCCAGGGTCGCTCCCACCAAGGCCGCCGCCATCATGCCCAGGTCTTGGTTGCCGTTCCAAGCCGACACGACGAACAAACAGACCCCGGCGATGGCCGAAACCCCACCGGCCAAGCCGTCGGACACGTCGACCAGGTTGATGGCGTTGGTGGTCCCGAGCAGCCAGACCACGGTCAGGACCACGGCCGCCCAGCTCGGCAGGATCGACAGCCGGATCATGACGTCGGCCTTGATCAAGACCATGCACGCCACTCCCTGGCCGAGCAGCTTCACCGTGGGGGGCAGGACCTTCAGGTCGTCGAACAGGCCGAGCATCACCACGATGGACGCTGCGAGCAAAATGCCCAGCACTTGGGGGGTGAAGTCGTAGGCGAAGGCCAACGCGAACAGGAAGGCCAGGTACACCGCCACTCCCCCCAGATAGGCGACCGGAGTCTCGTGGACCTTCAGCTTGCCGTCGGGCTGGTCCACCACCCCGTACTTGAGCGCGCCCCGGCGGATCGTGGGGGTGAAGTACAGGCTCAGCAAGAGCGCCGCGATCAGGGTCAGGGGGCCCTGCCAAACTCCCAGGTCCAGCTCTACCAAAGTCCGTGGTGGGGTTGCCCAAAGGCGGCACGGCGGTCAAACGCCGTCGCGAAACAGGCGTTCGAAGCGGTCGACCATGGCCCGCCGGGTCCAGCCTTCGGCGAGGACGCGGGCGCGGGCCCGGTCGGCTCGGGCTCGGGCGTCGACCGGGTCGGCCAGGGCGGTGCGGATCGCCCGTTCCAGTCCGGACAGGACCTGCGGCTCGGGGCCCAACGGGGTCAGATAGCCCGTGTCCGGGGTCAGGATCTCGCAGGTTCCGGCGGTGGCGGTGGCCACCACGGGGACCCGGGCGGCGGCGGCCTCGAGCAGGATCTGAGGGAACCCTTCGCTGCGGGACGGGAGCAGGAGCAGGTTCGCCGCGGGGAGCAGGCGTTCCGGGGCAGCCCGACTGCCCCAAGCGTGCACGCCAGCCCGGGCCAGCGCGGGTCCTTCGGGCCCGTCGCCCACCACCGCGAAGCTCGCGCCCGGCACCCGGGCGGCCAGCTTCTCGATGCGATCCACGCCCTTCACCACCGCCAAGCGGCCGACGAACAGGATCCAGGGGCGGGTGGAGCGCAGTTTGAGGGCCCGCCGGGCCTGCAGCCGGGACGGCGCCACCGCCGTCGGGTCGAACGAGCTCGGCCGGATCACCCGAGCGACCGGGACCGGCGCCGCCCGGGCCACCGCATCGCCGACGGCGGTGACCCATGCGCCCAGGCGGAGGCTCGCGGCCCAGACCGCCCACCTCCGTCGAGACAGCTCCACCCCTGGGTTGTGCAGGGTCGCGACCCAGCGGGGGCGCGGCCGCAGACTGGCCCGGGCCCAGGCGGTCAGGATGTCCGCGGGAGACAGGTGGCTGTGCACCACGTCCAGGCGGTGGTCCGCCATCCACTGCCGCAGCCGTCCAGCCGCCCGCAAACCCCGGCTCGGGTCGTTCAGCCCGAGCACCTCCACCGGCACCCCATGTCGCTGCAGCTCTCGGGCCCGAAGCCCCCCTCGGGTCGTGGCGGCCACCCAGCACGCGTGCCCCCGAGCGGCCAGGTCCAGGGCCAGATGGGTCACGATCCGCTCCGCACCGCCCACTCCGAGGCCCGGCAGCACGAACCCGATGCGAAGGCCCGGTCGGGCGGGCAGGCGGGCGCTCATTCCGCGGCGCACGCGGCGGCCACCTCCAAGAGTCGATCGACCCCCGAGCCCGTGCCCAGCTGCTGCCGCGCCCCATCGAGGCCGGGCAGGGGGCCCGCTCGGGCCTGCTCGAGTCCGGCCTCCAGGGCGCGCTGCAGGTCGGCGGGGCTCGGGTCGCGCGCCGGCGGCCGCACCACCGCACCCCCGCCGGGAAACAAGGGCGCGATGCGGGCCGACACATCCTCGGACAGGGCGACCTGGCGCCGGCCCATGGCCGCGTAGGCCAAGGACTCGGGGCCGACCCCCTGCGGCCGAAGGGCCAGCCCCAGCTCCGCGGCGGCGATGGCCAGACGTTCGGCTTCCGGTTCGGGTTCGAGCCGGATCACCGGGGACGACGGGCGGGTCGCCAGACGCATGGCTTCGAGCGCGCCTTCGGCCGGACCCTCCGCCGCCACCAGCAGACCCACGCCCGGCAGCTTTCGGTGGGCGAGTGCGAGCAGGTCGAGCCGCAGCTCCGGGTCCAGGCGACCGGTCAGGGCCACGTAGCGGTGGCGGGGCAAGCCGAGGGTGCGCTGGGCCGCCTGGGGCTCGGCCGGCAGGAAGCGGTCCAGGTCGAGACCCTCCTCGAGCAGATGGGCGCCGCGGATGTGCAGTTGGTCCCGCAGGCGCTCGTGGGCGTCCC
>DAPKRQ010000030.1:0-3195 GCA_031800475.1 Myxococcales bacterium LLY-WYZ-16_1
GTGCCTCAGAAGATGCTTTCGGGGGCCTCGTCCACCACGGCGTGACCGGCGGTCACCGCCGGCAGGTGCGCCCGAACCTGGGGCAGGAAATGGTCGGCGTAAAAACGGGCCGTGGCGAGCTTGGCGTCCCGGAACTCCGCCGAGGGCGCGGCCGCATTTTCGGACAGGGCCAGGGCCGACCGACAAAGCATCCAACCCCCCGCCAAATACCCGAAGGCCGACAGGTACGGGTATGCCGAGGCCGCCACCCGGTTGGGCTCCGAAGCGCCGGTGTCCACGATCCAGCGGGTGGCCTCTTCGAGGGCATCGCACCCGTCGGACAACCGCGGCTTCATGGCCTTGAGCTGCGGCTCGTCCGAAGCCTCGAGAGCCTCGGCCACGCTCCGAACCTGCTCCAGGAACGCGCTGGCCGCCTGTCCCTGGTCTCGCAAAACCTTTCTAAACGCCAGATCGTTCGCTTGAATACCGTTGGTCCCCTCGTAGATCGGAGCGATGCGCGCATCGCGAAAGTGCTGAGCCGCTCCGGTCTCTTCGACGTAACCCATGCCCCCATGCACCTGGATGCCCAAAGAAGTGACGTCGCAGCCGACGTCGGTGCCCCACGCCTTGACCACGGGGGTCAACAGATCGACCATCGCTTTGGCGTTCGCCGCCTCCGTGGCGTCTGGGTGTAGCTTCGACAGATCCAGGTACATGCCGGCCTGATAGGTGAGAGCTCGGGCAGCCTCGGTCAGGGACTTCATGCGAAGCAGCATGCGCCGCACGTCGGCGTGCTCGATGATCCGAACCGGACCCTCCTTCGGCTTGGCCAAGTGCTTGCTCTGGACCCGGTCCTTGGCAAAGGCCACCGCCTGGTCCAGCGCTCGGGCGGCGATGCCCACGCCCTCGAGACCGACCGACAGCCGGGCGTTGTTCATCATGACGAACATCAGTTTCAGGCCCTGGCACTCCTCACCAACCAGGTAGCCTACGGCGCCATCGGAGTTGTCGCCGTACATCATGGTGCAGGTCGGGCTGGCGGCGATGCCGAGCTTCTTTTCGATCGACGTGCAGACCACGTCGTTTCGCTCGCCGAGGCTGCCGTCGTCTTTCACCATGAATTTCGGAACGATGAACAAGCTGATCCCCTTGGTTCCCTCCGGCGCACCGGGGGTTCGGGCCAGGACCATGTGGATGACATTTTCCGCCAGGTCGTGTTCACCGTAGGTGATGTAGATTTTCTGTCCCTTCAATCGATAGGTGTTCTCTCCCAGGTCGGGTGCGGGCTGGGCGACACACCGGACGGTCGACAGATCGGAGCCGGCTTGAGGCTCGGTCAGGTTCATGGTCCCGGTCCAGTGGCCGCTGATCAGGTTCTCCAAAAAGAGCGTCTTCTGAGACGGTGAGCCGTACTCCTGCAAGAGCTCCACCGCGCCTTGATTGAGGGTGGGGCACAGTCCGAAGCTCATGTTCGACGCGTGCCACATCTCCTGCACGGCGAAGGCGACCGCCCACGGAAGCCCCTGGCCCCCGTGCTCCGGATCGAAGGGCAAAGCATTCCAGCCCCCGTCCCGGTATTGGGCGTAGGCCTCCTTGAAACCCTGGGGCATGGTCACCACACCCCCTTCGGACCAGCGGGCGTGCTGCCGGTCGCCCACGTGGTTCAGCGGCGCGAGCACGTTCGAAGCGAGCTTGGCCGCCTCGCCCAAGATCGCTTCGAGCATGTCCGGGGTCGTTTCGGAGAACCCGGGAACCTCGGTGAGCTGGCCACGGCCGAGCACCTGCTCGAGCACGAAGCGCATGTCGTCGACGGGAGGACTGTACGGGACCATGAAAGTGATTTTCTCCAGTGGAGGACCCTACCCGGCCCCGACCGCGAGCGTCACGCCCAGAACGTGCCTCGGTGGGGTCCGGCGCCGAGAAGGGCCGAGCAGCCCCCAGGCGACCCCACCGAACTCGACCCGCCGTGCGCATGTCGAAAATCGCCCCGAGCGGGGCCAGGCACACCGGGCGGGGGCCTCCCCGCTGCGGTCAGAGGTCCTCGGTGTCCGCGGTGGAGGGCATCGGGACCGGGGCGGGGTCCGTGATTTCCCCGTCCTGGCTGGCCGCCTGCAGGTCCATGATGTCGGAGCTGCCGACGTAGGGTTTGGTTTGGTAGCGCACCACGTGGGCCAGGCGGTGGACGGTGGCGGCGATGCGGTCGGCCTCCCCTTGCATGGCGTCCAGGTGCCGCTGCACCGGGTGGTCCACGTCGAGCTTGCGCCGCGCCAGTTCGATGGTTCCGAGCAGCGTGGTCAGGGGCTGGTTCAACTCGTGGGCGGCCGCACCGGCCAGCTCCACCAAGCCGCGGGGGGGCGAGTCGGCCCGACCCGTCGTCTCGGCCAAGGCGCCCGACATGCCGAGCCACAGGGTCATGCGGGCCAAGCCGTCGACCCGCGAAAAACTCTCCAGGCCCTCTGCGTCTCCCCGCCATCGAATGGAAACGCGACCGCGGCCGTTCCACTCGGCGGTGGTCTCCGGGTCGGGCTCGGAAGCCATGGGCGGCGCGACGCCGGCTTCCGCCGAAAGCTCGGGCCCATCGGCCAGGTCGAGCACCACCCGAACCCAGGGAACCTGCAGGTCGGCTTGCACGACCCGGGCCGCCGCCGCCAAAGAGGGCGGTGCGCCCGCATCGAGCAAGCGCTCGAGCGCGTCTTGGAGTTCGTCGCTCACCGGTCGAAGCCTCCAGCCTTTTCGCGAGCGGCTGCCAGCGCGGCCTCGTAAACCTCGCGCTCCGGCACGCCGTGCTCCTGGGCCGCGCGGTGGCAGTCGTCCGGCTCGGGCGCCCAGGACCGAAGGCCGCCGGGTCGCTGCACCACCTTGACCCCCACTGCACCGAAGCGGGTCGAGACCGTCTCCATCCGGCGGGGCAGGAGCCGCCGCTCCACGGGCCACCACCGCACGCCGGCGGTGCTGCTGGCCCGCAACAGGGCGTCGGCCACGCCGTCGACCGCAGGGCGGCTGCACAGGGCGCAGAGCTTGAGACCCGGCCGGCCCTTTTTCATCGACACCGGCTCGGCCCAGGCGTCGGCGGCTCCCGCCTCGAACAGGGCCGACAGCACTTCGGGCACGTGCAGAGGCAGAAGGTCGTCCACGCAGGCTTCGACGATGGCCTGGCCCGCGCCCGCTCGCGCGACCCCGTCCTGCCGGCCCACGAGCGCCCGGACCACATTGGGC
>DAPKRQ010000031.1:0-20591 GCA_031800475.1 Myxococcales bacterium LLY-WYZ-16_1
TCCTGACCCGGTGCCTCTTCGCCGGCCGGACCGTGGCGCTGCCCGATGCTTTGCAAGATGGATTTCGGCCGGAGGCGTTTCATCGGGACGCGACCCGGTTCGGTGTGACCTTGGCGTCGCTGGTTCCGACGATGGTGCGCCGGCTGCTCGATCACGAAGGGGCGTGGCCCGCCGGCGTGCGGGCCGCGTTGGTCGGAGGCGCCCCCACGCCCGACCGCCTGCTGCGGGAAGCTTCAGGCCGAGGCTTTCCGCTTCTGACCACCTACGGCATGACCGAGGCCGCCTCCCAGGTTTCGACCCAGCCCCACGGAACACCGCCCGACCCGGCCTGGGGGGTGGGGCGGCCCTTGGCCGGGATCCAGGTTCGAATCGGCGCCGAGGGTCAGATCTGGATCCGCGGACCCAACCTGTTTCAGGGGTATTGGAACGAATCAGCGAGAGCCCGAGACGCTTGGTTCGATACCGGAGATCTGGGAAGTGTCGAAGACGGACGGCTGTTCGTGCGGGGGCGGGCGAAGACGGTGATCGTCAGCGGGGGCGAAAACGTGGATCCCGCCGAGGTCGAGGCTGCCCTTCTGGAGCATCCGGCGGTCGAAGCGGCGGTGGTGGTGGGCCTGCCCGATCCGGAGTGGGGTGAACGGGTGGAAGCCTTGGTGGCGCCTCGGCCGGTCCCCGACATTCAGACCTTCTTGCGCGAGCGATTGTCGGCGTTCAAGGTGCCGAAAACCGTGCACCCGGTTCCTTCCGTGCCGACCACCCCCCTCGGCAAGCCCGATCGGCCTGCCGCGTTGCGGTGGCTCGGCGACCGAAACGAAGCGGTGGGGGCCGAGCGAGCGTGAAGGTCTTTTGGTCGCAAAACGCCGAGGGCGGCTCTCCGGCGGACCCAGAGTTTGCCGCCGACCCGAGGCCCGGGCAGTCTCGGATCCCGATGGCCGAGGGGACCGAGCGACCCACCGGCGTCCTGTTGGTGAATCTGGGAACGCCCGACTCCACCTCGGTGCGCGACGTGCGTCGCTACCTTCGCGAGTTCTTGAGCGACCCCGACGTGGTGGACATTCCGGCCTTTCGCCGGTGGCTGCTGCTAAATTTGGTGGTCTTGCCCTTCCGGCCGGCCCGGTCCGCCAAAGCCTACCGGTCGATCTGGACCGAAGCCGGCTCACCTCTGTTGCTTCACCATCTGAAGCTGACGGAGCAGGTTCGCGCGCAGTTGGGGGACGGGTTTCGCGTCGAACCGGCCATGCGCTACGGCTCGCCGTCGATCCGCAAAGCCATGGATCGTCTGTTGGGGTCCGGGGTGAAAGAGGTGGTGGTCGTGCCCCTTTTTCCCCAATACTCCGCCTCGGCCTTCGGCTCGGCCCTGAAGTCGGCGGTTCAGATCGCTGGGATTCGGTCCAGGCGACTTCCGGTCCTTTCGGTGGAACCCTTCTTCGAGCACCCGGCCTTCATCGAGACGTGGGCCCGGGTCGCGCGACCGCACCTGGAGGCCTTCGACCCCGACCACCTGCTGATCACCTATCACGGGGTCCCGGAGCGGCAGATCCACAAAAGCGATCCCACCGGGATGTGGTGCTTGCGCCGGCCGGACTGCTGCGACGTGCCCAGTCCGGTTCACCGCTACTGCTACCGGGCGCAGTGTTTTCGAACGACAAAGGCTCTGCTGCCCGCCCTCGGGTGGGATCCGGACCGAGCATCGACCTCGTTTCAATCGAGGCTCGGGCGGGCACCTTGGCTTCGTCCGTACACCGACGACCGGATCCGCGAACTGGCCGAGCAGGGGGTTCGGCGCTTGGCTGTGATGAGCCCCTCTTTCGTGGCGGACTGCCTCGAGACCCTGGAAGAAATCGGGAAAGAAGGTCGGGAGGCGTTCCGACGAGCGGGAGGCGAAGAGCTGCTGTTGATCCCTTCGCTCAACTCCGACCGCCGGTGGAGCGATACGGTGGTCCGCCTGGTGCGGGAGCGGCTGGCCGGCTGAAGCGCCGGCTGTGCAACGCAGGTCGGCTCCGAGCCCGGTGGGCCGAAGACGCACCCAAGGCTTCAGCCGGTTCGTCGCCGGCGCCACCCCATCAAGATCCACAGGCCCCCGAGCCCGAGCCACGGCGCCGAGCCGCCGGCTCCGCTGTGGGTGCAGCCCGAGTCGTTCAGCGGCAGGGGCTCCACATCGTCGGGCTCCGGGTCCATCGACGGCGGCTCCGGCGTCGGGGTGCAGTCCGCTTGGCAGCCGTCGCCGTCGGTGGTGTTGCCGTCGTCGCAGGTTTCGCCGCTTTCCACCTGGCCGTTGCCGCAAACGGGCGTCGGGGTACAGTCCGCCTCGCAGCCGTCGCCGCTGGTGGTGTTGCCGTCGTCGCAGCTCTCTCCGTCTTCCACCTGGCCGTTGCCGCAGACGGGTGTCGGGGTGCAGTCGGACTCGCAGCCGTCGCCGTCGATGGTGTTTCCGTCGTCGCAGGCCTCGCCTTCTTGCACGAGCCCGTTGCCGCAGACCAGGGGCGTCGGAGTGCAGTCGGCTTCGCATCCGTCTCCACCTTGCAGATTTCCGTCGTCACAGGCTTCGCCTTCTTGCACCAGCCCGTTGCCGCAGACCCGTGGGGTGGGGGTGCAATCGGCTTGGCACCCGTCGTCGTCTTCGGTGTTTCCGTCGTCGCAGATCTCGCGCTGCTCCACGATCCCGTCGCCGCACACCGCGGGCCGAAAGCCCAGGACGCACAGATCGTCCAAGGTCCAGCCTCCCGCCGTCGGAAAGCCTTCGAACTGGCTGCCCGACTCCCGGCTGGCGGCCTCGAGCTCGAACTCGATCTGGGTGTCGCCCGCCGTGTCGATGGTGTCCGTCAGGTTCAGAACCTCGAACCGCCAGCTGCCGTCGAAGTGACTGAATGGCTGGTTGCCGGCGCCCGCTACGTTCTCGAACACCACCTCGTCGTTCGAAAAGACCGTCGCCTGATCGATCCGCCGGTCCCACACGTTGAGCCACCGGCGGTAGGTCAAAAATACCTTCTCGTAGCCCGACACGTCGAAGCTGGGAAGCACCAGGCGGTTGGTCACACCGCCCCGGTATCGTCCGTTGAATCGATTGCCGTTGCCCGCATCCCCGCCCAGGTCGTTGCCGATCACCCGGGAGGGGCTGAACGCGTTTCGGGGGTCCTCCGGGGCCGGGCTTTCGATCTCGCCCCAGTGCCAGTCGTCCGCGAACGACGTCAGGTTGGAGCCGGCCAGGACCCGGGTGGTGAAGCCGTCCTGCCCGAAGGGGTCCCGCTCGAAGTCGGTGCAGAAGACCTCTTCGAAGTCGCCCACCAAGGTTCGAAAGACCGGATCGTGGTCGGCGTCGGGCCGCACCTCTCGGCTGCCGTCGCCTCGAATGATCACCACCTGGTACTGCACCAGGGTGCCGGGAGGCACTGCGTCCTGGGGTACCGTTTCGGCAAAGCGGTCCATTTCGGGAATCCGCTGCAAGTCGAACTCGCCCCGGGCGCCGGTTTCTGGAGCGGACCAGGTCACCCGCACCGTCGGCAGGTCTTCGGTGGGTGGCGCGTCTTCGCACGAGATGTCCGAAGCCGACACCCGAAGCGAGACCTGGGCGCCGTCCTGTTCCACCGCTCCGATGTCCAGGGCATACGGTGTGCCGATGGCCAGGCCGTGCACCGAAAAGGCGGCTTGGATTTCGCAAAAATCCGGCGTCCCGTTGCCCAGATTGCCGTCGTCGTCGTTGGCAGCCAGGACCTCGATGAAGGTGTTCGTGATCGACGAGGCCCGCTGCAGGGCCGCGAACATCAGCCGATCGGTCCGAAGCACGCCGTCTTCGGGGTACTTGGATGCGAGGGCCGTACGCAGGTCCCACATGGCGCCCCCGTAGGTCAGGCCCCGGGTGTGCTGAACCGGGTCGTCGCGCAGGCGCGTCCAGGTGTTCGGCGCTGGGGGGTCCAGCTCCCGCAGGGCGGCCGAGTTTTGGAAAAAGCCCCGTCCCATCCCCGAGTCGTCGACGATGGTGGCTGCGAAGTAGTCGCTGAGCCCTTCGCTGTGGTCCGAAGTGAAGTTGCCGACGCCGTTCAGGAGCATCTGGCCGTGCATGGAGTGACCGAACTCGTGGTAGACCACGTCGTCGAGCAAGGCGGTGTTTTCGCAGGTGGCGCCACTCGAAATCCGGGCCCGGCGAAAGAAGAAGGTCTGCAGCCGATTCGAGAAGGCGTTGCATGCTCCGTTGGTGCGGTTCACGAAAGAGGTGACCGGCTGATTCAACCAGGGCTGATTCGATTCGATCTGCAGGGCGCGCTCTCGGGCTACGTCGTTGGCCAAAAACGCGTTGAGCACCGCGTCCACCGTCTCGCTCGAGCCGCGGTCGACGACCGCGATGCCGTCCGGGTCGAGTTCCACGGAAGCGGTGGTAGCGCCCGATTGGTTCGCCACTTGGACCCGGGGGCCCGACAAACCCGAGCCGATCCCGAAAATGTTGACCGCAGGAAGCTCAACCGTCGCTGGCGCCGCGCCCGGCCACGACAGGGCCCCGAAGCCGTCGGTGGTTTCCGTCGTCTCGCCGAAGTCTCCCGACAGCCGCACCGTGGCGAAGGGGGCCGGATCCTCCACCCGGCCGTTCCCCGGCCAGCGATTCGGGCTTTCGAATCGAAGGTCGCCGCCCGCGAACAGCAGGGTCTGCTCCCGGGCCACGCGAGCCCCGTCCCGGGCCCGCAAAAACACATCCCATTCCTCGACCCGGTCGAGCGCCTTCAGATGGACCCGGATCACCACTTCGGCCCGGATGGTCCCGTTCTCGCGAATCGGGAGCACGAAGGGGCCCTCGAGCGGCTCGGTGATCTGCACGTCGGTGGCCCGGGTGGACCGGATCCAGTCGGCGGCACGGCTTCGGAGCAGCGAGGCGGCCGCCGTCGTGTCGGGCACCTCGATCGATACCCGACTCACCGGCAAGGCGTCGGAGCCGAGGACGAAGATCCGGTCGTTTTTGATCCGTACGTTGATCTGCCCCCCTCGGACTTCGAGCCCGCGGAAGCTCTGGCGATACCCGAGGGTGCGATAGGTGCCGTCGTCGCTCAGGTGGTTGGTCACCAGTTCGAAATCGGCGGGGCGGCTGCCCGGCGCCAGCAGGTCCAGGTGGGTGAACAGGAGCGCTTCGGCCGCCCGCTGGGCCGCCCGGGGATCGCGGACCGCCCCGGGCGCCGGGACGAAGCTCCCATACACCCGGTTGGCGACGCCGGTATGGGCGTCCCAGGTGGCGTGCCACCGGCCGTTTCGGTCTCGAAAACGCTGCCACGCCGCCCGGGTGCCGTCGGGCACCCGACCCTGCAGGCGCCCCGGACGCTCGGCCACCCGGCCATCCGGCAGTTGCAGACCGAAGAACGAGGCCGGGTCGTCCACATCCCCGGTCAGGGGCGTGGCCGCTGCGGTTTGGGCGACGGACAGGGAGGCGAGGATGGCGAGGGTTCGGTTCATGAAAGGTGGCTCCGGGACCCGACGGCCCCCGGGCACCCCATGTTTGTCAGGGTTTGTTGTCAACCATGGGTCACGAAATGCGCCTCGCGCGCCGGGTTTTTGCAATCCATGTCGTGACCCGAAGCACGAACCGGAAAAACCCTGTGCAATTTTCCCGCCGTCGGGACGGGCCGATCCCCCATGCCGCTGTCTCGACCGGGAAAGACGCCCCTCACGCCGCCGCCGCGACCGGGGTGGGAAGGTGGTGCCGGGCCAAGCGCCCGAACCCTTCGATCTGCTCCCGCACCCAGGCCGGGGAGCGGTCGAGCTCTTCGGCCAAGATCTCGGCCACGGCCGGGGCTGCCGCGGCCGCGGCCCGGGCGTCGTGCAACAGAGCCCGGGTCCGGCGACTGAGCACGTCCTCGACCGTCCGGGCCATTTCGTGCCGCGCCGCGAATCGAACCTGTGCCCGAAGGACCGCCAGTTCAGGGTGGATGCGTTGCCGCTCCCGCGGGTCTTTGCGGCAGGCGTTCTCGATGTGGCGTGCGTCGCTTCCATGGACGCCGAGCCGACCCCAGACCGCTGCATTCGGGTCGTGACCATGAAGCCGGAGCTCTGCCGTCCGGCACGGGGCTTTCGGAAGACCGCCGACCCGAGCGGCCCGGTCCACCGCGTCTTCGGCCATCTTTCGGTAGGTGGTCCATTTGCCGCCGGTCAGGGTCACGAGGCCGCTGTCGGAGACGGTGATCACGTGGTTTCGGGCGAGGGATTTGGTTTGCCCCGGCTGGTTCGAGACCAACGGGCGGACTCCGGCGTAGATGCTCTTCACGTCGTCCAGATCCGGATCTTTGGTCAGGTACTGCCGAGCGTGCTCCAGCACGAAGTCGATCTCGTCGGGGCGAGCCTTTGGCTCCACCGGGACGTCTTCGATCGGCGTGTCGGTGGTGCCGACCACCACGGCTTCGCTCCAAGGAATGACGAACAGCACGCGGCCGTCGTCGGTCTTCGGCACCAGGATGGCCGATTCGCTCGGAAGGAACGACTTGTCCAGGACCACGTGAATGCCCTGGCTCGGCCGGACCATCGAAACCGCGGTGCTCTCGTCGAGGCGTCGGACCGAGTCCGTCCACGCGCCCGTCGCGTTGACCACGACCTTCGCGCGAAGCGAAAACACTTCACCGCTCTCGCTGTCGGTGACCCGGACGCCGCAGGTTCGCCCGGCTCCGTCCTTTTCGAGCGCCACCGCCTGCGCGTAGTTGAGCAGCACGGCGCCGTGCTCGACTGCAGTTCGGGCCAGGTGCACCGCCAGCCGCGCGTCGTCGAACTGGCCGTCTCGGTAGACCACCGCGCCCCGGAGCCCTTCCGGCTCCAGGGTGGGAACCTCGGCCAGCGCCTGCTGGCGGCTCAGAAAACGAGAGCCGCCAAAGCCGTAGGGGCCGGCCAACAGGTCGTACACCTTGAGGCCCAGGCCGTAGTACGGACGGTGCCACCAGCTGTAGCTCGGCACCACGAAGGGGACGTCGCGGACCAGGTGGGGGGCATTGCGAAGGAGCCTGCCCCGTTCGCGCAGGGCCTCCACCACCAAGCCCACGTTCCCTTGCTCCAGGTAGCGAACGCCCCCATGGACGAGCTTGGTCGAACGGGAGCTGGTTCCTTTGGCGAAGTCGTACCGCTCCACCAGCGCCACCCGATAGCCTCGACTGGCGGCGTCGACGGCCGTTCCGAGGCCACTGGCGCCTCCGCCGATCACCACCAGGTCCCAGGTCGAGACCGATCGAAGTTCCCGGAGCATCCACTCCCGCTGCACGGGGAAAGGCTAGTCGCCCCAGGCACGGCAGGCTCGAAAAAAAATCGTTCGAAGGTCGTCCGAATCGACGAGACCCGCGGTCCGGCGTCAGGACGTGCTCGCCTCGAGGGCGCGGGGGATCCGTTCGAGCTCCGACCGCAGCGAAGACAGGGTTTCGGGAAGGGCCGGCAGCACACCCCGATGGGCGTCCTGCTCGATGCGGATGGCCAAGCGTTCGATCCGCTCGGCGCCCACGTTGGAGCTGGCGCCCTTCATCTTGTGGGCGCACCGAGCCACCGCTTCGGCATCCGCAGCTTCGAGGGCGGCGTGCAGCTCCTGAAGGCGCTCCTGGGCGTCTTCGAGGTACAGGTCCATCAATTCCCGCAGGAATTCGGGATCTCCCCCGGTGGTCTCTTGGATCCGGGCCGGGTTCAGGACGGGAGGGAGGGTGTCCATGGTCGCAGCTTCGAGTTTCGGACGCCTTTGCCGTCCTATGAGTCCAACAGGTCCTCGTACCGAGAAAAAGGCAACGGTTTCGGAGACCAATCCCGGTGGGCGTAGCGCTCGAGGCCCTCGTTCCACTCGATGAGGGTGGTCGACCGGGTTCCGTAGGTGCCGTCGGCCGAACGGACGAAGGCGCCGTCCAGGGGAGCGTCGAGTCGGCAGGCTCCAAAGGGCTGCAGCCAGGCTTCACCGGGCGGCAGGGCGGCCAGCCTGGGCGCAAGCCACCTTTCGCGCTCGGTCGGTCCATCGAGCAGGCTCCGCTCCGTCACCAGGTGGAGGCCGGGTCCGCGGGGTTCGACCCGCAGGGTGGTGCGGTCGTTCCAGATCAGGAAGGTTTGGTCCGGATCCGAGACCACCAAGTGAAACCCGTTTTCCCCATCCGGGCGGAGTAGGGCCAATCGCGAAGCGGCCTCCTCGGCGGTGCGGCAGGCCAAGGCTTCGAACACCCACCGTCCCCGCGAAGGCAGACGCCGATCGACCGGAGCGCCGAACCGGTTGGTGATTCCCGCGAACAGATTTCGATCGTTGACGCCGATCCAGGTTCCGCCCGCCGCCTGGTCCACCGGCGCCAGAATGCGGCGGGCTCCCCGACGGTGAAGGCGGGGCGGGGTGGCGGGTCGGTCGCTGCGCTCGTCCCGGTTGGCGACCACCACCCGCCGCTCGCGGTCTCGGTACCAGGCCAGCGTGCACATGATCACGAGGCTTCGAGCACGGCATCCAGCCGGTCGTCCAGGGAACTCGGATCGAGACCGTCCCGATTCCCCGAGACGATCCAGGCAGGCGCTGTCGACTTCGGGTGCGGCCCCCACACCTCGGGCCGCATGGTCGAGAACAGGCAGACCGTCGGAATCCCCAAAGTCAACGCGACTTGCATCGTTCCGGTATCGTTGCTGACCACCGCGTCGGCCCGGCGGACCCGTTCGACCAAGCCCGTTAGACCGCCGAGGTAGCGCCGGCACCGGCGTCCGACGCTCCGCTGCACCCGCTCCACCAGCGACGCCTCCGACGGTGCACCCACCACCAGGACCCGGCCGCGTCTGGCTTGCACGTGCCTGCGTCCCAGGGCTTCGAACACCCAGGGAGGCCACCGCCGGTCGGGATCGCGCGCTCCGGGAACCAAAAGGAGCCGTGGGCCCTCGCCGGTGGGCCATCCGTCGTCCCGGCGCCGGGGCAGCGGGGGCATCTGGAGAGGGAGCTTGGGTTGGAGCCGGAACGGCGCGAAGGGCTCCATCGAACTGTCGATCCAATGGTTCAGTCCCCAAGGTCGACGGTCCAAGACCGGCCGGTGGAGCGTCCGAGCTCGGGGGTGATCGAATGCGGGGACGAAGCCCGCGGTCCAGGCGGCGCAGGAAGCAGCGAGCCAAGCGTGCCCGTCGAAGTCCGCCCGGTGGGTCAGGTCCACGGCCACGTCGGCTTTCACCTCCCGAACTGGACCTTCCCCGTCGATCGGTCGGACCGGCACCCGCAGGGCGGAGAGTGTGGCGGCGCCCGCCCCGCGCAAGACAACCTGCACGGGATCCGCGGCGCCGGCGCGGCGGAGGGCCTGAAGCAGCGGTGCCAAGAGCACCACCTCGCCGAAGCGGGGAAAGCCGTAGACCAGGAGCACCCGCCGCCCTTTCAGGTCGGGAGGCGGCTCGGGGCATCGAGGACGTTGCCAGCGCTGCCGCGTCCGCTCGATGGCCCGAGTCAGCCGCACCCCATGGCCCTTAGCAGCTGCTCCGAAGAGCCGTCGACCGGCGCGGAGGATCCGGTGCGTTACGCATCACGCAACAATTGCGGACGCAGGGCCCACATTGGCCCGCTATGGGGCTTCTGACTTCAACGGAAAGCGGGGCCGGGCTATTTGCGGGGGTCGTGGGGTCGACCGTTTCTCGCCATCGCCTGGGAGCTTCCCGGTTCTTGGTGGTCGAAGACGACGCGATGGCCTCTGCGTCCCTTCGCCGGGTGCTGCAGCAGCAAGGAGCCCGGGTCGAGGAGGCGGTCAGCATTCACAACGCCTTGGAGCAGCTGCAGGAGCGGGGGCCCTTCCACGTGGCGTTCGTCGACCACTCGCTGCTGCACGAACCGGCACGGCTGCTGCGACCCCTGCGTCGTTCGGCTTGCTGTCCGGTGGTGATCAGCGGAGCGGAACGTCCCGGCATCGAGCGCGAAGCCATCGGTGAAGGCGCATACACCTTTCTTCGAAAGCCCTTTTCGGTGGAACGGTTCGTCGAGGTGTCCGCGGAGGCCCTGGAAATGTCCCGGCGCTGGCGGGGGCAGTTCATCGGGCAGCAACCCCAGCGGGCCGAGCGCTTCGAGCTGCTGGACGCCTCCATCGTGGCCGAGAGACTGGGCGCTTGGCCCGACCTGTCCCATCGGGAGCGGGAGGTGCTGGCCCGGGTGGTGCTCGGCTGGAGCAACGAGGAAGTGGCGGACGATCTTCGGGTGAGTGTATCCACGGTGAAATACCACGACCTCAGGGGACGGACCCGTCTGGGCGTTTCGAGCCGTCGTCAGTTGACCCGGCTGGTGCTCGAGGGCTCGCACTCGCTGGACGAAGGTCAGGACGACGACTGACATCGGGTCGCGGCGGGGCGGAGGGGCGGCGGCAGCCCGAAAGCTCCCACTCTCTCCGCCTCGACGCCCGGTCCGGCCTGGGTCTACCGTGGTTTCGGTGGACCGGCTCGATCGGCGTTATCGGATCGTGGGGCCTCTGGGAGAGGGGTCGGCTGGCATCGTCTACGAGGCAGAACACGTCGAAACGAAACAACCCGTCGCCCTGAAGGTGTACCACGCCGACGTGCTCGATCGCGTGCGTGGGCGGTTCTGGCGCGAGGTGGAGCTTCTGCGAGCGGTTCGACATCGACGGCTGGTTCGCATCCTGGACTGGGGGCCGTTTCGAGACTCGGTGGCTCTGGCCATGGAGCGGTTGTCTGGGCCTACATTGGGTAGATTCATGCCCAGTGCTCCAACCGAGTGGGTCATGTGGCTGCTCGCCGACGCAGCCGAAGGTCTTTCGGTTTTGCACGACCGCGGCGTGGTCCACCGGGACATCAAACCCGACAACATCCTCGTCCGAAACGACGGCCCAGAGTTGGAAGCAGTGCTCCTGGATCTGGGAATCGCCCGGGCCATGAGCAGCGAAGCCCGTCTGACCCAGCCGGGAACTTCCCTGGGGACCCCCACATACATGTCGCCGGAGCAATCGATGACGTCCGAGGCCAGCTACGGTTCCGATGTGTGGTCCATGGGCGTGCTCATGTATCAAGCGTTGGCCGGCCGGGTTCCATTCGTGGGGCGGACGCCACTGGAAACCGTGTTGTCGGCAAGGCGGGAGCCGCCTCCGCCCCTGGTCGAGGTTCCCGAGCCGCTGGCGAAATTGGTGCTGGCATGTCTCGAAAAGGATCCGCGGAACCGTCCGGCGTCTGGCGGAGATCTGTTTGGACGACTGGTCGACGTGTTGCGAGCGCCCTCGGTCCAAGCGACGCTCGCCCAGCTCGGTCCGGCCCGGGCCCGGGCCGAGGTGCCGGCGCCCACCCTGCCCGATGTGGTCGGGTCGACCTGAACTTGTCGGTCAGTATGCGGTCAGCACTTCGACCATCGACCGCACACCCGCGTCGGTGGGGAACGGACGAAAGCTCGAATAGAAGAGGGTCAGAACCCCGCGCACGAAGGCCACGTCGTCTTTGGACGGACGGGTTCCGGCCTCGTAGGCCCGCAGTCCGATCGGGTAGGCAAACAGCGCCTTCTTGTACGATCCGCCCACTTCGAAAGCCAGCTTGCGGAGATAGCGGGCGCCCAACATCAGGTTTCGCCGGGGTTTCAACAAGCCATCGGTGGGCAGGCCGACCTGGCGCAAGTGGTCGGGATGCAGTCCCATGATGCCCACGTGACCGCTCTTGGCCACGGGCGAAGGCCGGTATCCGGACCGGAACATGACGATGGTCTCGAGCAGGTACGGGGGGACGCCGGTCTTTCGCGCGACGGGCGCGATCATGGCCTGCACCGTCTCTCGCTCCAGTCGCGGCGGCCCGAGGGTCACGAAGTCCGGAAGCTCGTCCAGGGCGAAGCGGCGGATCATGCACTGGTAGTGCCCCCAGCGATCGATGCCCTTGCTGCGCATGGTGAACGAGTCCAGGTGGGTGTCGCTGCAGCGGTAGGCGTCCAAGGGCATGCCCTCCACCGTGTCTCGGGCCACGATCATCCGCAGGGCTTCGTGCTTTTCCTCTTTTGCCAGATGGCGATAGCCCTCCGTGGCCTCCGACGGTGCCTTTTTCTGCAGGTAGTCGATGGCGTGGCCCAGGTCTCCGGCCCGAGCCGGACCCGCAGAGCCCAATGCGAGGATTCCCGCGACGACGCAAATGGGGCGCATCGCAGTCATCATCGGTCGTCGGCCCGAGAAGGTTGCGCGATTTTCGCGGGCTCCAGGGTTCCCGCCAGGGGACGGCGGGCCACGATCCAACGGTGCTCCGGTTGGTCGGCCGGAAAGTCTTTGACGACCACCCCAAAGGTCATGGCCGAGGTCACCACCTTGCCCTGGCCCAGGTACACCCAGACCCCTCGGGGACGCATGCCCATGGTCACGGTGAGCACCACGTCGCCGGGCCGCAGGTGGGCCATCGGTCGGTCGACCGGTGCGTCGACGGGGGGATGATTGTTCAGCAGGGCATACAGGCCCTCGCCCACGTCGATGCCGTAGACCTCCAGGTACAGGCGCCGCACCAGCTCGGCCGGCGTGATACCCGGACCCGGCTCCCCCGGGTGCTGGTAGGGGGTCCCGAGCATCCGCTCCGCGAACCGCTTGAGCGCTCCGGGGGGGACCGACTTCAGGTGCCGGTGGCTCTTTACGACCAGCTGCCGCCGCATCTCGGCCATTTCGCCGTCGGGCCGGTCGCCGGCGGGGAGGCTGGAGGGCGACTGCGGGCTCGGGGCATTCGACGTGCCGGCCCGGGTCCGAAGCGGCGGCGGTGCAAGAGGCTGCGGTTCGGCGCGGAGTTGGGCGCGAAGGGTTTCGGCGCCCGGTGTCCCCGGACCCGCCGCTCGGGTGCAGCGGCGGGCGCCGGTCAGGACCCAACCGGTCGGGTCGGCGGTCAGCACCCAGGGGCCCTCGGGAGGACCCTCGCAGGGCTCACCCTGCCGGAGCTCGGACGGCCCGTGGGCCCGAATCTCAACCAGCACTTCGCGTTCGGCCCCGCCCCGCAGGGGACGGGCCCCGGCCTCCCGTGCGATCTGGGCCAGGCGGACCCGGAGGCTTCGACGGGCTTCCGGGTCGGGTGCCCTGGCGTCGAGGACGATCGAAGGATCGGCGGCGGCCACCAGCAGCATCGTCCACATGGGGCGGATGGTGCCGCCGGCGGGCGGCGGCGTCCATGGGTCAGGGACCGTAGGGGTCCGGGTTCACCGCTGCGGAGATGGCGTAGGCCGCGGCCCCACCCGCCAGCCCTGCCACCAGCGGAATCCACGGCACCTGCTCCTTCGGTGTGAGCAGGCTCCCGATGCTCCAGCTGGCGCCGGTCAGCATCAGGCTGTAGCCCAAGGGAACGGCGAGGGGCCCCGATTCTTCTGCCGCCATCACTGGGTCCTCGGGTGGCGTGGCCCCGAAGGTCCGAAACCGGAAGCCGCTGCAGTCCGGGCAGGCCACGGTGGGGGCGTCGGTGGCGTCGACGATGCCAGCGATGGTGATCCCGGTTCCGGCGGCGGCCATCAGCACCCCCGACCACATCAGCCCGTTGCGGATGCCCCGGGATGCGCCGCTCGGCAGGGGCTGCAACTCGGCTTGCACGGTGGTGGTCTGCTGGCGGGCGACCTCGACCACCGTGTCGAAGGGGCGGAACTCCGGGTGCTCCACCCGGACCCGTCGGCGGCCCGGTCGCACCCGTTCGAGCCGCGTGGCGCCCGGTTCGGTGGTGCCGACCAGCCGACCGTCCACCTCGATACCCGCGCCGACCACCGGGCTTTCGACACGAAGCATCCCGTAGGGCCGCCAGTGCCCGGTCGCTTCGAGAACGGGCCGCAGGTGTCTTTCGACGAGCCGGTCGAGCACCGGCTGCAGCTCGTCCGGACCACCGACCGACGCCCGAAAACCACCGCCCACCACCGCCGTTTCCCGCAGCTGGCGCTCGGCCTCCCGGTCCATCGCGTCGCGGGCGTGGCGGAATTGGAGGGCCCGCTCCGTGTCCACCAGGATGCCGGTCAGCGAGTCGGTGCCATCGCTTTCGATGCCGGTCAGGATCAAAAGCAAGGTCGGAACCCGAAGGCCACGGTCCCGCACGAACTGCTGGTGCTCGGAATAGGGGGCGAGCGTTCCATTGGGAAGCGCGTAAACGCTCCGATCGTATTCCGGTCGAGCGGCCTGCACGATGCAAGACAGTCGGCCGCGACACTCGGTCACCCGGGCAGCATCGATCGGCTCCAGGTCCAGGTCCGTGTCGCGCTCGAGACGTTCGTCGAGCTCCGCCAACAGGGCCGAGCTTCGAACGTGGGCGGTCCGGCCCGTGGGCGTGAGCCATAAGAAAGCCAGCGGGGCCTCCGCCGAAGCGGGTGCGGCTTGCAGGATCCCGGCGAACAACAGCGGCAGCATCCAGGCTTCCTTTTCCGTTCGATCCGGTCCGGATTCAAGGGTGGTCACTCGAAGCGGTGGTTGTAGCGGGCGAGGGCTTTGTACGGGTCTGGCCACTCCAGGTCGTACCCTTGGGCGACGGCCGCGTGGCGGGTCCAGTAGGGATCGAACAGGTGGGCCCGCGCCAACACGCACAGGTCGGCCCGGCCCGCCGCAAGGACGCTGTTCACATCGGAATAGCCGCTGATGGCGCCGACGGTCATGGTCGGAACATTCGCTTCCAGGCGGATGCGCTCCGCGTACGGGGTCTGAAACAGGCGGCCGTAGCGGGGTCGCTCGTGGTGGACGACCTGACCGGTGGACACGTCCACGATGTCCACCCCGTGGTCTCGAAAGGCTCGGGCGATCCGCACCGCATCGTCGCCGTCCACGCCGCCGGCTGCCCAATCGGTGGCGGAGATCCGGACCGACAGCGGTCGTTCGTCCGGCCAGGTTCTTCGGATGGCGTCGAACACTTCCAGTGGAAAGCGCAGTCGGTTTTCGAGCGAACCTCCGTATTCGTCGGTGCGCTGGTTGGTCAGTGGCGACACGAAAGTCGACAGCAGGTAGCCGTGGGCCACGTGAAGCTCCAGCATGTCGAAGTCGGCCTCGAGCGCCAGCTCCGTGGCTCGAACGTAGTCGGCCAGGACCTGGTCCATGTCGGCCCGAACCATCGGCGTTGGGGTCTGGCTGTCCGGGCGGTACGGCAGTGCAGAGGGAGCGACGAGGGGCCAATCGCCGGTCTCGAGCGGGTCGTCGATGCCTTCCCACATCTTCTTGGTGGCGCCCTTGCGGCCCGCGTGTCCGAGCTGCAGACCGATCTTCGCTTCGGTGTGCCGGTGCACGAAGTCGGTGATCCGGCGCCATGCCGCCACGTGGCTTTGGTCGTAGATTCCGGCGCAGCCCGGCGTGATCCGGCCGTCCCGAGACACGTTGGTCATCTCGGTCATCACGAGCCCGGCGCCCCCCATGGCTCGGCTGCCCAGGTGCACCAGGTGCCAGTCGTCTACCGTGCCGTCCTCCGCCGAGTACATGCACATGGGGCTCACGACGATGCGGTTGTTCAGCTTCATGTCCCGCAGGCGGTATGGCACGAACATCGGCGGGACCCGACCGGGCGGAGGCTCGAAAGCCGCATTGTCGGCCTTGAACCCCTCGTCCACTTTTCGAACGAACTCCGGGTCTCGCAGCGCCAGGTTTCCGTGGGTGATGCGCAGGCTGCGGGTGAGAAGACTGAACGAGAAGGTGAGGGGATCCAGGTGCGTGTAGCGCTCCACGTTCTCGAACCACTCCAGGCTCACTTGGGCGGCTCGCTGGGTGCTCTCGACCTGGGGCCGCCGAACCTCTTCGTACCGTGCGAGCGCGCCTTCGACCGTGGGCGTCTCCTCGAGGGCATCGACCAGGGAAATGGCGTCTTCCAGGGCCAGCTTGGTCCCCGACCCGATCGAGAAGTGGGCGGTGTGTGCGGCATCGCCCATCAGCACGAACCGACCCCGAGACCAGCGACGGTTCTTCACGGTGGGAAACTGGCGCCAGACCGAGCGGTTGGTCAGCAGTGGGTGTCCTGCCAGCTGTTTCGAAAAGAGCGCTTCGAAATAGCGGCGTGTCGCTTCCTCGTCGTCTTCGACGAGACCGCTTCGAGCAAAGGTCTCTTCGGTGCACTCGACGATGAAGGTGCTGCGGGCCGGCTCGTAGCGATATGCGTGGACCCGCCACAGCCCCGCATCGTCCTCTTCGAACCAAAAGTTGAAAGCCTCGAACGGAAAGGTGGTGCCGAGCCAAACGAAGCGGTTGGGACGCCAGTCGATCTCGGGCTCGAAATCGGCCGACCACCCGTCCCGCAGCCGGCTGTTGACCCCGTCAGCGACCAAGACCAGGTCGGCGTCGATGGATTCCGGGTCTCGGACTTCGTGCTCGAAGTGAAGCTCGACGCCGAGTTCTTCTGCCCGGCGGGCCAAAATCTGCAGCAGCGTCTTGCGGGACAGACCGCTGAAGCCATGGCCCGTGGACCGGATGACCTGGCCCCCGAAGTGCACCGCGATGTCGTCCCAGTGCGCGAATGCCTCGGTGATCGCCCGGTAGGTCGGGCCGTCCGCCTCCAGGAGGTTGCCGAGGGTCTGATCCGAGAACACCACGCCGAACCCGAAGGTGTCGTCCACCCGGTTCCGCTCGTAGACCGCGCAGCGGTACGCGGGGTTTCGCTGCTTCGCCAGGATGCAGGCGTACAGGCCCGCGGGGCCCCCTCCGATGCTCGCGATCCGCACTCGCCTCGGGTAGCAGAACCGGCCGGGACCCGTCCCGCAAATCTTCTGCCGGACCGCGTGCGGGGACTGCGCCCGCTGCCGAGCGGGATGGCCGGTCGAAACGGCGGGATCGCTTGCGCGGGCGGCAGCGTGGGTTCAGGGAGCGGGGGTGCGGTATGTCATCGCGCTGAGCGTGTTGCTGGCCATGGTCGCAGGCTCCCACTGGTTTCTGTACGACCGCTTGGTTCGAAAGCCCCGATGGAGCCGAGCCATCCGATGGGGGGCCGGCCTCGGGTTCGTGGGATTCGGGCTGCTGGTCCCGGTGGCCATGGTCGGGGTTCGGATGTGGCCCCGGCCCCTGGCGAATCCCCTGGGGTGGGTTGCTTTCACCTGGATGGGGTGCGTGTTTTTCTTGGGGCTGACCACGGCGGCCGTGGAGCTGGTGCATCTGCCGAGGGCGGTCCGCCGGCGCCTGATGCCGGCGCTGCGGGGACTGCGCCGCCCCCGGGCGGAGCGGCTGGCGTCCGATGCCAACGGCAACTCGGCCCACGGGGCCGGGTCGACGACCGCCGGCCCAAGCCCGGCCGGCTTCGAGACTGCGGTCGACCTGGGCCGCCGTCGCCTCTTGGCGGGCGGCGCTGCCGCTTTGGGGGCGGGCGGGGCTCTATGGTCGTTTCGGTCGGCCCAGCATCTGGATTTCCCAGAGGTGGAGGTTCGGCTCCCCCGCTGGCCGAAGGCACTGAGCGGCTTGACCCTGGTCCAGCTCAGCGACGTGCACATCGGTCCCCTCCTCGGCGCCGGTTGGCTCCGCAGCGTGGTCCAGGAGGTGAATCGGCTCCGCCCCGACCTGGTGGTGGTGACCGGGGACCTTGTCGACGGTTCGGTCCGAGAGCTTCGAGAGCACGTGGCCCCGCTCGCCCGGGTGCGGGCGCGCTACGGGCGATTTTTCGTGACCGGAAACCACGACTACTACTCCGGTGCCGACGCGTGGTGCCAGCAGATGCGGCGCTTCGGGTACCGCGTCCTTCGAAACGAGTTCGTCCGAATCGAAGACGGCCGAGCCTCCTTTCAGCTGGCGGGCATCGATGACTTTTTCGCCACGGGCGGCAAGGGGTTGGGCTCTCGCCTCGGTCGAGAGCTCGACGACCAGGCCTCGACGGTGCTCTTGGCACACCAACCCCGGTCGATCGAAGACGCCGTGGGCATGGGCGCCGAGCTCCAAGTCTCGGGCCACACGCACGGCGGACAGCTCTATCCCATGGCCGAATTGGTGCGAATGGTGACGCCCTACGTGGCGGGGCTGTACGCCCACGACCCCCGAACCCAGATCTATGTGTCCCGCGGTACCGGCTTCGTGGGCCCGCCCATGCGGTTTGCGGCGCCGGCCGAGGTGACCCGGCTGGTGCTGGTGCCGGCCTGAAGCCGCGTTCGGACCTCAGGAGCGGGATTTCGAAGGGCGCTTCTTGCTTCGGCTCTTGGTTTTCGCGGCCTTTGCCTTCGCGGACTTCGACCGCGGAGCGGAACGGGTTTCGGCGAGCCGCTCTACGGCCTCGGCCAACAGCGCGACCCCGAAGCCGGTCCCCCGCTCCCCACGGAAAGCCGGACCGGCCAGATCCACATGGCCCCACCGAACGCCGGTGCCCTCCAGGTGGCTGAAGATGAATTGCCCGGCGCAGCTGGCCTGGGCGTTCATCCGGTTCTTCACGCTGTTTCGCATGTCGGCCACCGGCGACTTGAACTCCTGCTGAAACAACTCCGGCGCGAACAAGAGCGGATGGGCCAGGTCCCCCGTGGCCCGACCCGCCTCGACCAGGGCCCGTTCCACGGCTTCGTCGCTGGCCACCACCGATGCGTGGAGCAGCCCGGTAGACACGAGCTGGGCTCCCGTCAACGTGGCCGCATCGATCACGGTGTCGGCACCGAGCTTGCGGGCGGCCCACGAGACCCCGTCGGCCAGCAACAGCCGACCCTCGGCGTCGGTGTTGTTGATCTCGACGGTCTTTTCGGAGTGCAGGGTCAAAATGTCGTCGGGTTTGGTCGCAGCGGGACCGATGGCGTTCTCGGCCAGGCAGATCACGGCCGTGACTCGGATGGGAAGCTTTCGCTTGCTCAGAACGTCGAAAGCACCGAGCACGGCGGCGGCCCCGCCCATGTCGCTCTTCATGCCCTCCATCGACCCCCGAGCCTTCAGATGAAGGCCGCCGGTATCGAAGGTCACGCCCTTGCCGACCAGCGCCACATGGGGGCCGGTTTTGGGCCCGGTGGTGGCCACCAGCATTCGCGGGGGCACCTCGGCGGCCTTGCCGACGCCGTAGATGCCGCCGAGGCCGGCGGCTGCGAGGCGTTCGCCCACCACTTCGGTCAGCTTCACGCCGCGTCGGGCCGAAAGAAGTTCTTTCGCGACTTCGGCAAAGCGAGCCGGATGCATTTCGCTCGGGGGGGTGTCCACCCAGCTCGCCGCCTGCCGGGCGGCCTCGGCCACGTCGGTGATCCGGGAGGGAAGCGAGACCGGTCGATGGGATTCGTCGAGCCACAGCGCTTGGACCTCGGGCGCACGGTTTTTGCCGTAGGCCGGAAGGCAGCGGTACAGCGCGTTGGTCAGGGGGACCCGGTGCGCCTCGGGTCCGACCAAGACCACCGCGACCTTTCGGGCGGAAGGATCCAGGTGGGGACCCACGAGCCGGGGCAGGGCATCCGGGCGCGCCGGATGGTTGTGGCGAGAGGATTCATGGGGAAGCGTGACCCACCCGACCCAGGTCGGCCGGGCCCGACCGGTCAAGGACGTGGCGCTGGGCATCGAGTCGCTCGAGGAGACGAACAGAGCGTTCAGGGTACCGGCCATGTCGGCGGGGAACGCGGTGGAGACCTCCTCGAGCCGCGCCCGCTGTCCAACCACCACCAGGCGATCCACCCCCCGGAGCAGTTGGTTCACCGTCTTGACCCAGGTGATTTGACCCACGGCGGTGGCCTATGCGGTGGTGACGCCGGGGTCAACGATTCGACCCCGGAGTTCGAATGACCCGAATCGACGTCGAAGACTTCGAGCGACAGCTGGAAGTCCGTCCCATTCGCATCGACGACTATGACCGCTTGGTCGAGCTTCAACACGCATGCTTTCCGGGCATGGAGCCCTGGAGCCGAAAGCAGCTCGAAAGCCAGCTCCGCATGTTCGCGCCAGGGCAGATCTGCGTGACCTTGGACGGAGAGATCGTGGCGTCGTCGAGCAGCCTGATCGTCGATTTCGACCACTACGAGGACTTCCACGACTGGAAGGTGATCTCGGACAATGGATACATTCGAAATCACGATGACGAAGGGGACACGCTGTACGGGATCGAGATCATGGTCGATCCTCAGTGTCGCGGTCTGAAGCTGGCTCGTCGGCTCTACGACGCGCGCAAGGCACTGGCCCGAGAGCGGAACTTGCGCAGCATCATCATCGGCGGGCGGATTCCCGGCTACGGTCGGCACGCCCGAGAAATGACCGCCCGCGAGTACGTCGAAAAGGTCATGGACAAGACCCTTTACGATCCGGTGCTCACCGCCCAGCTCGCCAACGGCTTTCAGCTGCGGCGTCTGATTCCGAACTATCTTCCCGACGATTCCGAATCGAAGGGCTATGCCACGTTCTTGGCTTGGGACAACCTGGACTACGAGCCCCCTGGAAAGAGGCGGTTTCGGGCCGTCTCGAACATTCGCTTGTGTGTCGTGCAATACATGATGCGGCCGATCGACTACTTCGAAAGCTTCAAGACCCAGATCGAGTACTTCGTCGATACCGCGTCGGACTACAAGTGCGACTTCGTGGTCTTTCCGGAGCTGATCACCAGTCAGCTCCTGGCGACCTTCCGCGGCGATCGACCAGCCCAGGCCGTGCGAAAGCTGGCGGAATACACGCCGAAGTACCTGGAGACCTTTCGGGACCTGGCCATGCGTTACGCCGTGAACATCGTCGGCGGCTCCCAATTCACGTTGGAGGATGACCAGCTCTACAACGTGGCCTACCTGTTCCGGCGGGACGGGACGATCGGAAAGCAGTACAAGATCCAGCCCACGGCCGACGAGCGAA
>DAPKRQ010000032.1:0-30049 GCA_031800475.1 Myxococcales bacterium LLY-WYZ-16_1
CGTCCGCCCGACCCGGCTCACCCGGCAGCGTACTTCGAGCCACCGACCGCCCACCTGCCCGATCCGCACGACGCCCCGATCCGCGGCGCCCTGGGCGACGACGCCCTGGAGGACGACGAGGAGGAGCTGGACCCGGACGAACTCGAGGCGATGGAACCCCCCGGTTTTTCCTTGGTCGAGTCGTTGATGCGCGACGGCACGAGCCGACCGGGCCGGGGCGCCCTCGAGGTCCTGTCCTTCGGCTCGGAGGCGGTGCACACCGCGTCCTTGCTCCAAAAGAAGGGGGACCGGATCGTTTTGGGCCGCCATCATCGCAGTCAGCCGATCCCCGCCGCCGGTCAGGCCGGCATGCCCTTGGTTCGGCTGACCGATGAAGGCAAAGCCGAGGTTCGGGTGCCTGCGCGGGCCACGGGCTTCGTGGTCACGGGCGGCGACCGCACCCACCTGGACCAGCTCAAGACGCCTCAGAACGCGGTGAAAAAGAAGGCCGACACGTACCGGGTGCCCCTCGAGGCCGGATCGAAGCTGACCTTGAGCTTCGGGGACGTCGGTTTCTTTTTCCGCTTCGTGGAGCCGCCGGTCCTTCGAGCGGACGCGGCCAAGGTTCAGGTCGGAAAACCGGTGAAGTACTCCTTCGGTGGGTCGGTGTTCGTCCACCTGATGGCGTCGATCGTGTTGGGACTGTCCTTGAACCCGGTCGTGTCGTTCAGCGAGCCCAGGGAGCAGTGGACCGAGCTCGAAAAGGAGGAGATCCGGGAGGTGGAGGTCGAGCACCCGGAGCCGGAGCCCGAACCGGAGCCCGAACCCGAACCGGAGCCCGAACCGCCGCCGAAGCCCCAGGCGAAGCCCAAGCCAAAGCCCAAGCCGAAGCGCCGGCCCAAGCCCAAGCCTCGCGCCAAGGCCCCAGACCCCGCGCCTCCGAAGGGCGCTCCCGAAAAGAAGGTCGAGAACGCCGGCGTCCTCGGCGCCATGGGGAAGGTCGGAAATCTGGCCGCACCGGGCAAAAAGAGCATGGTCCAGGCGGTCTCCAACGTCGACGCGGTCAAGACCCCGGGCGGCTCCAATTATCGGGTCGGTGCCCTGGTCGGAAAGACCCCCAGCAGCAAGGTCTCGGTCGGCGGGGGCGGCGGTGGCAAGCTCCTGACCCGAGGCAGCGCGGCCCTCTTGAAGGGCGGCTCGGGCCTGGCGAAGGTCGGCAAGAAGGGCGGCAAGGTCCGGGGCAAAGTGACCCGGGCGTCCACCCGGAGGTTGAAGGCCAAGGGCAGCATCTCGCGGGAGGCGGTGGTGAAGGTCATCAACTCCCACATGCGCGAGATCCAATACTGCTACGAGAAAAACCTGCTCAAGGATCCCGGCCTGCAAGGCAAGCTGCAGCTCGAGTGGACGATCAACGCGAACGGCTCCGTGGGCCGCGTGCGTCAAAAACTCGCCACCCTGCGAAGCCCCGAGGTGTCGAGCTGCATCATGCGGAGCATCAAGCGGTGGCGGTTCCCCAAGCCAAAGGGCGGAGCCGTCATCATCTCGTATCCCTTCATCTTCAGCCCAACCTCGTTCTGATTTAGGGTCCCAGCATGCGCATGGCAATCCAGGCTGCGGTGGTCGCGGTGACGGCGATGGTGACGTCGACCGCGCTCGCTCAAAACGAGAGCGCGTACCAGAAGGTCGCGGTGCAAAAGCGCAAGTACGTCTTGGCCAACGAGCTCAAGCTATCTGTCGGCGTGCTTCCACTGGACCCCTACGAGAAAGGGTACTCCGCGAGTCTGTCCTTCACCCGGCATTTCAACCAGTACTGGGCCTGGGAGATCGTATCGGCCAGCGCGGCGCTGTTGGCCGACACCGATCTGAAGGACCAACTGGTGGACGTGTTCGGTCAGTCCCCGGACAACTTCGCCGCGCCCCGCCTGGTCTTCACCACGGGCGTGGAGCTGACTCCTTTTTACGGAAAGTGGGCGTTCCTGAACGACGGGATCGTCCGTCACTCGTTCTTGGTGGGCGGCTATGCCGGCGTCATCTTCGGAGACCGAGAGGAGTTCTCGGGAGGGGACGGTCCAACCACCCTGGGTGATGTGCGTCCCTCCGTCGGACCGGGGCTCGGGTACCGGGTCTTTCTTTCTCAGAACTGGTCTGCGCGACTGGACTGGAGAACGCTCCTGTCCTTCCGATTCGAGCAGGTCCCCGAAGAAGGGGACGACCTGGACGTCGTGATGCTCATCAACTTGTCTCTTTCTTGGAACTTCGGAGCCGACGTATGAAGCGACTGGCGGCGCTCCTGGGCGCAGGTCTGCTCTTGGCGCCCGCATCCACCTTGGCAAAGCCGGGTGATCGGATCGAAAGCGGCCGCATCATCGCGGTGGACGAGCGGCCATACCGCATGGTGCACGAGTTCGCCCTCAGCACCGGCGTCATCCCCACCGACGCCTTCTACGTGGGACTGTCCCTGGGTGGTTCATACACCTTGCACCTGTCGGACGTTTGGGCTTGGGAGGCCGTGAGTTTTCACTACAGCGCGAACGTCTCCACCGACCTGGAGTCCGAGCTGCAACGCCGCTTTCAGGCCGCGCCCGAGCAGGACCCGGAACTACAGTACCTGGTCGGAAGCCACGTGATGTTCACGCCGTTCTTCGGCAAAGAGACGATCTTCAACTCGGACATCGTGTTCCAAGGAGTGCATCTCGCTCTCGGCGGCGGTCTGTCGAACTTCGCGGGAGACCGAGAAGACAGCTTTCGGCCGCACATCTCGGCCGGACCGGGACTCCGGGTGTTCTTCGGACAGGTGGTGTCGGCCCGCCTCGACCTGCGGGGCTTCATGACCCTCGACGACGTGGCCGGCTCTTTAGAGACGGACTTCTTCTTCCACGGTTTCCTTTCCGTGGCGTTCAACTTCGGAAAGACCCGCGCCACGGAGATCGGAAAGAACGAAGACGTCGATCCCCTGACCGGCTTCGAAAAGCTCGACGAGCTCTACCCCCGCAGCAACCCCGAAGCGATCATCGTGGACGAAGAAGAGGAGAAGGACGAATGACGCGGTGGTACCTCGCGGCCGCCCTGTGCATGCCCCTGGCTCTGTCGACCCCGAGCGTCCAGGGAAAACCGGCCGTGGACGACTCCGAATTCGAGGGTCCCGACGAGTTCGAGGGGCCGGAAGACGACGCTTTCGAAGGACCGGAGGAGGCGCCGGCCGACGAAGACCCCGAACCGCAACCGGCCGATCCGGCTCAAGAACCCCCGGCGGTCGACGCTCCCGACGAGACCCGAAAAGAGCCCGAGGTGCGCCCGACGGCTCCCCCCAAACGCTTCCAGGAGGGACTCAGCGCGTTCTACGGAGACAACTTCGAGGCGGCGGCTGCCCGCATGTACGACTACGTGGCCACCAACGAGCCGACCGCCGAAAACTACGACTGGGCCGAGTACTTCCTCGGGGTCTCGCTCTCCCGTCTCGGTTTTCGGCAGGGCGCCTCCGAATACCTCTACAACGTGGCCAAGAACCGAAGCAGCCCCGAGGTCTTGCCAGAAGCCCTGGTCGAACTCGAAAAGATCGTGAACAGCGGACCTTTCGACGAAGCCCTGATCATCGACCGCCTCTTCGTCGATTCGGACTTCGGATATTTGCCCCCGTACATCTCGTCTTTCGTCCGATATCACCAAGGCCTCGCCGATCTGCGGGCCGGACGTCTGGCCTGGGCGAAGCGCCTGTTCGACCAGATCCCGGAAGACGACCCCTACTACCCCGAAGCCCAGTACGCCTTGGGGGTAGAGCGATTGAAGAAAAAGAAGGATCCGGAAGCCGTGCGTCTGTTTCGGCTCGCCCTGGTTCATCCGGAAAGCGATCGGGAGCTTCGAAATCTATGCCGCCTGGCCTTGGCCCGGGTCCTGTACGAAGAAGAAGAGTATGCGGATGCGCTGCGGATCTACGACCAGGTCGAAGTTCCGGAGCTGTCCACCGCCGAGGCCTCGCTGTTCCTCGAAAAGGCTTGGGCCCATTACTGGCTTCGAGACTTTCGCCAGACCATGGGCATTCTCTACGCCCTGGAGGCGCCGAGCTACCGGGACTTCTACTCACCCGAGAAGTTCCTGCTCCGTTCGCTGATCTACATGAACATGTGCCATTACATTCCCGCCAAGCGGGAGATCAGGCGCTTCCGATTTCGCTTTCAGAGCCCACTCGAAAACATTCGTTCCCGCATCGACCTGCGCGAGGATGAAGTGCTCCGCAACGCAGCCCTTCAGGATGGAAAGATCGGACGCATGGCCGACCTGCGTCGCATGCTCGCCCGGGAGGCCGACGACATCGACACGGTGGGCGGTGCCTGGATCGAGACCGGACTCGACGAGCAGCTTCGGAAGATCTACCGATTGGCGATACGCCGGACCGATCTTCGTTTGAATGCCATGCTCTCCGCCGAGTCGCGACGGGTCGCGGAAGAACTGGTCGAATTCGAAGAACAGATGTACCTGTTGGACTACGAGGTAGGCCTCGCCATCTACCGGCGGCTCCGCAAGGAGGACGCGCGCCGAGAAACGGAGCAGGACGATCTCGGCATTCCGATCGCCGGTGACCAAACCTACTTCGCGTTCGACGGCGAATTTTGGAACGACGAGCTGCCGACCTACGACTTTTACATCGAAAATCGCTGCTTCGACCAAGGAGGCACGGAATGAAGGCCCCCGAGTTCGCGAATCGCTGCGTGGGCCCGGTCCTGGCGGTGCTGTTGGCCCTGCCCATTTCCGCCCAGGCCCAGCTGCCCGGCACCGCCGGCTTTCAGACCCAAAACGAGCGCAAGGAGGAGCTGATTGCAAAACTTCGGCGGGACATCTCCAAGGTAGCCCACTCCGTCGAGGTGACGCAGGAGTTGATCGCCCGATCCCGGGGCGCGCCGTTCTTGCCCGACATCTACCTCCGCTTGGCCGAGCTCTACGTGGAGCAGGCTCGCTACGAGTTCTACCTGGTTCACGAGGAGCGGGGAGAAAGGGCCAAGGGCTCGGCGGTGGCCCCGACCGCGAAGCTCCTGAAGGAGAAGGCGATCGAGACCTACCAGCGGATCCTCGTCGACTTTCCAGACTACGAAGGCAACGACCAAGTTCTCTTCTTCATGGCCCACGAATACCGGGAGCTCGGCATGTACGACGAGATGATCCAGACCTACGAACGGCTGGTATCGAAGTATCCGCAGAGCGAGCTGGTGCTGGACGCCTACCTGGTTCTCGGCGACTACCGCTTCGACAAGCAGGACCTTCGGGGCGCCAAGGGCTACTATCAAAAGATCATCGACGCGCCCCGCAGCTCGACCCACCCGATGGCGCATTTCAAGATGGGGTGGGTGCACCTGAACGAGCTCGACTATCGCTCCGCCCTCGTTCACTTCGAGCGGGCCGTCGAGACTGCCGACGCCAACGAAGAGGAAAGCGGTGGCCCGAAGGCCGAAGGTGTGAACGTGAAGCGTGAGGCCCTGGTCGATCTGGCCTACGCCTATCCCGAGGTGAAGAAGCCCCGGCGGGCACTTCGATATTTTCGAAGGCTCTCGTCTTCTCGCACCATGTATCTGGTCGCGCTCGAAAAACTCGCGAAGCGCTACTTCATCAAGCAGGAATACGACGCTGCGGCGCGGATCTACCGGGAGATCGCCCGACTGTCCCACAACGCGGAAAACAACCTGGACTACACCGGACGCATCTACGAAGCCGCGAAGAAGAGCGGCAACTACACCCGGGTCCACCGGGACGTGGATGCCATGCTGACCGCCTTGGACAGCTATCGGTTCGACTGGCGGGTGGCGGAAACGCAGCGAGACGGTGCCACCAAGGACTTCGAGGTGTTCGCTCGGGACTTGTCCACCAAGGCCCAGGCGAACCTTTTGAAGAAGAGCCCGAAACGCTACGGGCAGCGGGTTGCGGCCGCCTACCGCCGGTACCTTCAGTCCTTTCCCGACGACGACAACTACCCGGACATCGTGCAGAACCTGGCCGACACCCTCTTCGACTCGAAGCAATTCATTCTGGCGGGCGACCGTTACGAGGAAGCCACCCAGTACGTGGAGGGAGACCGAAAGCTTCTGGAGGAGAACCTATATGCCGCCTGCGCAGCCTTTCACCAGGCGCTGCGCAAGGGGACCAAGCTGTCGCGATTCGATCGCATGTGGGCTCAGCAGGGGCTCATTCGAAACGGCATCGCCTACGTGGAGTCCTTTCCCAAGTCTGACAAGGTGGCGACGATCAAGCTGAACATCGGCAAGAGCTACTTCGAGGGCGGCGATTTCGAAAAGGCCGTGGGCATCTTCGAGGAATTCATCGCCAGCTACCCCACCCACGAAGACGCCACCGCCGCTGCGGAGCTGATCCTGGACGCCTACGCCCAGCAACAAGACTACGCCGGCATGTCGGAGGCAGCGAAGAAGCTGGCACAAAACCAGCAGCTGGGCGATGCCTCGTTCCGCCGACGCTTGGTGAACACGGCCCGCTCTGCCGAAGAGCGGCAGATCGGCGAGGTGATCCTGACGGCTTCGGTGGACCGAGAGGCGGGGACCGACGCGGGCGAGCAGCTTCGCAAGTACTGGGAGTCGAACCGGGACTCGCCGGTGGCCGAAAAGACCCTATACACGGCCTTCGTGCAGTACAAAGAGGCCCGAGACTTCGACAAGACCTTCGAAACGGGCAACCAGTTCATCGGCGCTTATCCCGAGTCCGAGTACTTGGGCGACGTGTTCGGCACGTTGGCCAGCTTCACCACCCAAACCGGCGACTACGAAGAAGCGTCGGTCTATTTGGAAGAATTCTACAAGAAGTTTCCGCGTGACGCGGCGGCCCAGCGCATGCTCGCCCAGTCGGCCAACATCAAACAGCTGATCGGCGACCACCGGGGGGCCATCGCCGCGTATCAGGAGCTTCTCGGCAAGACCCGGGACCCGAACGCCCGGGCCGAGTATGCCCGCCAGATGCTCGATTCCTACGAAGCCCTGAGCGACTGGGACGGCATGAAGGCCGCCGCAAGAGACGTTCTGCAGCAGAATGGGCAGAGCGTGAAGGGCTTTTTGGCCCTGGGGTTGGCCCACGAAAAGACCGGCGACATGAGACCGGCCATCGACGCACTCCAAAGGGCGGTGCGCTTGGCGGGTCGCTCCTCGAGTCAGGAAGACCAGGCTGACGCGGCCCGGGCGGCCTTCTTGCTGGGTGACGTGGTGTTCAAGGAGTACCGCTCGGTGGCCGCTGGCTCCGACGTGCAGGCGGCGGTTCAGGCCAAGGCGGACCTGCTGGGCCAACTCGAGGAGACCATGGTCGACGCTGTGGGCTTCAACCAGGGAGAGTGGGCAGTGGCGGCCTTGCATCGCGTAGCTCTGGCCTACCAGGACTTCGCCAACTTCCTCGAAAGCGCTCCCGTGCCGGTGGAGCTGTCCGAGGCCGAGGCCGAGCAGTACCAGCAGCTGGTGGCTCAGCAAAGCTCCGCAATCCGCGAAAAGAGCGACCAGTACTTCGAAACCTGCACCGCGAAGGCCCGGCAGCTCAAAGTGTTCACCGGTCCGGTGCTCGGCTGTCTCGCTCGAAGCGAAGAGCCCCGGCTTCCACCGGTGCAGACCGCGGCCGCGGCCCCCTCGCCGCAGGAAAAGGACGAGCTCCAAAAGCAGCTCACCGAGAACCCGAAGGACGTAAACGCCATCGCCAAGCTGGCGGACTTCTTCCTGTCATCGAACCAGCCGGCGAAGGCCAAGCTGATGGCGTCGCGAGGCATCGAGATCGACGATCGGGAACCACGTTTCCACAACCAAATGGGCATGGCCGACCTGCTCCTCGGAAAGCCGCAAGAGGCGTATTACGGCTTTCGCCGGGCGGCAGACCTGGCCCACCCGTACGCGGCCGCCAACCTGGCCGCGCTGATGGCCGAATTCGGAGACTATGACGCGGCGGCGGCGGTGGTCGATCAGGCCGACCTGGACGACCTACCCCCGGCCGCTCCGGACTTGCACCCCGAAGCCATCGCCACGTTGGAGCAAGTGAGACCATGAAGACGACCATCCGGATCGCCAGCTTGGCTTTGGCCTGGAGCCTTGCGTCCATCGCCTGTTCGACCGAAGACGACCCCCGGGACCCGGATCGCCGGGACGTGGGGAACGGCAGCGGCACCGACATGGGCGACGCACCCATGGAGCCCGAATTCGAACGCACCGTGCTGGACGGCCTGGGGGCCATGGACGTGAACGTCGGAAACTTCGCCGTGGCTCGGATCGCGCCGAGCGGTCTGGCCGCGGTGGCCTACGTGCACCAGGACACCACGAACCTGCGGGAAACCATCCATTACGTGGAGCAGACCGGCCCCGGCACCTGGGGCGCCCCCGAAGAAGCTGCCTTCCCCGGGAACGTGATCGAACAGCAGACCGGCATGGACTTTCGGGGGAGCCGCATCCTGCAGTTCGGCTTCGACTTCGTGAACGGCCAGCCTCAGATCGCCCACGTGGGCGGCGGCCCGTCCATGCTGATCTCGAGCGGCTTTCCCACGGACCTGATGCGGTCCGTGCGGGGACCCGGGGGCTGGTCCGAAGACCCGCAGGCCTTGGTGGCCGATTCCAACGAAACGACCGAAGGCATGCCCTGTCCCGAAGGCAACCAGGTCTGCGACTTTGGAGACATCGTCGGCAGCTACGTAGCCGCCCGGGCCGGTCCGGGAGGCACGTTCGCCGTGGCCTACCGAGACCAGCACCAAGAAGCCGAAGCCGAGGTCAGCGCTCGAGCCGACCTCGAAGTGTACATCGAAGGTCCCGGCGGCGTGCGGAAGGTACTGGTGGATCCGGCCCGAAACGCCCCGTTCCGCACGAACGTGGCCTTCACCCCCGACGGTCGGGTTGTGGTGGCGTATCGGATTCAGGCGCCGCCCGAGGTCTTTCGAGAGGCTGCCGGGATCTGGGTGGCGGTCGAGGGCGACGACGGCAGCTTTGCCCTGCACGAGGTCAGCGAAGACGTGACGGTGCACCGCATCGGGCTCGACGTGTCCGATTCGGGTCGCATCGCCCTCGCCTACTGGGAACAGGGGCGCTCCGACCTGGTGGTGGCCACCTCCGACGACGACGGCGAAACCTGGACCGTCGAGCGACCCGACGAGCGGGACGACACCGGTTTGTTCCCGGATCTGGCTTTCGACGACTTGGGACGGGAGGTGGTATCGTACACCTACTGTGGACGCGCGGGTGGCGGCGACTGTCCGGGAGATCTCGGGCCGGACAGCCAGGTCCGGCTCGCCCGCCGGGAGGGGGGCGATTGGGCCATCTACACGGTGGACGACGGCCAAGGATTTGGAAACGTCGGCACCGACACGAACGTGGTGGTCTACCCAGATGGCCACTTGGGCGTGACGTTCCGTGACTCCCGGAACGCGGATCTGGTGTTCGCAGAAGAGGTGACCCCATGAGCTCGCTTCAAACGAAAGCCCGTGCTTTGACTCTCGGCCTGGCCCTGGCGGTGGCGGCCTGCGGCGACAGCGAAGGGGAGCTTCAAAGCTGCGGACAGAGCAGCGGGTCCAACACCTTGGACGGCAGCTTCTGCGACGTGGCTGCCGGCCTGGAGTTCGACGGCGTCCGCATTCGGTACAGCGAAATGGCCCAGAGCCTCGAGGTCACCTACGGCATCGGCGCGGGCGAAGACTTTTCGCCCCGGCTGGACCTGTTGATGCAGGTGGGGACCATCACCCTGGACGACGGCATCTTGGTGGGTCCGGACTTGGTTTTCGCCCAGCGCTTCACGGAAAACGGCAGCAACCTGGCTCTGGTGCTGAACCCGAGCAGCCGGGGCCTGACCATTCGGGACTGGCCTGGCATCGGTGGCGTGATGCGCGGTGATGTCGACCTGTTGGTCGACGTGGGCCCCGAGCAGCGCACCCTGACCGGCACCTTCGAAGGCACGGTCGTCGATCTGGACGCTTCCTTCGGCGACTGACGGGTCCGGCCGGGGGCGGGTACCTCAATTCGGTCCGGAGACGATCACGTCCGCCCGGATGAGGACGTCGGCCACGGCGTCCGAGGCCACGACCACCAGGTGATCGCCGTCGACCACCACCTGCTGCGGGGGAAAGTTCAGAATCCGATCGCTGCCCGCCTCCCGAAACAGGTCGATGGTGTCCACCACGTACTCGTAGGTCTCGAAGCAACCGGGCTCGCTGATCTCGATGCGGGTGTCCAGGCCGTTGGCCTGCTGGGTCTGAAAGAACAGGTCCACGGCGATTTCGGAATCGGCCGGGGCATCGACCAAAAAGGAGATGGCACCGGGAAAGCGGGTCTCGGTGTAGCGGGTGGCGCCGAGGTAGCACCCCGCGGTGGACGGACAGGCCGGGATCACGTCGGCGCACAGGTCGCGGTCTCGACCGCCGATGAAATCGCCTTCGGCGCCGATTCCGCATCCGGCCAGCAGAGCCAGCAAGCCCAGTGTTCCGGTCCGGCTTCGAGCGCCGGGGGCCAGCCGCATGCAGGGCGCAGACGGAGTGGAGGCGAGATGGATGGGGTCGTTCTTCACGGCAAGGATCCTTTCAGCAGTCCACGGCTCGATGCATTCAGGGGTCGCTGGCGCGGCGGGCCGGCAGGCTCACCCGGGACTCGACCTTCAGGTCGACCACGGTGTCCGCGTCCAGGTCGGCACGCACGCTGCGCACCCGCGACACCAGCAAACGATAGTCGTTCACCGGCTCCGAAAGCGCCACCTGCACCGCGACCTCCGGGATCTGCCCACATCCGGTATCGGCGAACACACAGATCACCTGCCCGCCGAAGCGCGGTGGCCCTCCAGAACGTTGGGGGTTGAGCTCGACCTGCACGTAGTCGCCGTTCCCCGCCTCCCAGAACAGGTCTAGCGGGCCGGTACGCAGCTCGATGGGGCCGTCGAGCGGGGGCTCGACGAGCTCCAAGGGCGCCACCGAGTCGGTCTCCATCGAAAAGGCCGGAAAACCGTCGGACGGCGCCATCGGGGTGGCCATCCGGACGGGCCGGCCCGCCCCGGGCCAGGGCTGCTGGATGACGGTGGCATATTTGAGGTCGTCGTCTGGGTCCAGTACCACCCTTTGTTGGTCGAGGCCGAGTTCCAAGGGACCCGCGTCCAGGCCGGTCGACTCGGCGACCTCCGGCCGGCCGACGCGGGCGACGCAAAACGACACCGGCTGCACGGTTTCGGGCGCCACCGTAGACGAAAACGAACGAAAACCCGCCGAAAACTCCACCTGATTCACCTCCACGAAGCGCCCCCCGTTCGGGGCGTTGAAGGTGCTCTGGTTGCGCAGGGTGATGTCGCCCCGCACCAGCTCCTCATCCGATTCGGGGATGGGCAGGACCGCCTCGATGGTGCATCGTCCCCCCACGTCTGGGGAGTCGTCTCCACAGGCTCCGAGGGCCCCCGCGAGCACCGCGAGGGTGCCCGCCCATTCGATCATTCGGGGCTCGCCCGACCCGTGCGTCCGCATCGAACGGATGATAGCGTTCATTCGAGATGACCGGAAGGCTGCCCCGAATCGCCGTCGTCGCCGGGATCGCCGCCGTCATGGCGGCTTGCGCCTCGGGTCCGCGCAAGCGGGTGGACGGCAGCGTTCTCGAAAAGCTGACGATCGAAAATCGATTGCTCCTGTTCGAGGCGGAAAACGAGCTGAACATCGCCGTCGACGCGCGGTACCAAGTCCTCGACGAGATCGAGCAGATCAAGGTGGACATCGAACGTGCCCGCGAAAAGCTCGAAGTCGCCGAGCGCGATGAAGATCTGTTCGAACGAAAGGGCGACAACGAGCGCACCATGCTGGCAGCTCTGAGAGCGGAGACCCAGCGCACTCGGATCGACTATCTCGAAGCGAGGCTGGACTGGGCCCGAGAACGCCTGAAGGTCGAAGACAAACGCCTTCTGGTCGCCGAAGCCCAGTTCGAACTGGCGAAGGCCCGCCTGGTCAAAAAAAACAACGTGCCGGGCGCCTCCAAGATCGACCTCGAAGATTTCGAAGGCCAAGTCGACAAGTATCGGGCCAAAGCCGAAGCGGCGGACCGAGACGTGGAGGACGCTTTGGTGAAGCTGGGAGAGCGCGAAGAGGCCTGGATCCAGGCCTCGCGTGCGCTGCAGGATGCGAGCGGCGGAGCCTATGGCTCCCGCTGGCTGGACGACTGAGCCATGAACAAACCCGGACTGCGACGTCTCGGCGCCGCATTGGCGGCCCTGTGCCTGTTCGCAACGGCGAGCCCCACATGGGCTCAGGACGACGAACCGGCCCTCTTCGACGAGGACTACAAGCGCGAACTCGATCCCGAGGCCCTGGCGAAAGAGCGGCAAACGCTGCAAGACCGGATCGCCGAGGACCCCTCGGACCAGAAGGCCAAAAAGCGCCTCGTGGCGGTGCTCTACCACCTGGGAGAAGCCGAAGCGGCCCTGTCCCTGCTGAGCCAGTTGTCCGCCAAAAACCAAAACGACTTCGACACCATCTGGATGCTCGCGTCGCTGCAGGAGCTCAGCGGCCGGCTCGATCTGGCGATTCAGCAGTATCAGCGCGCCGTCCAGCTGGAGCCGACCAACCCGGTGCTGCTGTTGGACCTGGGCCTGGCCCACCGAAAGGCGGGCGACTACGACGCGGCGATCGACCTGTACACCCGAGCCATCGCACGACAGCCCGACCTGGCGGTGGCGTACTTCAACCGCGGCGAGGCTCGGGACCGACAGGACGACACGGACCAGGCCATCGCAGACTACGAAAAGGCGGCCGAGCTGGACCCGGAGTACGCCCGGCCGTGGGTGGCCCTCGGTCGGATCTATGCGAATCTCGGACTGACCGACAAAGCCCACGGGGCCCTGGCCAAGGCTCTCCGGCTCGACCCCGCAGAGCCCGACGCCCACTACAACCTGGGCGTTCTCTACTTTCGGCAGCGCCGCTACGAAGACGCGGCTTCCGAATATCGGGCGGCCATCGAAAGCCGTCCGTCCCACGCCCGGGCTCACAACAACTTGGGCGTGGCGCTCGATCGGGTGGGTCGACGGGAAGAAGCGATCGTGGCCTTCCAGAACGCCCTCGAACAGCGCCCCGAGTACGTAGACGCCCGCTTCAACCTGGGTCTGGCGTACTTCCGGCTCGGCCGGCTGGAGGAAGCGGGCAAAGAATTCGAGCAGGTTTTGGCGATGAAGCCGGACCTCCCCGAGGCGCAGTTCCATCTGGGCGAGGTGTACTACCAGCGGGGTCGAACCAACCGGGCGCTGAAGCTGTACAAAAAGGCCCTGTATACCCGGCCCCAGGACGCCATGACCTACCGGCGCATGGCGCGGGCTTATCTGGACCAAAAGCAGCCCGAAAAAGCCATCGAGTATCTGAAGAAGCTCACCAACCTGGCGCCCGACGACGCGAAGGCCCGAGAAGAGCTGGGCCTGGCCTACATGGAGCTGGGGACGGTCGACGGCTACCGCCAGGCCGTCGAGCAGTTGGAGCAGGCCCACCGCCTGGACCCGGAGTCGCCGGAGATTTTGGTGAGCTTGGCTTCGGTACACGCCGGGCAAAAACAGGGAAACAAGGCCAAGTCGGCCCTTCGCAAGGCCCTGGAGCTCGAACCCGGCCACCGGCAGGCGACCTTGGATCTGGGCGAAATCTTGGTGGCAGAGGGAGACCTGCAGGGCGCCACGAACCTGTACACCCGGTCTTTGGAGCGCCATCCGACGTTCGCCGAGGCGCACTACCGCATCGCCCGGATTCGAAAGACCCAGGGACGCACGGCCGACGAAAAGAAGCGTTACGAGACCGTGCTGGTGCTGGACCCGAGCCACGTGGAGGCCCGCAGCGAGTTGGGGGGCCTGCTCTATGAAGAGGGGGAGTATGCGGCCGCGCTGGAACAGCTGGACCGGGCGGTCGAAAGCGATGCCACATTCGGCAAGGCGCACATCTACCGGGCCGGCACCCTGGCCAAGCTCGGGCGCATGACGGCCGCCCGGGACGCGGCCCGAAAGGCCACCGAGGTGGCTCCCCGCAGCAGCGAAGCCTTCGCCGTGCTGGGCTCGATTCAACGGGCCCTGTCCGAGCTCGACGCCGCCAAGGCTTCTTACGAGCGGGCCCTGACCCTGGACCCGGACAACAGCAAGCTCGCGTTCGCCGTCCAAGACCTGGAAAAGGCTCTCGCCCAAGGGCGCTGACCGCAGCCCGCCGCAGCGACTGCGAGCTCAAGGCTCGACGAAGACGAAGTCCGATTCCTGAAGGTCCAACACCGGCGTGTCCGGCACGCGGGTGTCGGGCGGAATGTATTGGACCCGCACCGTGGCGGTCTTGAACAAGCCGAAGCCTTCCAGATTGCTGAAGGGCACCTGACCGAAGAAGACGTCGACGCTGTTGAAACCGGTCCCGAAGCCTTGGTCTCGGGTCTCGACCAAGGTGATGTTCGAGACCCGAAGGTCGTAGCATTGCCGATCGTCCGGGGTTGGCCCCAGGTCGGTGGTCCGGTATCGATACGACAGCTCCGCCCGAACCAGGGCATCGTTTGCCAGCGGATCCGATGCCGCCGACAGCTCCTGGCCGTTTGCGACCCCATCCAGATCTGCGTCGTCCAGGTTGTCATTGAATATCGGATTGGTCCCCAGTCGGAACTCCAGAATGTCCGGGTAGCCGTCGGCGTCCGTGTCGAACAGGGTCGGGTCGGTACTGAGCAGCGCTTCCTCGCAGTCCCGCAATCCATCTCCGTCCGAGTCCACGATCGGGTCGTCGCAGGTGGGCAGCACGTTCACGGCGAAGGGGTCCATGCCCAAGGGTCGCAGAAGCTGCTCGAGCCGGTCGTTATAGAAATCGTCGTCGGAGTCCGGGTCCAGCGCATCGAGCCCCAGCCGGTCTTCTTCCAGGTCCGACAGCCCGTCGCCGTCCGTGTCCACCCGCAGGCCGGACTCGGACGGAAGGACGTTGCGGTTGTTGACGATGAACTCCTTCAAAACGAAGCGCTGCTGGGAGCTGCCGAAGTCGATCCGACTCATGTTCGTCTGGTCGGGCGTCGAAAAGCGATCGTATCGTCCCCCGGTGGCCAAGGAGAGGGTCGCTGCGATCCGGTCCATGCGGCATTGGGATCGACAGTCGACCTCGCATCCGTTCTGGCCCGTGCAGTCGTAGGGATACTCGGGCGACGCACAGTCCACCGCCTGCCCGTCGCCATCGTTGTCGATGCCGTCGAAGCAGTTGAGCTCACCCCGGGCGCAGTAGCTGAGATCGGTGCCATTCGGCAGCTCGGTGGTCGCACAAACCGGCCGGCTCGCGTCGGTCACGCAGGCGGGGGCCGCCGGGTCGCAAGGTTCCACACACCGGCCGGAATCCGCCAGCTGGCCCACTTGCACGCAGATCTGCCCGGGATCGCAGGCGCCGGCCCCTTGGGCCGGGTCGCACACCCGTCCCTCCACGTGGGCCGGCTCGATGAACACCGTGTGAAAGTTGAACTCGGCGGCGCCGAGTTCGAGGACTTCGTCTCGCATTTCGCGAACCTGAAGGTTCAAAAACGCGGGCTCGCACTCGGGAGGCGGCTGGTCGAAGCGGGCATCGCAGCGCACCGGATCCACTTCCGGATCCGGGGCCCCGGTGGTGATGTGCACCACCACGTAGCGGGTCCGGGAAAGGGGCCCTTTGTCGGACTGAAACGCGTCTCCGGTCACGAGGCTGCGTGCCAAGGACAGGGCCTCCGGCAGGTCTCGAATGCCGCCCCCGGTGCGCAGCTGGGATACGGCGGCCTCGACCAGGGCATCGTCTCGGGTGAAGCCGCTGGAGCCCAGGTCCATCGGCTCCTGAATCAGGGACTCGGGGCGATCGGAGTAGCGGATCACGCCGATCTCGACGTTCGCGAGGGGAAGGAAATTGTTCACCACATCCTGGATGGCCAGCACGTGGTCGCCACGGGCAGCGGTGTCCTGCATGATGCCAGAGCCGTCGACGATGAAGAGGATCCGCACGGGAAACCGCCGGGTGGCTGGATTGTCGGTGCACAGGATCCCGTCCAAAGTCAGCTTGTCGGCCAAGCGCGGTTCCTGACCCAGCTGCCCGTACAGATCTCGGTCGGTGCAGGCCCCGGCAGCGATGGCCAAAACCGCCCCGCCCAGGCCAGCCCGAAGCGCACGATGCCACACGACCGGCATGTTAGACGGGGCTGGCCACCGAGCGGAAGGCCCGGGGCTTCGCCCCCCATTTCGGGGTCCGTCGTGGGGTTTCGGGACCCCAGCTTCACAGCAACCCGGGCTGCACATAGATTCGCACCATGTTCCATCGGAGCATTCTCGGTGTTGCGGGCGCCTTGTCCCTCGCGCTGGCCACCTCGGCCTGCGGGGACGACGGGGGCAACGGCTCCGGGATCCTGCCCGAATGCCGGCAGCAGCCCCCGCTGTGGTTCGAAGAGTCCGTTCCCACCGACGAGGCCCTCCTCGGCGTGTGGGGCCGGCGCTCCGACGACGTGTTCGCCGTGGGCTGGAACGGGACCGTCCTGCACTATGACGGCGTCGAGTGGACTGAGGAACCGGTCGAGACCACCCGCACGGCCACCCTGCCCTTGACCACGGTCGGCGGCGTTCCGCTCCCGAACGACTTCGACCCGATGGACCCGACCTTCGTTCCGGGCCCGGTGTGGGCCGCGGGCTGGCGGGGCACCATCTTGGAGCGCAGCCCAGAGGGGGTCTGGGTGGATGCGCCCCGGGCACCGGGCACCGCCACGGTGACTGCGGATCTCTTTTCGCTCGCGGTCGATGACGAAATGGAAGCCCTGGTCGTGGGCGACACCGGAACCCTCTTCATCTGGGACGGTTCGGCCTGGGATCGGCAGGCGCTGCGGGTCCGAGGCACCTTCAGCAACGAGTTCATCGAACCCCGGGGCACGCTGCATGGTACTTGGACCCGGAACGGCGACACCTATTTCGCCGTCGGCTCGGCGGGGGCGGCCTATCGCTCGCGAGGCGGCCCCGTGGATTGGGAGATCGTCGACACCACGATCCCCAATCCCCTGCGGGCGGTGTGGGGTCCGAACCCGAACAACGTGTTCGCCGTCGGACTAGACTCCCTGGTTCTTCGCTTCGATGGGGGAACCTGGGCCGTCGTGAGAAACCGCGGCGCCGACGAGCTGCCGGTGGAGTTCATTCAGGACATCGACGGCCGCAACGGCAACAATCTGATGATCGTCGGGTGGCGTGGTTTCGTGGCCCGCTTCGACGGCCGGTGGCGGGTCGAGGAAGTTCCGACCGACCGAGACCTGCGTGGCGTGTGGATGGCCGACGACGCGAACGTGGCGTTCGTGGTAGGGGCAGACGGCACGGTGCTTCGAAGGGACACCCGCCCTCTCGAGGCTTGGCGAGAGCTCTGCATGCCCACCGGCGATCCGATGACCCCCTGATACGGAGATCTTTTTCCCTTCAGTGGAGTTCGTGCTTTTTCGCCAACCGGTGCAGATATTTTCGATCCATCTTGGCTGCTCGCGCGGCGGCGCTGATGTTGCCGTCGTGCTGGTTCAGGATCCAGCGAACATACGCCTTCTCGCGGGCTTCGATGTACCGTTCTTTTTGCTGCTGAAACGAAAGGCTCGGATCGAAGGCCTCGGCCGGTTCCCGGGCACCGCTGGCGGGACCGCCTCCGGCTGACGGCTCGGACAGCCCGTCGACCAGCAGCGCCGAACCAGGCCGGACGGCGGACAGAAGGACCGCCCGCTCGATCGTGTTCCTGAGCTCCCGCACGTTGCCTGGCCAATCGTGGCTGGTCAGGTGGTCCAAGGTCCGGGCGTCGAGCCGCGGCACCGGCACACCCCGGCTCTGGCTGGCCTCCGCGAGAAAATGCTCGGCCAGCAGCGGAATGTCTTCGGCCCGCTCTCGCAAGGGCGGGATGGTCACGGTCACCACCGACAGCCGAAAGAACAGATCCTCGCGAAAGGCACCCCGCTCCACTTCTCGCTCCAGATCCCGCCGGGTGGCCGCGATGACCCGCAGGTCCACCGGCAGGGGCTTGGAGCCCCCGATCCGGCGGACCTCGCGGGCGTCGAGGACCCGCAAAAGCTTGGGCTGCAGGTCCAGCTCCAGCTCTGCCAGCTCGTCGATGAAGACCGTGCCCTGATCCGCCGTCTCGAAGGCCCCGATGCGCTGTTGGTAGGCGCCGGAAAAGGCCCCTTTTTCGTGTCCGAACAGCTCCGACTCGACCAGTTGACGCTGCACGCTTCCGCAGTCCACCACCATGTAGGACCGATCGGCCCGCCGGGACGCCTGATGGATGGCTCGGGCCACGGCCCCCTTTCCGGTACCGGTCTCTCCCTGCAGCAGCACCGTGGCATCCGTGGGCGCCACCCGCGCCAAAAGCCCGAACAGACTGCGCATGGCGGCCGAGCGCCCGATCAGGGGTCCGAATCGGTCCTCCTCCCAGGGCACCACGTCGATGTCTTCGCGGGCGGGTACGAAGGCGATCTCCACCTGCCCGGCCTTGAACACGGTGCCCGCGTCGATCCGGGCCTCTTGGACCCGCACGCCTCCCACGCGGGTCCCGTTGGTCGATTCCAGGTCCGTCAGGAGCCACGCCCCATCGACCCGCCGAATCCGCAGATGCCGCCGGCTGATGGTCGGGTCCTCGAGCACCAGGTCACAGTCGGGGCGCTTGCCGACCACCACCACATCCCGGTCGACGGCGATCGCCTTGCCCGCGTCCGGCCCGGACCGCACTTCCAGTCGCAGCCGCCAGATCGAGGTCACGCGGAGCAATCTACTTCATTTGTCCCGGGCTGGGAAAAGACTCGCGCCTCCCGCCGAGCCCACCGATCCGGAAAAGCGTTTGACGCATTCCGTGAGGTGATTAGAAGGGAGCGCGATTTCCGGGCTCCGCCCGAGCAACTGCCGAGCAACCGGAGGAAAAATACGTGGCAATCATCGAAGTGGAGGGCCTGGCCAAGAACTACGGCCCCGTCCGAGCCCTGTCCGGCGTGTCGTTTCAGGTCGAAAAGGGTGAGATCATCGGTCTTTTGGGTCCCAACGGAGCCGGAAAGACCACCACCATGAAGATCCTGGCGGGCTATCTGCAGCCTTCCGAGGGTACCGCCCGCATCGCCGGGCACGACGTGGTGGAAGAGCCTCTCGAGGTGCAGCAGCGCCTCGGTTACCTGCCGGAGAACGCCCCGCTGTATCCGGACATGGCCGTGCAGGAATACCTGCTGATGATGGCCGAGCTCCGGGGAGTCCCCAACGACCGAAAGCTCTTGTCGGACGCGATCTTCGGCACCGGCCTGCAAAACCACCTGACGAAGCCGATCGGGGCTCTGTCGAAGGGCTTCCGGCAGCGGGTCGGACTGGCTCAGGCCATCTTGCACAAGCCCGAGGTCCTGATCCTCGACGAGCCGACCAACGGTCTGGACCCGAACCAGATCCTGGAGATCCGAGCGCTGATTCAGCGCTTGGCGCAGCATTCGACCATCATCGTGTCGACCCACATTCTCCCGGAGGTCGAAGCCACCTGCCACCGGGCGATCATCGTCATGGACGGCGAACTGCAGGCAGACGCGAAGCTCGACGAGCTGACCAGCACGTCGAACGCGGTGGTGGCGGTGGACAAGGACGCCAAGGCAGGCCTGTCCACCCTGAAGGGCGTGCGCTCGGTGGAAGAAATCGGCAAGTCGGACGGCTTTCGCCGCTACCGGGTGGTGGCCGAAAAGGACCAAGAGCTGTGTCCGATGATCTTCGATTTGGCCCGCAAAGAGGACTGGCGCCTCGCGGAGCTTCGTCCCGATTCCCGAACCCTGGAGTCGGTGTTCCGTGAGCTGGCCGAGAAAGGAGCCGCCGCGTGAGTCACGTGTTGTCCGTGGCGCGCAAAGAACTGCGCGCCTATTTCCTGTCCCCGATCGCCCTGATCTTCCTGGGCACCTTCTTGTTCGTGACCCTCTTCACCTTCTTTTGGGTGGAGCAGTTCTTCGCCCGAAACATCGCCGACGTTCGGCCGCTCTTCGCGTGGTTTCCCCTGCTTCTGTTGTTCCTGTGTTCGGCCCTGACCATGCGGCTGTGGAGCGAAGAACAGCGGGCCGGAACCCTCGAGATCCTGCTGACCTTGCCGGTGAAGGCGTACCAGCTGGTGCTCGGCAAGTTCCTCGCGTCCTTGGGCCTGGTGGGGGTGGCCTTGGTCTTGACCTTCGGCGTCCCGATCACGGTCTCGTTCTTGGGCGACATCGACTGGGGCCCGGTGATCGGCGGCTACGTCGCCAGCATTCTGCTGGCTGGCGCCTACTTGGCCATCGGCCTGTGGATCAGCTCCCAAACCGAAAACCAGATCGTATCCCTGATCCTCAGCGTGGTGGTCTGCTCGCTGCTCTACCTGCTCGGATCCGATGTCCTGACTCAGGCAGTCGGCAACGAAGGCGCTGAGATCCTGGCAGCCTTGGGCACCGGCAGCCGGTTCGACAGCATCACCCGCGGCGTCTTGGATCTGCGGGACCTCGTGTACTACCTGAGCTTGATTGTCGTCTTTTTGTCCCTGAACGTCCTCAGTCTGCGGGCCAAGGGCTTCAGCTCGGGGTCGCGGACCGTCGGCAAACGCCAAAACGCCATCTTGGTCCCAGTCCTGGCCGCGGCCAACGTGTTCGCGTTCAACGTGATGCTTTCCGGACTTGGATTCGCTCGAGTGGACCTGACCGAGCGAGGTGAATACAGCATCAGCAACGTGACCAAGCGGCTTCTTCGGCAGCTGGACGAACCTCTCCTGATCCGGGGCTACTTCTCGGAGAAGACCCATCCGCTCCTGGCGCCCATGGTCCCGCGCATTCGAGACATGATCGAAGAGTACGGCGAGCTCGGTGGAGCCCGGGTCGAGACCGACTACGTGGACCCGCGAGAGGACGAAGAGCTCGAAAAGGAGGCTCGACAGCTCTACGGCATCGAGAGCTTTCCCTTCCGGGTCGCGAGCCGCCTCGATCAGGCCGTCGTGAACTCCTACTTCAGCATCTTGGTGAAGTACGGCGACGAGTTCGAGGTCTTGAACTTCGACGACCTGATCGAGATCTCGGGAACCAATCCGAGCAACATCGAGGTGAAGCTTCGAAACCTGGAGTACGACATGACCCGCACCATCAAGAAGGTGGCGTTCGGGTTCGAATCCACCGAAGCGATCTTCTCCAAGCTGGAGGAACCCGCCGAGCTGATGGCATTCGTCACGCCGGACACCCTTCCCGAAAACTTCGCCGACGCGGTCGAGACCATCGAGGCCGTGGCCCAGGAACTTCAGGAGCAGGCGGGAGACGAGTTCGAGTATCGCATCGTGAACCCCGACGAGCCCGGGGCCTACGAGTCCCGCGAGAGCCTGGCTCAAAAGTACGGCCTTCGCCCGTACCAAGTGTCCCTTCTCGACGAGACGACCTTTTATCTGCACATGCTGCTGCGGGTGGGCGATCGAATGGAACGAGTGGTTCCATCTCCGGAAGGCATCACCAAGGCAGAGCTGAAGGAGAGCATTCTCGAGTCGCTGAAGCGGGCCGCCCCGGGCTTTTTGACCACTGTCGGCCTGTCCAAGCCCGAAGTGCAGCCGCCGAACCCACAGCTCCCGCCCCAGTTGCAGCAGCAGCAGCAACGCGACCTGACCCGGGCGTTGAGTCAGGCCCTGTCCGAGAACACCGAGGTCGAGGAAGTGGATCTGACCGAGGGGCGGGTCCCCTCGAACGTCGACGTGCTGCTGGTCTACGCGCCGAAGGACTTCGGCGCCAAGCAGCGCTTCGCCATCGACCAGTTCCTCATGCGCGGTGGCACGGTGCTCCTGTTCAGCAACCCCTTCCACATGAAGGCTGGCTTCGGGGGGAATCTTCAGGTCGAAAAGGTCTCGAGCGGGCTGTCGGAGCTCCTCGACGCCTACGGAATCACCGTGCGGGACGAGCTGGTGATGGATCTGCAAAACGAGGGGATCCCTGTGCCGGTGCAGCGGGACCTGGGCGGTTTCACGGTGCGGGAGGTCCGAAACGTCAGCTACCCCTTCTTCGTCGACGTGCGGCCCGGCTCCCTGGGCGACTCGGTCGTGACCGCGGGCCTTCCGGCCCTGACCCTGCCCTTCGCGTCTCCGGTCATCGTCGAGGAGAAGTCCGGGGAGGACGGGGACGAGGCTTCACCGCGGGAAGTGGTGACGCTGATCGAAAGCTCTCCCGATTCGTGGACAACCACCCGCACCGACGTGCAGCCGGACTTCGAGACCCATCCCGAGAACGGGTTTACGGTGGGTGAAGAACGCAAGCGGCGGCCGCTGGCGGCCCTGGTGACGGGGTCCTTCACGTCGGCGTTCGACGGTAAGGAGGCGCCCATCGACAGCGAGGTGTTGGTGCAATCGCCGGACACCACCCGACTCGCGGTGGTGGGTTCCACCGCCGTGCTCAACGACTTGGCCTTCCAACTCAGCCGTCAGGCCAGCACAGGCCTGCAGCTGGTGCAGAACCTGGTGGACTGGGGCGTGGCGGACACGGAGCTGTTGTCGATCCGAAGCGGCGGCACATTCGCCCGCACCTTGAAGCCCCTGGAACCGTCGGAGCGGGCGGTCTACGAGTACGTGAACTACGGCATCGTGATCGTGGCACTGGGCCTTTTGGTGGCGGTCACCTACGGACGACGACGCCGGATGAAGCCCATCGCTTTGGACGGAACGAAAACCGCCCCGCCCGCGGGCGCGGTACCGAGCGCGGAGGCACAGTCGTGAACAACACCAACCGGACCTTGCTGGGCCTGCTGGTTCTGCAGGCGTTCATCTTGCTCGGAATCGGTCTGACCCAGGGCTCGTCGGACCTGGATGTCCAAACCCGGGTGTTGGTGTCGGTGGAGCCGGAGCGGGTCTCGAGGCTACAAATCCAGGGCCAAGGCGACGAGGCCGTCACCTTGAAGCGGTCGGGCAACGACTGGGTCCTGGCTTCCGCCGACGACTTTCCCGCCAAATCGGACGCCGTCGAGGAGGCGGTGGAAAAGCTGTCGGAGCTTCGAAGCCGCAACCGGGTGCTGAGCAGTTCCCGCTATCACGACAAGCTCGAGGTGAGCGAAGAGAGCTTTCAACGAAAGGTCACGGTGACCGCCGGTGAAGACGAGCTCGTCTTTTACCTGGGGACCGCACCTTCGTTCAAAAATACCCACATTCGACTGGCTGGAGAAGACGACGTCTACCTGGTCAACGACTTTGGAACGAGCGACTTGGCCGCTCGAGCGTGGAACTGGGTGGACCGCAGCTATGTCGAGATTCCCGAGTCCGACCTGTGGACCGTGGCGGTCGACAACGAAAACGGCTCGTTTCGACTGGAGCGAGACCCCGCCACCGACGCGTGGGCGGCTCTGGGCACCGCCGAGGAGTTGGACTCGACCGAAGTCGACGAGGTCCTGCGAGCGGTCCGTACGGTGAACCTGCAAGAGCCCGTGTCCCGCACCATCTCGCCGGAGTTCGGGCTGGACCGTCCGGTGGTGACCGCGACCCTGACCGTCGGGAGCTCCACCATCGCCGGAACACCCCCAAAGACCGTCGAGACCCGGGTCCTCGAGGTGGGTGCCGAGGCCGAGGGCGGTCGCCGGTACGTGAAGGCCTCGGACCGGGAGTACGTGGTCACGGTGAACGCCTCGTCTCTGAAACCGCTGTTGAAGACGACCTTGGAGGACCTGCTGCCGGAACCCGAGGAACCCGAGGAACCCGAGGAGGCGGAGGAGGCGGAGCCCGCGGAATCCGAAGGCACCGCAGAATCGGAGGATCGCCGCGCCGACGCCACCGGGGAAGATGAACCGGAGGCCACCCTGGGCGAAGACGCAAACACCGGCGGCACGGAGACCGGCGGCACGGAGACCGACGGCGGGGAGACCGACAGCGCGGAGACCGGCGGCACGGAGACCGACGGCGCGGAGACCGACGGCACGGAGACCGGCGGTGCGGAGACCGGCAGCGCGGAGACCGACGGCACGGAGACCGGCGGCACGGAGACCGGCGGCGCGGAGACCGGCGGCACGGAGACCGGCGGCACGGAGACCGGCAGCACGGAGACCGACGGCACGGAGACCGACGGCACGGAGACCGGCGGCGCGGAGACCGGCGGTGCGGAGACCGGCAGCGCGGAGACCGGCAGCGCGGAGACCGGCAGCGCGGAGACCGGCAGCGCGGAGACCGGCGGCGCGGAGACCGGCGGCACGGAGACCGGCGGCGCGGAGACCGGCGGCGAGGCGTCTGCAACAAAGGCCGGCAGCGGCGGCGAGAGCGGCTCCGGCGAAAAGGCGGCAGCCGGCACAAGCGAAGCCGCCGCAAAGAAGGCGGCTGGTGGCGAGTCCGCCCCCGGTGTAGGGGCTAGCGCCGGCGCAGGCGAGGCGGAAGGCTCGAGGCAGGGCGATGCCGAGACCGGGTCCTCCACCGGTGCCGAGGCGGCCGCACCAAAGGCCGGCGGCGAGACCAACTCCGGCGAAAAGAACGGCGCCGACCCGCAGGCCTCGGAAGAGAACGCAGATTGACCCGTGACGCGCTGCCCGGACTGGGCTGAACCCAGCCGACCGGAGCCACGTCTCGAGGCGCAGGACGCCGCGCTCATCCAACGGTCGACGAGGCGACTCCCGGAGCGCCGTCCTGGGACGCGTCTTCCACCTTCGGGATCGGCAGGGTCACCGTGAAGGTCGTCCCCTCCCCCTGCCGACTCTTCACGTCGACGCGGCCGTGGTGCTCCGCCACGATCTGGTAGCTGATAGAGAGGCCCAGGCCGGTGCCTACCTGAACCCCCTTGGTGGTGAAGCCGGGGTCGAAGATCTTGTCCAAATGCTCTTCGGGGATCCCGCAGCCGTTGTCCTCGATCTCGACCTGAACGTGATCCGACGGAAGGTGGCGGCTCCGCACGACCACCCGTCCATCGGGCTTGTCCAGGGCCTGGAGCGCGTTGACCAATAGGTTCAAGAAGACCTGGTTCAGCTGGCTGGGGTGACAGGGAACGGGCGGCAGTTCTCCCAAGTCTTCCTCGATCACGGCGTGCTTGTTTTTGTGCCGCGCCATGATCACGCTATCGCGAATCCCCTCATTGAGATCGGCCACCTTGAACTCGGCTTCGTCGAGCCGAGCGAAGCTTCGGAGCCGGCGCACGATGGTGCCGACGCGCTCCGAGCCGCTCCCGATAACCCGGGTCGCCTCCTCCAACACGTCCTTGGTCTTCTGCAGTTTCGGCTCGGTCTGAAGCCACTCCGGGTGGGCTGCGAGCGCCGCCTCCAGCCGCTGCAGCCCCAGGGACAGAGACTGGTGCATCGAAGCGATGGCCCCCACGGGCGTGTTGATCTCGTGGGCGACCCCCGCCACCAGCTGCCCCAGGGCAGCCATCTTTCCGGACTGGACCAACTGGGCCTGGGTGGCCCGAAGCTCCCGGTTGGCGGCCTCGAGTTGCAAAAGGACTTCCTCCCGCTTGGCAGCCTCTTCCAGCTGGAGCGCCTGTTGGGTGTTTCGTGCCTCCAGGCTTCGGCGAGCGAGTTCTTCTTCTTGAGCGCGCCGCTGCTGGGTGAGGGCCAGCTCCACCTGTTCCTCCAGGTCCTCGTGGGTCTTCGCGTAGTTCTTGGCCAGCAGACCCGACACGACGACCAAGGTTCCGACGAATCCATAGATGAAGATGGGAGCTTCAAAGGTCAGTCCCACCGTATTGGGCAGCATTTGAATAAATCCCGCCCCTCCGCCCAACGCACCGGCCCACGCCAAGGGTACGGCATTCGGCCGACCTCCTCGCACCGCCGAAGCCAAAGCCCAAAGGCCATCTCCGAGGGGGACCAGCGAAATCAAGAAGCACACCTGCATCGGGATCCACGGAGCGACCAGCGTTGCGGCCCCCAGCAGCAACGAGTAGATACGATTTCGGGGAATCGGAGCGTCCGGATACAGAAGCGAGCGCACGAAGCGAATGAAAAAGTATCCACACCAAAGAATCGATACCCGAAAGAAGGTCGTGAAGACCGTGAGCTCGAAACCGGTTTCGGAAAAATAGACGGCCCGATTGCTGATCGCGATGGACCCAACGACCAGAACGCATAACGCGAAATACAGATGTTCGATCGCCTTGCGCCGAAAGTGAAACAAGAACAGATGTAGAACGGCAGAGGCCACCGCCGCTCCGAAAAACCAAATCGCCGACTCGTGGGCATGACGATTGGTTCGCATGCGATCGACCACCGCGGGCTCGGGCCCGATTCCGACCACGAATCCCACGGGAACACCCACCGCCTTGAAGTACTCCATCCCGGCAGAAGCGTAGCGCGCCGCCAGCAGGTGTCTCCCATTTCGGTTGAAGCGAATCCGAACGAAGTCTCTGGCTCGGAAAGACACCGCGGAGTCCACTCCGTCGACGTCGCCTTCGGTCAGGACCTTCCGTCCGTCGATGAACAACTCGACGGACCCCACGTGGGCCACGAACAATCCCAGATCATGCCCCGTCCAGGCCTTTGGCACCTCCACTTCGGTGCGAAACCAGACGATGCCGTCTTCATCGGACACGAGCGCCTGTCTTCCGAACGAGACCTCGACACGCTTCCAGTCCCCGTCGTCGAAATCGGGGCGGGCCCATCGAGGGTCGTCCCCCGCCTTCACCTTCCAGCCGTCGTCGATGCGAATGACCGGGTCGGGGCGGATGCCGAACATGTAATGGCCCGAGTTGTCGACGCAAGATGCCGACAGCATCGAGAGACCGACCAGCAAGGCCGTCCCGATGACCCCGCCGAGCCCGATGCCTCGGTCTCGACGTGTCCGATTCGCCGGCAGCCCCTGCCGGCCGACCTCGCCGTCCTCAGCGCCCGAACACATCCGCTCCCGCATACCGGGCCGACGGGCCCAGCTCCTCTTCGATGCGCAACAGCTGGTTGTATTTTGCCAGTCGATCCGAACGAGAAGCGGACCCGGTCTTGATCTGGGGCGCCGAGGTGCCGACTGCCAAGTCCGCAATGGTCGTGTCTTCAGTCTCGCCGGAGCGGTGACTCACCACCATGGAGAAGCCGTGGGCACCGCCGAGCGCCATGGTATCCAGCGTCTCGGTCAGCGTTCCGATCTGATTTACTTTGACTAGAACGGCGTTGGCGATGCCTTCCCGGATTCCTCGCTCCACGCGCCGCACGTTGGTGACGAACAGGTCGTCGCCGACGAGCTGGACTTCTTTGCCCATCCGCTCGGTCAGGTGCTTCCAGCCTTCCCAGTCGTCCTCGGCAAGCGCGTCTTCGATCGAAACGATCGGAAAGTCGCGAACCAACTCCGCCAGATAGTCGGTCATCTCGCGCGCATCAAGCACCCGTTGCTCGGAGGGAAGCTGATACTTGCCGTCGTGGTACAGTTCGGTGGCGGCCACGTCCAAGGCGACCGCCACATCCTCTCCGGGTCGGTATCCTGCGCTCTCGATGGCCGCGGTCAAAAGCTCCAAAGCCGCGCGGTTACTCGGAAGATTCGGAGCGAACCCACCCTCGTCACCGACCGCCGTGGAAAGCTTCTTTTCGTTCAGCAACTTCTTCAGGTGATGAAAGGTCTCGACGCCCCACCGAAGGCCCTCTGAAAACGTGTCCGCACCCTTCGGAACCAGCATGAACTCCTGCACGTCCAGGGCATTGTCGGCGTGGGCTCCGCCGTTGATCACGTTCATCAAGGGTACCGGCAAGCGTCGCGCGTTGACCCCTCCCAAGTAGCGATACAGGGGCAGCTCGTAGGCCTGGGCCGCCGCGCGGGCCGAAGCCAAGCTCACACCGAGGATGGCGTTGGCACCCAAGGTGCTCTTGTTGTCGGTCCCGTCGAGCGAAAGCAGAGTTGCGTCGATGTCGTAGGGGTCCGAAGCGTCGTACCCCAAAAGAGCCGGGGCGATCTGCTCGTTCACCGCATCGACCGCCTTCAGCACACCCTTTCCCAGGTAACGCTGGCCGTCGCCGTCTCGGAGCTCCAGGGCTTCGTAAGCCCCCGTAGACGCCCCCGACGGCACCGCCGCCCGGCCCAAGGCGCCCGACGACAACCGTACCTCGACTTCGACCGTCGGGTTTCCCCGGCTATCCAAAATCTCGCGAGCGTGGATGTGCGTGATGTCCAGCATGGCTCCTGGCTTGCACTAGCAGGCCGGTGTCCCCAGGTCGACGCTGACCGCCACCGACCAGCGCCCCGAAACTCACCCTAGACCGGATCCGGCCGGTCGACCCCGGTCGATTGCAGCACGAAAGCGGCGGTCCGTTCTCACAGCTCGCCGAAATTGGGCCGCTGGTCGAACCGGTGGTGGGCTTCCACCAGTCGAAGGGTGCGGGTCTTGCTCCGCATCACACAGGACTGGGTGACGGCCCCGCCGCGGCGAAAGCGGACTCCCTTGAGCAGATCGCCGTCGGTGATGCCGGTGGCGGCAAACAGGATTTCTCCGCTCACCAGGTCGTCGAGCTTCAGATAGTCGCCGGGGCTGTCGATGCCTGCCCGGACCGCACGCTCCATCTCGTCCTGGCTGCGGGGCCGAAGCCGCCCGACCATGTCGCCCCCCACGCACCGCAGGGCCGCCGCCGCCATCACCCCTTCGGGGGCGCCCCCGGTACCCATGAGCAGATCGATGCCGCTCTCTTCTTCCCGACAGGTGGCGATGGCAGCCGCCACGTCTCCGTCAGGAATCAGCTTGATGCGTGCCCCCGCCTCGCGAATTTCGCGAATCAGACCCTCGTGCCGAGGCCTGTCGAGCACGCAGACGGTCAGATCCTGTACGTAAACCCCCTTGGCGTCGGCCACCGCATGCAGATTCCAGGTCGCGGACTGGGTGATGTCGACGGCGCCCTTCCCCGCCGGCCCTACCGCGATCTTGTCCATGTACATGTCGGGTGCCTTCAAGAAGTGCCCGCGGCGGGTCATGGCCAGGACCGACAAAGCGTTGGGCTGACCGAGGGCGCACATGCGCACGCCTTCCAGCGGGTCGACCGCCACGTCGATGCGCGGGTCGTCCCCCTGCCAACGACCCACCTTCTCGCCCACGTACAGTAGGGGAGCTTCTTCCTGCTCGCCCTCGCCGATCACCACGTTGCCCGCGATCTCCAAGCTGTCGAACGCCGCCCGCATGGCGCGGGTGGCCGAGTCGCTGGCCCCGTGCAGGTCTCCGAGTCCCATCCACCGGGCTGAAGCGATCGCCGCCGATTCGGTGACCCGCACCGCGTCGAGGGCGAGATTTCGCTCCTCCGCCGGCTCACGCGTCATGACCATGGGCGCTCAGCTTCTCCTTGATCTCGGCGGGCATGCGACGAATTCGGCCGTCCCGATCCACGCAGGCGTGCCGGGTCTCGCCGGTGGCAATCAGCACCCCATCCGAGGGGCGGGTCAACCGATAGCGGATCCTCAGGCTGCTGGTACCGATCTGCTCGATCCATGTTTCGAGCTCCAACTCGTCGTCGTAGTGGGCGGGGTTTCGGTAGCGGGCCGTGGCTTCCGCCACGGGAAGCAGGGCACCTTGCGTCTCCATTTCCCGGTAGGAGATGCCGGCTTTTCGAAGGAGCTCGTTCCGACCGGCTTCGAAGTACCGAAAGTGATTGGCGTAGTAGACGATCCCCATCCGATCCGTGTCTCCATAGATCACGCGGAGACGGTGTCGGTGGGACAGCACGCTGCGCCGGTACTCCTGCGCGAATTAGGGGTCAACGGCGGAACCGCATCCCGCAATTGCCACAGGACGCCCGGCGCGAAGGCTCTCGGTGCCCGCATTCGAGACAGCGGATCCGATCGGGTTGTTCCGCTCTTTTTCGACGGGTCCGGACCCGAAATCCACACGCATCGCAGAACACCTGCGCGGCGCCTACCGAGCTGCGACACGCCGGACATTGGGTAGAAGACCCGAGCGTCTCTGCGCTGGAAGACGCCCCTGCGGAGGACGGCTCTGCCGTGGACGGCTCGCCGGCCCTCCACGACCCTTGCGCCACGCCCGACCGCGGACGAGCGGGCGTCCCGTCCACGACCGATGGCGTCGAGGACGCACCGGGCTCCGCGGACATCCGGGCCCGATGCTCGACCGACCGCCCCGGTCCAGACGGGGCGTGGGCGTTCGGATGGCCCCCGCTCGGCGTCCCCCGCGCAGCCGCCGGATGGCCCCCGCTCGGCGTCCCTCGCGCCGCCTGGTGGCCCGCGCTCGGCGTCCCCCGCGCAGCCGCCGGATGGCCCCCGCTCGGC
>DAPKRQ010000033.1:0-20323 GCA_031800475.1 Myxococcales bacterium LLY-WYZ-16_1
GATCGGCCGGCCGCCCCCGCCCTGCTCGTGACCCCCGCCGTGGATCCAAAACAGGACGGGCCGAAGGGTTCCGTCGGGCTCTCCGACCGGAGTCCACAGATTCAGTCCCAGGCAGTCTTCGTCGCCCGCGACCTGGCCGTCCGGGCCGTACTGCAGGCATTCCGAAGAGAAGCTGTCGGCGGGCCACACCCCGTCGAAGCAGTCCGGCGGCTCGGGGGGGCGCCATCGGCGTGGGCCGGTGGGCGGTGCCGCGTATGGGATGCCGCGGTACACCCAGCCGGCTGCGCCCAGGTTCACCCCCTGCACCGCCCCGGCTTCGGTGACGACGCGACCGGGTTCGGGCGCCCCATCCACGGGACATCGAGGCGATGGGCCCCCGTCGGCGGCGCCCCCGTCTGGGCCTCCGGCGGCGTCGGGCCGACCGCTGTCGGCACGTGTCGACGGGCCGGCGTCGCGGCCGGGGAGGGAGCCAGCGTCGGTGCCGAGGCCCATCTTCGGAGCTCCTCCACACCCCGCCAGGGCTCCGGCGAGGATCCAAGGCGTCGGTCCAGAGCTTCGACGAAAGGCGGGCACGCGGGTCGAAACCCGGGTCGAGCCACAAAGTTGCGCATCCGGGCCCACTCTCCGAAGAAAGCCCCGTGGTCTCCGTCGGAAACTGGGCCCACACGCTCCGCTTTCGGCCGCAGCGGGTGGTGGACGACCTGGAAGACGTGGCGGCCCTCCGGGACGTGGTGACCGAGGCGGTGCGGTCGGGGCAGCGGGTTCGGACCGTCGGCTCGCTGTACTCCTTTTCCGATTGCATCGTGTCTCGGGAGCTCCTGGTCCATCCACGGCGGGTGGGGCACCGAATCCGGGATGTTCGGGTGACGCGAAAGGGAGCCCGCGACGCCCTGGGGCGACTTCTTCACCCCGACGTCTTCGATGGGGCGGGCTGCACGGGGTTTGCGTGGGTGCTGCCCGGAACGCGCATCCACGCCATGGTCCGGGCCCTGGCTCGACGGAACATGGCGCCCTACGTGCTCGGAGGCTCCACCGGCCAGCGGGTCCTCGGCGCCGTCTCCACCAGCACCCATGGCGCCGCCTTTGACGAGGGGCCCCTGCCCGATTCCGTCGTGGCCCTGCACGTCTTGGCGGGAGACCGAGACGTCTTCATCGAGCCCGCCCGCTTTCGGGTGACCCGAGACGAGGCGGCCCGTCATGCCCTGTGCGGCACGAACGACGTGGAACTCGTTCGCAGCGACGCGGCCCTCGCCGCGGCAGCGGTGGCCGTGGGGGCCGGGGGCGTCCTGGCGGGCGCCCTGGTGAAGGCCCGTTGGGGCGGCGTCCTCAACGAGCGGGTGAAGATCGCCGACTGGGCCACGGTTCGGCAGGCCCTGATTTCGGCAAGCCAGTTCGACGCGCCCCCGGGCGAGGACCCATGGGACGGTCCCCTCGGAACCTATCGGGCCTTGGAGGTCATGATCGACGCCTACGCCCGCCCGCCTCGGGCGTTCTTGGTGATCCGCACCGAGGGCTGGTCGGGCTTTCGAGAGGACCGAGACCTGCGCCGGGGCCCCGTGGACATCGTGGCCTTCGCAAAGCGAGCCGGTCGGAGTCGACCGCAGCTTTCCAAGGCGTTGCGCCTGCTGGTGGAAGGAAGCCGGGTCCACGGAAGCGAAAGTCGCCGCAACGGCCGGTGGATCTGGCACGACTACGCGAAGCTCATCGATACGGGCGTACCCACCAGCCAGCGGGTCTTTTCACATGAGCTCGTTTGGAGAGAGGATCTACGTTCCGATGGAAATACCGCAGACTACGTGCGCTTTTTGGATCGGGCCGTAGAGCTCGTTCAGCAGAGCGTGGAAGACGGAGACCCGTATCTCGGCATGATTTCGCTTCGTTTCAGTCGAGGCACTTCTGCATTTCTCGGGATGCAGTGGGACCCGAATCCGGACGCGGTCCGCTTCGCCCACGTGGAGCTGTCGCCGATCCAGCGGGTCGGGGAGAGAAGACCGACCGGGGCCATGCCGATCGCCAACGTCAACTTCATCGAGCGATTGCTGAGCCACGAGACTGCCGCCACGGCCCGACCCCATTGGGGGCAGGCGAGCGGAGGCCGGGCCGTCTTCGATGCTCGGCGCTACCCGCGCCTATCCCAGTGGAAGCGACAGATCCGGCGGATTTTGGGCCCGCACGCCGGCATGTTCAGCAATGAGTTCAACGAAGCTTCGCATACGGCGCCCTGAACCGAGATCGATGGCCGGCGAGGGCGAAAGATATTCTCTCGAGTGGAGTATGGGTCTCGTCCTGGCGTGGGTCGCGGTCGCTCCGGGGTTGGCACGGGCGGAGCCCGAGTCTTCCGCCCCACCGTCTGATGAAGCTTTCCTGCTCCAGTCCGCCGTCGACCTGAGCCGAGGGGGCTTCGGTTTCTTGCCGCTTTTCTCTCCGGTTTCGGTGGCGCCCTTGGTGCGGGCAGCCGCCGATCGTCCGACCCTGGGAGGCTTCGGTCTGGGCTGGACCGTGCTTCGGGCGGGGCTGGCAGCAAGTCGCGCGTCGCTCGGAGATCTGCAGCTGCGTCACCTGGTCGGGGCGGGACCGGGCCGGTGGATCTTCGCCGGGAGTCTGTTCGACCTGGATGTGCAGTACCTGTGCCGAGATCCGGACCGTGGCCTTCGGTTCGTGTGGCCGCTCCTCGAGGAGCTTGCGGTGTCGACTCCGTGTGATCCGGGTTCGCCGGACTATCTCGAATGTCTGGAGCGTCCCGAGGGTTCGGAGGCGGGCGGGGCCTGCGCCGGCCGAGAGTGGTTCGGCTACTCGCTCACCTTGGTCGACGCGGCCATTCGTCCAGCGGATCGGCACCTGGCCTTTCGATGGGCCGAGGCCGACCTGGTATTCAACCTGCTCGGAACCGGTCGGACCGAGCGCGTGCAGGCCCTTCACGGGCTGGTGAAGTTGGGGGCGTCGTTGGACTGGGTGGATCCGGGCCGCGTCTCGGCGCCTCGGCCGGGGGAGGGAGACCAGACCATGGTCCGCGGCCACCTCTCGACCCGGTTCACCGCGACCGCCGACAGCTGGGGACGCTTCGTCCTGTCGGGGGCCTGGCGACCGCGGATCGGTCGGGGGCCAGACCAGTTCGTGGAGGGCCGAGCGGAGTGGACCGTGTACGCGGCGCCCACCCGGTGGCTGCTGCTGGCGGTTTCAGCCCGGGTCGAGGCCACGTACGCGAGCCAGGCCGCCCTGACGTTCAGCCGCTCCCATGACCCGCGCTCCGACGGGAGCGTGACGGGCGGGCTGTGGCTTCGCCTGTACGATCATGCGCCGGCCTCGACCCGCCCTTCCGGTCAGGGGTCGCGAAAGAGGGGCTCGCCCCGTGGGGTCAGGCGAGCAGTTCGCTGATCGGGCCCGTGCACAGATCTGGATCGCCGAAGGCCGATCCGTCCACGCCCATGCCGTTCATGAGCGTGACCAGCAAGTCGTTGTGAAAGCGCTCGCCTGCGTCCACGTAGCGGCCTGTGCGGAAGGTGCCGCCCAGATCACCGGCGATCACGTACGGCATGTTTTGGTGGGTGTGGGTGTTGCCCACGGCCACCTCGCTGAACCATACGATGGCGGTGGAGTCGAACAAGCTACCGTCGCCGTCTGGGACCGCTTTGAGCGAAGCGATGAGCCTCGCCAGAAGCTCCATGTGGTAGGTCGCCACGGACGTCCACGCCTCTTGGGCAACCTGGTTGCTGTCGCCGGCGTGGGACAGATCGTGGTTCGTTCGGGGACTACCCAGCCATGGATAGGTCATCCGGGCCCAAGCATTGGTGTATTGGTAGGTCGCTATCCGGGTCCGATCGCACGCCAAGGCCAGCACCAGCAGGTCCAGCTGAAGCTCGGCCACGCTGCGCATGGTTTCGTCGTGGTCCGGGTCCGGATCGCCATCTCCGTTCACGTCGGCCACGTTCGGCGCCAGAGGGGCGCCGCAGCTCGAGCTCCCTCCACCTCCCGGGAGAGATTCGATCCGGTTTTGAATCTGCTCCACGTGGGCAAGGTGGGCTTCGAGTCGCTGGCGATCTTCCGAAGAGACGGAGCCCTTCAGCACATCGAACTGAGCCTTCACCGCGTCGAGAACCGTTCCTTGAAACTCTTCACCGGTCCGCGGCTCACCGGCTTCGGGGAAGAGCTGCTTCCAGAGGGTCAGTGGGTCGCTGATGGGAGGAATCGCCCGACCGGCCGCGCTGTAGTTCAGGCGGCTCATGTTGGTGGCCCGATGTTGGTCCGCCCGGACTCCCACCTGCAGGCTCGCGAACGGCGTCTTTGGATTCAGGCGCTGCGCCAAATGCTGGTCGAGGGACGGGCCGTCGGCCCAACCGGCGAGCCGGCCGTCGTTGGAGGGCATCGAGCCTTCCTGCAGGCGGGTGCCGGTCAAGGCGGTGCCGACCCCTCGGGCATGGGGCCCACCGGGACCGCGGGCCGCGAAGTTCAAGCCTCGCAGCACCAACAGGTCGTCTTTGTGGGGGGCGAGTGGCGCTTGGGCCGGTCCGAGATTGAATCGGTCGCCGCCGGTGGACTGCGGCCACCAGGTGGCCGGAGGAACCCCGTTCGGTGCGTACATGAAGATCATGCGCTTGGGGCCGCCAGCAGCCCGGGCGGAACGGGGTCCCCAGGTGGCACGGGCCCCGGTCCAAGACGGCACGAATGGCACCAGGGCCGCTCCGCCCAATGCTTTGAGAAAGTGACGCCGCGCGTTCATCGGGCCGAATCCTCCTCGGTCCAGCGGCGGCTCCGGAACGGCTCGGACCGCACCATCGCCACCAGCATCTCGCGAAAGCTTCCGGTGTCTTGGAGCACCTGGCCCATTCGCTCCAGGGCCCCCCGGTCGGTCATCACCTCCGCCCGGCCCATGCCGTACCGAAACCACTGGGTCGCGATGCAGTCTCGGATCTCCGGGGCTTCGACCAGCCGGGCCGACAGTTCCACGCCGTCCTGCACCGGTCCGGCCAGGTTCGGGTCGCGGGTCAAGGTGATGGCGCCGCTGGCGTCGATGGGCTGATCCCGCTCGAAGTCCCGCCATCGACCGATGCCGTCGTAGTGCTCGAAGGCGAAGCCCACCGGATCGATGTACTGGTGGCACGAGCGACAGGCCTCGTCTTCGGTGTGCTGGGCAAAGCGCTCCCGGGTGGTGGCGTTTGGGTCCGGATCGGGCGCCACCGTCGGTGCGTCCGGCGGGGGCGGGGGTGGCGTGCGGCAGAACATGCGCTCCAGCACGAACACGCCCCGGAGGATCGGCGCCGAGCCGTCGGGTTTGCCGAGCAGTGCCATCAAGCCCGGTTGGGTCAGCAGTCCGCGCCGGCGGTTCGGGTCGGCGCGCACCGGCCCGAAGGGTTCGGCCGGCTGAGGAAGGCCGTACAGCTCCGACAAGCGGGGCGTGGTCCATATCTGGTCCGACGCGAACAGGGCGTTGGCTCCGGCCTCGAAGATCACATGGTCCATGAACGAATGCAGGGACCGCCGAAGGTCTAGAGCCAGCGCCGGCTCGAAGCCCGGGTACGCATCGGGATCCTTGTTCATGGTGTCGAAGCCCTGGGAGCCCAGGAGCTGGCGGTAGAAGTTTTCGGCACCGCGGTGGGCCCGCGGGTCGGCGAGCAAGCGGCGCGCTTCGGTTTCGATACCGTCGGCGGTGTCGAGTCGCCCGGTTTCGGCCGCGTCCAGCAGGGCCTCGTCGGGAGCGCTCGCCCACAGCAGGTAAGACAATCGACTTGCCAAGACGTGTCCGTCGAGGCGCACGGTGTCGCCGGTCCAGGTGCCGTCGAATTCCACCCGATACAAAAACTGAGGCGACTGCAAGAAGGCCTGAACCACAGCCTCCATGGCCACGTCGAACCCGGCCCGGGTCGTCACTCTCAGCCGCAAGTCGTCGAAGACGCGAAACTCGGCCTCGGTCAAAGGCCGGCGGAAAACCCGGCGCCCGAAAGTGCGAATGAACCGCTGCCCGCATGCGTCGGTGGCGTCCGAATCGCAGTCGACCAGGCCACCTTCCATCGCGGCCGCCGCCAGCCGGACCGCTGCGGCCCGATACCCGTCCACGTGGGCGGCGCTGGCCAGGTGGGCATCGGCGATGTTGTCCAAGCCGAGAGCCTCGTTTTCCGCCGGAATCAGGGCCACGGCGCCGACCGCCGACACGCGCTCGGGGCCCAGCAGGTCTTCGACCGTGTTGGCGTACTCGGCCCGGGTCAAAAGCCGGAGGGGCGCCGGAGCTCCGGTGCGCTCCGGAACCGCCGGTGCCTCGGGTCCGTCCGGCGAGGGCAAAGGCTCCGGGTCGTCCGGCATGCGGTCGACCTCTCGGCCCAGCTCGGCGCTGCAGCCCGTCAGGGCGAAAGCGGCCAGCCAGTACGCTGCGCGCATGCCCCGACCCTACCGAAGGCCGGGCCTGCTTGGAACGGTTTCCTGCCTCGGTCCTCGCAGGGTGCAGGAACTGCCGAGGGTTTCGCTCGGTGCGCGGTGGACCGGACCGGTTCAGTCGCTGCGGGCGTCTTCGAGCCGTCGGCGGAGCCGGCGGACTGCCTGTCGGTCGGACAGCAGCGAGGGGCGCTGCTCCAAGGCCCAAAGATCGGCCTCGGCTTGCTCCAACCGCCCCAGCTCGATGGCGCAGGCGGCCCGATGCCGCATGGCTTCGGCCGTGTAGAGGCTCGGTTGGCCGAAGACCAGGGCCTGGTCGTACTCCGCGATGGCGCGGGCGCAGTCGCCCATTTCCTGCCGATACAGGTTTCCGAGGACGAAGTGGGCCAGACGCCGGCGTTCCGGATGGGGGTGGGCCGTGTCTGCACCGCAGGAAGCCAAGGCCTTTTCGACCTCGTGGCGGGCCACGTGGATGTCGCAGGCCAGACGCTCGACCTCGAGCCGCTGCACCTGGGTTTGGGCCAGCTCCCGGGCGTCTGCGAGGGCCCGAAGCGCCGCTTTCGGGTTCCGATCCCGGCCGTAGACCCGCTCCGCCCTCCGGAGCGCGGCGAGGAAGGGATCTCGTTGCGGCAGTCGGCGGACCACGGTCTCCCCGCCAGACGACTCCCGGTGAACCGCGTCGTGGCGGGCGGGACTTGCTCCCGCGTCGCGGGTTCGACCGGCCGCTTCGGTCCGTTCGGCGGGCTCGACCCGACCATGAACGCCCCCTTCGGATCCGTGCCCGCCCTGTTCGGGTTCGTGCGACCGCCGATGCGGGTTTGCGCCGGGTGCCCCCAAGGACGGCGTTTTTCCCGCTCTGCGGTGACCCTCCGCAAAACCCCGGGACCGGTCGCGCGCCTGGAGGGTGCGGGCGCGCCGCTTCGGGCGCAGCGCGGACTGCGGCGCGGCGGAAGCGGGGGCGCTGCCGAGGCCGGCCGGGCCTTGGGCGGCCGCCACCCGGCGGGGCGGGGGTCGAGCTTTGCGGTCGGACCGGGGCTCGCCGGAGGCCGAAAGGTCGGAAGGCCTGGGGCCTGGAGGTTCGAGCCGATGTCCGTCTCCATCCCCACCGAGACCGGCGCGAGGAGCAGACCCGCTCGACCGAGCCTCGGCCGGCCGTTCCGTCGGGGCGACGGCCGCCTGCCGGAAGTCGGCCCGGCGCCCGTCGGCCGGCTCGAGGGTCGACGCCCCCGGGGAGGGCCCTCGGGCCGCCCAGCCGGCCCAGGCGGCGGCCAGTCCGAGCCCAAAAGACGCGGCGACCCACGGAGCTGCGCGGATCGTCCGCCGGCGGACCCGGTCTGCGAAGCTCCGGGCCGCCATGGGACGAAGTGGGCGGCCCGTACCCTCGGGCGGCCGGTCCTCCTTCGTCACGGCAGCCATCAGGGCGTGTTCCATGCGCCGGGCCGACAGTTCGTCGGGCGCCCGCTGTCCCATGTCGGAAAACAAGCGGCGGAAGCTCTCCAGCTGCTCCCACCGGGCCCGGCAACGGGGGCACTCTTCCAGGTGAGGCGGAGGATCCTCGCCCGCGCTTCGCAGCGCCCACAACTGTTCCCAGGTCGGATGGCTCATGAGGGGTGCCGGGATGGGTGCCGCCGCCGCAGCGCGCCGTTCAGATGAACGGGGATCGACCGCTGGGGCAAGCGGCGGCCGGCGCGAAATTCCTTCATCGGCCCAACCTGGACCGATCGCGCCGTTTCGGGTGTCGTTCGGCCATGCCGTGGCTCACCCTGTGGCTCTGGGCGGCTTCGCCTCAGGTGGAGACGGAAGCTTCCATGCCGTGTCCGCAACCCTTTCGGCAGGCGCACCTTCGGGTGTCGGGGGTGGTGGGAACCGGAAGTACCTTCGACGCCACCTACTTGCGCGTCGGCGCCGGGATCGGTGTGTTTCTCTTGGATGGACTCGAGCTGGGCGTCGACGGCTCGGTCTTTCTCCTCGACGAGCCCTTCGCCGCCCAGGTCTCGCCGGGCCTTCGCTATTTCTTCTATCGCGTGCCCGTGGTGCATCCCTATGCCGGGCTCGTGTACCGCCGGGTTTTCGTGGAAGGTTTACCGGACTCGAACGTGATCGGCGCTCGGGCGGGTGCCGCTTGGATCAACCGGCGGCTCGTCTGGATCGCCGGCGGGCTTTCGTTCGAACGACTGCTCGACTGTCGTGGAAATGGCCGCGACGGACCCTGTTTTTTTCTAACTCCCGAGATCGTCCTGGCGCTTCGCTTTTGAAGCCCCTCTGGTTCTTTCGTTCCCGTCAAACGGAAGGCTTCGTGGGCTTTCGGGGGCCGCTGACCAAGAAACGGAAGGTTACATTGATGCGCTCTTCGCCCAGATCGACCTGCTTCGGCACCCCGTGCCGCCATCGGTGCTGAATGTTTCCGCCCATGACCAACAAGCTTCCGGGTTCGAGCCACACGTCGTGCCGCTTGGGACGCATACCCCGATGCTTGGGCTGCAGCACGAACCGCCGGGCGACGCCCAGCGACAGCGCAGCGATCGTGGGGCACCGGCCGAGCTCTCTTTCGTCGTCGGCGTGCATTCCCATGTGGTCTCGACCGTCTCGGTATCGGTTCAAAAGAACATGGTTGTAGGGCACGCCAGTTTCGACGACGACCCGCTCGAGGAGTTCAGCCAGGGTCTTCGTCCACGGCCGAGGCTCCAAGGTCTGGCCGGAATAGCGGTATGGCACCCCCCCGGACCAGGCGATCAGCCGGGGCTGGAGCACCGACTTGCCCATCACCTGGATCGCCCGCCCCTCCCAAGACAACTCCTCGACCAGGGCCTGGTGCACCCGAGTCTGTTCGCTTTCGGACAGCCAGGCAGGGGCATAATCCACCCAGGCACCCCGTCCCAGATGGGTCCGCGCGGTCCCGGCGGGCTTTGTGCCGGTCAGCATGCGTCCAACGCGGCTCGCCACTTGGCCAGCAGCGCGTGGCGGTCGATCTCGGTGGCTCCGGGCGCGAAGGTGCGCTCGGTCCGAACCGCGGCCCGGATCGCCTCCAAGTCGTCGAAGGCGCCAGTGGCCAAACCCGCCAAGCAGGCCGCCCCCGCCGCCGTGGTCTCCACGTTGTCTGGACGGATCACCGACTGCTGAGCCAGCTCGGCCTGGATCTCCAACAGAAGGTCGTCGGCCGCCGCGCCCCCGTCGACTCGGATCGGGTTCGAGCGGGCCACGTCCTTCTTCATGGCTTCCATGACGTCGTGCACCTGCAAGGCGATGCCTTCCAGGGTCGCCCGGGCCAGGTGGGCTTTCGTGGTGTCGCGGGTGATGCCTCGAATGACCCCCCGGGCATCGGCCCGCCAGTGGGGGGCGCCGAGGCCGGTCAGAGCCGGCACGAACACCAGGTCTCCGGCGTCGGGCACCGAACGCGCCAACGGCTCGATGGCGTCCGAGCCTTCGATGATGCCGAGGCCATCCCGCAGCCACTGGACCGCAGCCCCCGCCACGAAGACGCTGCCCTCGAGGGCGTAGGCCGGGGCGGCGTCGGGCCCGAGTTGCCAGGCCAGGGTGGTCAGCAGTTGGTGCTGCGATGCCACCGGCTCGGTGCCGGTGTGAATCAGAATGAACGCTCCCGTGCCGTAGGTGCACTTGACGTCCCCTGGCTGAAAGCAGGCTTGCCCAAACAGGGCGGCGTGCTGGTCGCCCGCGAGGCCCGCCACCGGAATCCCGTCGGGCAAACCGGGCACGTTTCGGGTGGTGCCGTAAACTTCCGAGCTCGAGCGGACTTCGGCCAAGGCTGCCTTCGGCACCGACAGCAGATGGAGAAGCTCCGAGCTCCATTCCATCCGATGGATGTCGAAGAGCATCGTGCGGCTCGCGTTGGTCACGTCGGTGACCACCTGCCCCGTGAGCCGGTGGACCAGGAACGAGTCGACGGTGCCCAGAACCCAATCGCCCGCTTCGGCCCGGGTGTGGGCTTCGGGCACGTGCTCCAAGAGCCACTCGGCCTTCGTCCCCGAGAAGTACGGGTCCACCACCAAACCGGTGAGATCGCGGATCCGGTCGGCGTGGCCGGCCTCTCGGAGCTTTTGGCATCGGGCTGCGGTCCGGCGGCACTGCCACACGATGGCGGGGTGGGGCGCCTCGGTGGTCTGCCGATCCCACAGTCCCACGGTCTCCCGCTGGTTGGTGATGCCGATGGCCCGAATCCGCTTCGGGTCGATCTGCGCCAACACGTCCTGGACCCCGCCCGTGACCGACGCCCACAGGTCTTCCAGGTCGTGCTCTACCCAGCCGGCTCGGGGATATATCTGGCGAAACTCCCGGGTCGTTCGAGCCTGCACCCGCAGGTCTCGGTCCAGGACCAGGACGGTGGTGCCGGTGGTGCCTTGATCGATGGCGAGCAACAGGTCGTCGGCCATGACGCCCGGTATCGGGCCCACCGCCCATCCCGGTCAACGGTCGCGGTGCGCGTCAAGATGGGCGAGGGCCCGCCCCGTAGAGCTCGGCGAACAGGCGCTGGGTGAGGGCGTCGGCGGACTCGCCGGCGGTGCCGATCAGCGGCGGGACGAAGCCCAGGTCCAGGGACGCCTGAAATGGAACCGGCACGTGATGGGTCCCATGCCAGGGCTCGGGCAGCCGCTCGACCGATTTCAGCCCGTGGCTCCAGGCGGGCGGAAGCTCCAAGCCGGCCGCAGCCGCCGACACCTGGCCTCGGGCCCAGTCTGCGGCACCGGAGACCCGAAGGCCGTGGGCGACCCCGCCGGCCACGTCGCCCCGGGCGAAGTGCGTGCCGACCTGGGCGGCCTCGCTCAGGTAAGGGGTCGCTTCGCGCAGGGACTCGGGCACCGCCGGGACCCACGACCGGACGAGGGCTCCGTCCACGTAGCCGATCGAGGCCGAGAGCCCGGCGGCCACATCGTTTCGAGCGAACGCGGCTCCGGCCTGCACGGCTCGGGCTCCGTGCTGGGCCGCGTCCACCAGGGGGCCCGGGATCGCCGCCGCCACGTCGACGCCGAAGGCGGAACTCGCCACGCCGGCCGCGCCGCTCAGGCCGCCGGCGATGTCGCCGGCGGCGAATCGCTCCCCAGCCCGGGTCGCCCGGGTCGCGTGCCGAGCGACCTGGCCCACGCCCTCGGGCAGGACCCCATCGAGCTCGGCCGCCCCGGCGATGCCCGCGGCGGAGCCCACCGCCCCGACGACGTCGCCCCGGGCTACGCTGGTGGCGAAGCGCACGCCCCGGTCCACGTAACCCACGGCCTTTTCGATGGTGCCCCAGGCCGATCCGAGCGCCGATTTCACGCCGCCGACCACGCTGTCGACGGCGCTCGATACCGCACCGCCGACGGCGCCGATGGCGTCGCCCACGACCGGCACCACGCCCGCCAGGGCGGAAAAGGCACCCATGACATTGCCGCTGACGATGCTGCCCACGGCCTTGATGCCGCCCCAAACGGCGCCCGCGATCTGCCCGATGCCCGGAATCAGCTTCACGAGGGGCATCAGGAAGTCCAAGACCTTGCCGATGGCCTCGAAGAACTTTCCGATGGCCCGGAACAGGTTGAAGCCCGGGTACAGGTCTTTGTACGCGTCGGCCAGGTTCTTCAGCCGGTCTTGCTCCTTGTCGTACTTCTGGTCGACGGCTTTCAGCTCGGCCCGCATGCGGATCGCCTGCGGGCTGTTCTTGCCGCAGGTCCGTTCGATGTCTCGGAGCTGTCGCTTCAGCTGGGACTTGTGTTTGTCGGCGGCCTCATCCAGGCGCTTTTCGCTTCGTTCGTAGATCTCGCCGAGTCGGTCGGTGACCAGGTTGTTCATGCCGATGCCGCCGTTGAAGGGGTTGGCCTTCTTCGGCAGCCCGTACTTCTTGCGAATCTTTTCGACCTCTTCCTTCTTTTGGTCTTCACAGAGATTCGGGTCGTTCATGACCTGGTCGACTTCACGGGTGAGGGTCGCCAGATCGAGGCGCGGCTTGAGTTCCTTGCGGATTTTGCGAAGCTTCTTTCGAAGCTCTTTCGTCTTTTTTGCCCGCTCTTCTGTCGAAAGGTTCGGATCGCTCTGCACCTCGGCGAGCTCGCGCTCCACCTTCGAGGCTTTCCGCTCGATCTTTCGATTGTGCTCGTCGACCTTTTCGTTCCAGGCGTCGGCCTTCTTCTGAAGCTCGGGCGAGAAGGTGTACTTCTCTCTTTCGGTGCGAGCCCGCTCGGCGGCGATCACCTGGTCCGCCTGCTGAGAAGGGGTCGTCGGAGGCGCCGCCACGGGCGCCGAAGGCCTCACGCCCCCTACCCGAGCCACCCCACCCCGAAGGCTGTGGGCTTCGATCTGTTGCCGCAGGGCACGGACCGTGCCCTCGGGCCCGCTGTCCCAGCGGTCCGCTCCCACGAAGCCGGGCAGCCGCGCCGGACCCGGGGGCGTCACGAACCCCGGTCCTGCGCCCGGGGCTTGCCCGGGGCCTGCCAGGCCGGTCATTCGGGCAAACAAGTTGCCCTGCAGGGCGCGAATCCATTCGATGCTCATCGGTTCCTCCTGTCGATCCGTTCAGGGGGCCTCGGTTGAGCAGGTTCTGCAGGTTGTCCGTGCAGGACTTGCTCGACCGCGGCCCCATTCGTGCCGCTTCCGCGGTTCGTCGGGCCCGAGAGCCCCCGAATCGCCGTTTCGCGAGGGTCTTTGCAGGGCCCGGGCCACGAAATTCGGCGACAGGCGGTGCGCCCGCGCTCTTCGCCCCCACCTGTACGGGACTGCGGCCTTTGTTAGAGTCCGGACCGATGCGCCGCCTGGCTCCCGGATGGGTCCTGCTCGCAGGGGCTGTGACGGCCTGCGGTCCCGAGGACTTGGGAGACGTGCAGTTCCTGCTGCCTCCTGGGGACCTGCCGCCGGGGATGGTGTTCGCATCTCGGGCGGTGCCGGGCGCAGCCGGCTACGATCTGTTCTGGGTCAGCCTCGACGGCCGCCAAGGGCCCGTGCGCCTCACGTCGGGCGGGGGAGACGACTGGATGCCCGCCGCGTCCGACCGCGGATTCGGGCTCGTCTTCGCCCGAGCCGAAGACGGGATCTTCTACGTGGCTCCGGACGGCGACGTTCGCCGGATCAGCGATACCCGCGGCGACGACAAGGTGGACTCGTTCCCGGCCCTCTCGTCCGACGGCGAGTGGGTGGCTTGGGTGCGAGAACACCTGGATCGTCCCCTGCCGAGTGGTTTCTTCGAGAGCACGATCATGCTCGCCACCACCGATGGGGGTGCGGTGCGGGAGCTCAATCGACAGGAGGGGCTGGTGCAGCTGGCGCCGGCCTTTTCGCCGGAGCCCGGTTCCAGCGAGCTCATCTGGGCCGAAGTGCAGTTCGATGCGCAGGCCTTTCCCGAGTTCTACAACCTGCGGCGTTTCGATCACGAGCTGCTCCAGGGCGAGCTCGTGTGCCCTCGAGACGAGGAATTCGTGTCGGGCGAGGTTCGGGTTCGCTGCTGGGGCTTTCACCTCACGTGGCCCGACGACCTGATTCTGAGCCAACAGCAAGTGCGCTTTCCTCTGCGCGGAGGAACAGCGATCGATCAAAAAGAAGCCATTCGAACCACGGTGGACGATAGCACGGTCATTCCGGTTCGTGACCGGCCCAACGACGCCTTCTTTCAGCCCTGGCCCCTGTCGGCGTCGGTGTCGAATCGGTTCACCGACCGGACCTCGATCATGGTGTTCGATGGACTCGCGACCTTTACCGACGGACGGGACCCTTCGTTGGTGTTCTTTCGAGCCACCGGCGAGGGCCGGGATGCACGTCGCATTCCCATCGATGGTCTGACCCGGGATCTGGACCCGGAGAACACGAGCAACTACCTCTTTTCCGTGGCGACCCCGTCGCTTTTGGTCAATTGAGGCAACCGGGCTCATGCGACGCACCCTGCTGCTCTTGGAGGCACCGCTGTCGGAGCGGGGAAGAGCGCTCGCCGACAGCGATTGGGCCGTGGAGCCCCGGCCCTCCGTGGAGGCTGCACTGCATCATCTCAAACGACAAGCGGTGCACGGCGTGGTCGTGACTCCCGGCTCGGTGGCCGTTCCGAACCACATCGCGCCGTTGGTGCAGCGGGGAGTTCCCGTCATCTGGTGGGGGGACCCAGCCCAACCCGATGTCGCCGAATCCGCACTGACGGCAGGCGCTCGACACTTTGTTCCCCGCGTTCCGGGGTCGGAGCGGTTGGTGCGCCTTCTCGTCGAACGCTCGGTCGAGCAAGATTGGGCCGAAGACGAGCCGGCCACCGATCCGGGGCATGGGGCGGCCCAGCCCGCGGTGCGACCGGACGGAGCGACGCACGAAGCCGAAGAGGGCGGGTCCGTCGAGATTCGGGACTCGGCCCTCCTCGAGGGGCTCGCAGCCTCCAGCGCGGCGATATATGTCCTGGGCGACCACGGCTTTCGGTGGGTCAATCCGGCGTTCAGTCGCTTGTTCGGGAGGGCTCGATCCGAGCTGTGTGATCCGAAATTCGACGTGTGGAGCCTGGTGGCTCCCGAAAGCCGGAGGATCTTGCGCCAGCGGCGCCGAGCCATGGCGCAGCGGGGAACCGGAGCTTCGCGCTACGAATTCCGGGCCGTGCACAGTTGTGGACGCCAGTTCGACGTGGAGGTGGCGGTCAGCGACCTGCGGGTCCAGGGCATCTCGTGCGTCCTGGGAATCCTGCAGGACGTAACTTTGCGCCGGCAGCACGAGGGCGAGTTGGTTCGCAAGAACCGAGAGCTTTCGATCCTTCTCGAGCTGGCCGAAAGCGCGGTCGAGTCCCGCGATCCGGCTGACTTGGCCCACTGGGTGTGCCAGCGCCTCGTGGCCACGCTGGAAGTCGACTGTGCCGCGCTCGTCACGACTGCAGAAGATGGCCACGTCCTGGCCGAGGCAGTCCCGCCGGAGTTCGCTACCGACGGAGGGTTGTTCGACGACCGGGGCTGTGCGTTCGAACTCGGTCTGGGCGAAGACGATCTGTCCCTATCGACCCTGCAAGCCGGCGACTGGGGCGCGAGCGAAGGATTCGTGCGACGGCTGGTTCTTCCGCTGAGGGGTCCGGCATCCGACGACGGCCGGCTGATTCTCTTGTCCCGAAATCCGCAAGGTCTTCCTACCCGCGACATCTCGGTGGCCGCGGGTGTGGCCCGCCAACTCGCGCTCGCGTTCCGGCAGCTTCACTTGCACGCGGCGGCCGAAGCTTCTGCCGAACGCTCCAAGATCCTGTCCGACCTGGCCCGGGCCATCGGATCGTCTTTGGACGTGGAAGGGGTGTTCCGGGTCGTGGGAGAACGGTTGGTGGATTTGGTTCCCTTCGAGCGTGCCGTTTTGGCGATGCTGCGAGCGGACCAGCGGTCTTTTTCCGTGCGGGTCGTCGACCGGCCGAGCTCCGACGGAAGGGCCCGCGTGGAGGCCGAGACCCCCATCGTCGTTCGGCCGTCGGAGCCGTTTTCCGTGGTTCTCGAGTCCCGAGCTCCAGCTTGTCTGCTGCCGGGCCACGGGCAGCACCCGGACCTGCTGAATCCAAAGCTGCGTTTCACCGTGGTCCCAGTCTGCGCAGACGGGGATGGCGTGGGGGTGTTGGCAGTGGGCGCGCTCCCCCGAGACCGACATCGCCGTTCGGATCTGGCCCTCCTCGAGGATCTTGCGGCGCACATGGGTGTCGCCTTGAAGAACGCCCGCATCTTCCAGGAACTCGACGCGGCGTACGGCCGGTTGCGGGACATGCAGGACAAACTGGGCTTGTACGAAAAGCTTCGGGTTTTGGGTGAGATGGCTGCGGGCGTGGCCCATGACTTCAACAACATCCTGGCGTCCATTTCGGGTCGAGCCCAGATGCTGAAGGCCTCGCTCCCCGAAGAGCCGAAGCTGGTCGAGTCCGTGCGCGTCATCGAGAAGGCGGCGGCCGACGGGGCCCGGACCGTCGGTCGAATTCGAGAATTTGCCCAGGACCGGTCCGACACGTCCATGACTCCCATCCGGATCAATGCGCTGGTGCGGGATGCCGTCGAGATGTGTGCGACCCGTCTTCACGAACGAGCCGATGTGGATCTCCAGCTCGATCTGGGAGAGGTCGAGGCCACGTTCGGTCGCCCGTCCGAACTTCGAGAGGTGTTGGTCAACCTGATCCACAACGCACTCGATTCCATGCCACGAGGTGGCCGACTCCGGGTGGAGACCGGAACCGAGGTCGACTGCAGCGGCGTGTTCATCGACGTCGAGGACGAGGGCATGGGAATGGAGCCTGCGGTAGCCAAGCGGATCTTCGACCCATTCTTCACCACCAAGGGTAAGGGCGGCACCGGTCTGGGACTGTCGGTTTCCTCCGAAATCGTTCAACATCATGGCGGGCGCATCGACGTGAGGTCCGTTCCCCATCGCGGGACTCGCTTTCGCGTGGAGTTGCCCGTTCGGGAACGAGCAGACGGCGAGACGGTCGACCTGGAGTTCGCCGAAGCCACCCCGCTTCCCGAGCTGGTCGATGCCGGTCAACCACGCTTGCGCGTCTTGGTCGTGGAAGATGACGGCGCGATTCGCTCCGTCTTGAACGAGCTCCTTCAAAGCGAGGGGTTCGTCGTGACCGGCGTGGGCCGAGGTGGCGAGGCGGTCGAGACCCTGGCTCAGGCGCAGTTCGACTTGGTGCTCACCGACCTGGAGATCCCGGATTGTGACGGGTGGGCGGTGGTGTCGACGACCCGCCGGACCCAGACGGACGCCGCGATCGCCGTCATGACGGGACGGGAAGGGTCGATGGAACAGGGCGACGAGCGAAAGGAGAGCGTCGATGCATTCCTGTTGAAACCCTTTCGCTTCGATAGCTTGCGCCAACTACTGCAACGCGTGCAGCAGAGGCGGCGATCCTCCAAGCCCGGGGTGCGGTCGTGACCCCGGCAGTCGGATTTCCCCGGCCTTTCGGCCGCTATGTACTCGAACGGAGTTTGTCGCGAGGCGGCATGGGCGAAGTCTTCATGGCCGTTGCCAAAGGGGTCCATCAGCACTGCGTCATCAAGACCATTCGCACCGACTTGCATGGCGAACGAGAATTCGTCGGCCGCTTCACCGACGAGGCCAAGATTATGGTGCGCATCGATCACCCCAACATCATCCGGGTGTTCGACTGTGGAAAGGTCGGGGACGACTACTACATCGCGATGGAATACGTGCACGGTCGAGACCTGGGCGACGTGCTCGATCGGGCTTACGAACGGGGTGAGCCGATGCCCACGCAGCTCGGGCTGTACGTGGCGACGCAACTGCTGGCAGGTCTTCAGCACGTCCATGAGCTCACCGACGAACGAGGCCGGTACATGAAGCTGGTGCACCGGGATGTTTCACCCCAGAACGTCCTGGTGGGCTTCGACGGCAGCGTGAGGCTCATCGACTTCGGGCTCGCTCGCTCCGAGCTGCTTCCGTCCCGTACTCAAGGGGCTTTGGCGGTCGGCAAGTACGGTTACATGAGCCCGGAACAAGCTCGACACGAAGACCTGGATGGTCGTGCCGATCTGTACAGTGCAGGGGTCATGCTGTTCGAGGTGTTCACCGGCGATCGCCTCGTCGACGAGCAAGATCAGGCAACGCTTTGGAACCGGGTGTTGAATCCGTCCCACCGCAGGCCTCGCAGCGTGATTCCGTCGCTTCCCTCCGAGATCGACGACCTGATCATGACTGCAGTAGCCACCAAGCCCCATCAGCGATTTTCGAGCGCCCACAAGATGCGGTCTTTCTGCGAGCGACTGCTCGAGCCCCGGGACCATGCCCGAGCTCTGACGCGCTATCTGCGCTACCTATATCCGACCGCAGACTTTTCACCCCCCTCCGTTCCGGATCTGGCCGGGTTCGTGGAGCGGGTCGACGAGTCCGTGATCATCGCGACCTCGCGCAAAAAGCAGCGCTCCGTGTTCGGTCGTGGGGAGCTTCCGGTCGAAGGAACCATGCAGTTCGATGCCCGGGCGCTGCGGGAGGCGCTGGACGCGGATCGGTCGGCCCGGCGGGGGGCTCGGGTCGGTTTCGAAGAGCCTCGGATCGGCTTCGTGGACTCGACGGCGTCCGAAACATGGGTTTCGACCGACACCGACAGCCGTCCTACCCAGATCTCGACGAATCCTTTGCGAACCACTCCGGTCGAGAGCTTGGACGACGCCGAGACCCGCGTGCAGCCTCCAGCGGACGACCCGTCTTCGGTGCAGCGGGATCCCTCCGTGACCGCGGCGGGCGTTTTCGACGACGACGAGGACGAGGAGCAGACGGTGATGATGGCGCTGGATCCCCGGCCGAGGTCCGAGACCGAAGATCCGGTGCTGGACGCGACCGTGCTGTCCCGGCGTCGACCCGAGGCCGCCATGGTCCAGGGGCACGCCAGTCGAGCCCGGGGCAATCTGGCGCCGCGACCGGCCCGCTTCGTTCCGGTCGAAGAAATATCGGCCGCACCCCGCGACGAGCTGGACCCTTCGCGGGGGGAGAGCACCTGGGACGGAGAAGCCGGGGTCGAGGTCGACCAGCTGGGGCAGGACGCTGCGGAGTACGGCCTTCCGAAGCTGGGCTTCGTGGTCGTGGGCGCCGGTGTCCTCGGGTTTTTGATCTACGGGCTGCTCAGTCTGCTGTGAGATTCGGCAAGTTCAATTGCGCAGGCGGGGCGAAACCGTGTGCCGTACGGCCGCCGTACCCAGCGGAGTCCCTGCGCTCCCGTTCGAACACCACCTCGACTTCGGAAAGACGTCGTGCGGGACGACGGAATTCGAGCTGCCGTCGGTGAGTGTCGAGTCGGCGAATCGCTTCGAGTTTTTCGTCTCGACCGATTCGAGCCTTTCGCAAGGCATCTTGCCAGACGCGAATTGTCCGGTCGTAGACCTGTGTGGGAACTGGAAACGGGTGTCCGTCCTTCCCACCGTGGGCATAGCTGAACCGTGCAGGATCGGAGAAGCGGCAAGGCTTCCCGAAGACGAGCTCCGCGATAATCGCGATCGATGACAAGGATCGGGGCCCCAGTCCGGGAGTGAGAAGCAGCGACTCGAAGTCGTCGGGAGGCTCTGTTTGCAAGTCCACCGCAGCCATCAGGCGGCGAGGAACCACGTCGCCAGCTCGGACCTCGTGGCGATCGGGCAGCTGAAGTCTCGGTCGGGAGCGCCGGACCTGGCGAGCCCACTCGTCCCACCGTCGTAGACCGCGTTCGGTCAGCTCCTGCACGACCTGCACGCAGCTGCTCCGAGCTTCGGCGGCGGGGGCCGCCGTCAGGTTCACGATCGGAACCTCCACCGGAAGCCCGTGGATCGCGCTGTGAGGCTGGTCGACGAAGCTTCGGAGCTCGGTGCTGGTCCAATGGTAGCGACGGGCCCAAGATCCGTGGGACTGCATGCCCTGCTGGACCACGGTCCAGGCGCCGGCCCGGTCCACCAAGAAGGTGTGAAGATACAGATGAAACCCGTCTTGCACCGCGGCGTTGTCGACCTTGGCGACCAGGCGCGACGCGCGGGTCCAGGCCTCGCCGTCGCCCCCGGTGCGCTCCGCAGCGGCCCGAAGCTCCGCCGGCGTTTTGCGGCTGGCGTTGCCCCGTCCCCCGCAGAGCCACAGGCCCAGTTCCTCTTGCACGGGAGCCAGTCCCACCTTCAGCGCCCCCAGCACCGAGGTCGTGATCCCCGACGAGTGCCAGTCCATGCCCATGGCGCAGCCCAGGGCCTGAAACCAGAACGGGTGGGCGAGACGTTCCAAGACCCCGGCGGTGCCTTCCTCGCGGACGAGCGCTTCGACCACCACCCGACCGAGGCGGGCCATTCGCGCGCTCAACCACCGGGGGACCCGCCCCCCGTGAAGCGGCAAGTCGGCGGTGCCCGAGGTCGTGACCACGACCGGTGCCGTACCGAATCGGGCCTGGGTTCGCCAAACCCTCTTGCTGCTCGGCGCCGAGTCCGACCACGGGTCGGCGGTTTCAGTTGGCGGGATGGCGCGTCCGGGCCAGTTTGTTCGGGTGCGGCTGCTGCTCGTCGGCGTGGGGGGGTTGGGCTCGGCGGCCCTGTTG
>DAPKRQ010000034.1:0-14346 GCA_031800475.1 Myxococcales bacterium LLY-WYZ-16_1
GTACCCCTCCCCGGCAGCAGCTCGAGCTCACCTTGAGCCGTACCGCCGAGACGGTCACCGAGATACCGCTGTGGATCGACGGCGAACGGGTGGAGCACGCGCCAACCGACCTGACCATGCCCCACGATCACCGCAAGGTGGTGGGCCGGGTCCACACCGCCACCGCCGAGCACGTCGGGGCAGCCATCGAAGCCGCCCAGCGGGCCCGAGCGGATTGGAGCGAGATGGACTACACCGATCGCGCCGCCGTCTTCTTGAAAGCGGCCGATTTGGTGGCAGGCCCCTACCGGGACCGGATCAACGCCGCCACCATGCTGGGGCAATCGAAGACGGCCCACCAGTCGGAGATCGACGCCGTCTGCGAGCTCTGTGACTTCTGGCGGTACAACGTCCATTTCGGGGCCGAGTTGGGGCAGGAACAGCCGTTTTCGCCCCCGTCCATGTGGAACCGCCTCGAGCTGCGACCGCTGGACGGCTTCGTGTTCGCAGTGACGCCTTTCAACTTCACCGCCATCGCCGGAAACCTACCCACAGCCCCCGCCCTGATGGGAAATACGGTGGTTTGGAAGCCTGCGCCCACCCAGATGCTTTCGGCTCAGGTCATCGTCGATGCACTCGAAGAGGCCGGGCTTCCGCCCGGAGTCATCAACCTGGTTGCCGGTGATCCGGAGCCCATCGGGCGCGTCGCCCTGCAAAGCCCGCACCTGGCCGGCCTGCACTTCACCGGGAGCACCCGGACTTTCCAGCACCTGTGGCGCACGATCGGAGAGAACATCTCTCGATATCGTCAGTATCCTCGAATCGTCGGGGAAACCGGGGGCAAGGACTTCATCTTCGTGCACCCGAGCTGGACCGACGGAGTTGACGCGCTGGTCACTGCCATCGTTCGAGGCGCCTTCGAGTTCCAAGGACAAAAGTGCTCGGCGGCCTCGCGGGTCTACGTTCCCAAGTCCGTGTGGAGCCAGTTGCGGGAGCCGCTCCTGTCGACCGTCAGCGAAATGAAGGTCGGCGACGTTCGGGACTTTTCGAACTTCATGGGTGCGGTGATCGACCAGCGAGCGTTCGAAAAGATCCACGGTTACCTGCAGCACGCAAAATCCGACCCCGAACACACGATCCTGGCAGGTGGGGAGGCCGATGCCGGGACCGGTTACTTCGTGCGACCCACGGTCGTCGAAACCTCGAACCCGCGAGGCAAGCTGATGACCGAAGAGATCTTCGGCCCGGTGGTGACCGTCTTCGTGTACGACGACTCCGACGTGGACGCCGCCGTAGAGCTTTGCGAGTCGGGCACTTCGTACGCCCTGACGGGCGGCATCTTCGCCCGAGACCGTCGCGTCGTGGCGGACCTGACCCGGCGGCTGCGATTCGCTGCGGGCAACTTCTACATCAACGACAAGCCCACCGGGTCGGTGGTCGGGCAGCAGCCCTTCGGTGGGTCCCGGGCCTCCGGAACCAACGACAAAGCGGGAAGCTCGGCCAACCTGACCCGCTGGGTGTCCCCCCGAGCCATCAAAGAGACCTTCGTTCCCCCGACCGATTGGCGCTACCCCTTCATGGGCTGAGGGGTCCGAAGCAGCGTTCCGTTCGGTGCGACCTTCCCATCGGTGGATCCCGGTCATCGCCATGGCGGGACCCGTGCTGGCTTGTCGAGGAGCAGACCCTTGCTCGCCTTGGCTCCATTCGATGGAGGCCCTGCAGCGTGAAGATTCGGACGGGCTCGCCCGGACGCTGGCGGCGGACTACGTGGACGGTCTGGGAGCGAGAAAGGAAGCCCTGGCCGACGCACACCGCTGGTGGGCCGCCCCCGCAGACTTCGATATCCGACACTTGACCTGTCGGCGACTGCCGTCCAACCGAACGTTCGAAAGTCCTCGGTGGACCGAGGTCGCGGTCGAGTTGGACGCCGACATTCCGGGGCCGGTCCCCTGGCGGGTGGAGGGTCCCTTCCGCTCGGCGGTGGTCCGGGGCCTGGACGCAAGGATCCGAAGCGGATGGCTGGTGGAGCTGCGAAGCGCCCAGCGGGTGGCATCGGCCCTGTCGCAAGCCCGGGCTCCCGGCGACGTGCGCGACCTGCTCCACCCCGACTTTCGCCAAGGCTGGACGGACCGAGCCGAGGCGGCCCGCGCATGGGGGAGCCGGCGGCTCGCGGTCACCCACGGCCGCCTCGAACTGCGGGAGCGCGGGGCGCACCTGGACCTTTTCCACCGGGGCTTCGAGGACCCGCGGCTCGGTCGGGTCCTTCGCCTGACCCTGAAACCGGCGGCAGGCCGCCTGCGGATCGCCGCCGGACTGCCCGGGCTCGATTGACCGGCGGCCCAAACAAGCGGTTCCATTGGGGGGATGCAGGAGGACTTGAAGACGCTTTTGGAGTCCGGACGTGAAGCCTACGAGCGGGGCGACCACGTCCGAGCCGAAGAGGCGCTGACCCGGGCCGTGGATCGAGGTGCAGACGAGTATGCCGACATCCACCACATCTTGGGCGTCATCTACCATTCCTGGGGTCGATTCTCGAAAGCGCGCTCTGCCTTCGAGCGAGCCCTCCGCATCAATCCCGACTACACCGAGGCGGCTTTGAACCTGGCGATCACATACAACGATCTGGGGCGCTATGCTGAGGCGAAGGAACTGTTCGAACAGGCCCGGCCGACCCGACCCGGAGAGCTCGACGCCTTCGCCCGTGGCAAGATTGCCAACCTCCATGCGGAGGTCGGTGAAGCATATCGCTCGGTCGGCGATCCGACGTCCGCGATCCGCGAGTATCGCAAGGCCTTGGAGCTGGGACCGAACTTCGTGGACATCCGCATGCGGCTCGCCCAATGCCTGGCCGAAACCGATGCCCTGGACGAAGCGGTGTCGGAGTTGAGGACCCTGGTGGCCACAAAGCCCCAGTTCGTGCCGGCCTGGCTGCATCTCGGTCTGTTCCTCATGCGTCTCGACCGCTCTCGGGACGCGGAGCAAGCATTCAAAAAGTGCCTGGACTTCGAGCCCGAGCATCCGCGAGCGCGGGCATATCTGCGCATGCTTGAATCGAAGGGCGCTTCGCATTAGCGTCCGCTGCGATGAATCACTCGGGATTCGCCCTTCGGTTCTTGTCCGGCAAGTACCAGGGCGGAGAGTTCCCGCTTCCTTCAGACCGAAAGGTCGTGGTCGGTCGTGCGTCCGACCTCGACATGGTCTTGGTCGAAGACATGGTGTCCCGGCGGCATGCGCAGATCATGGCCGTAGACGGTGGGCTGATGATCCAGGATTTGGGCTCCACCAATGGCACCTTCGTGAACGGCGAAAAGATCCAGAAGGCACGGGTCCAAGAAGGTGACCGAATCCTGATCGGGACGTCGATCCTCAAGGTCGTGAGCGGAGCGGGCGTCGAGGTCAGCCCCAAACAAGCTCGGGAGCAGCTGGCAGCAGCACAGCAAGCCCACCGAACCACGACCCTGCAAATGGAGGGAGAGCTCTCGGAGGTGCCGATTCCAGACCTGCTGCAGCTGTTCGCCACATCGAAGCGGACCGGCATGCTCCACGTGGTCGGCCCCCTGGGGGACGGCAAGATCTATTTGCGAGACGGCAACATCTTCTACGCATCCATCGACGACGACCACGATCTGGGCCCGATGAAGGCTTTGTGCCGCCTGGTCGGCTGGGATGACGGACAATTTCAGTTCGAAAAGCTGACCGACCAAGACGAGTTCATGCTCGAGCTCGAAGACTCCACCGAAAACCTCCTGGCCCAGGCCCTGCACCAACTGGAAGAGTTTCGACGTGTCGCCCCCGACCTGCCGGAGCCGACGGCCCGACTGATGGTCGCGCGCCCGCTCCACCCGCTGCTCAGCGCCCTTTCGGCCACCGAACTCGATGTGTTTCAGCTGGTCATGAACCACCAGGTCGTCCAGTTGGTGTTCGACCGGTCTCCCGCCACCGACTACGAGACCGCGACTGCGCTCCTCAGCCTCTGCTCCCGGGACTACGTCCGTCCCCAGTCCTGAGCTCCGGGCTCCGCCGGGTCGCCTTCATCGCTCACCACGTTGAGGCGGGGGACGCGAACCTGCGGCGCCGACAGGCCGGCCACGCCCCTCGGGCTGGGCGGATTCTCGGGCGGGGCTCCCCGGGACGCGCCGGGAACGCGAAGGGTCTCGGCCCGAATCATGGCGTCCGTGAGCTGCTCGTCGGCAGTGCCGGCGGCCAGCACCGGCTCGGGGTCGATGCCGATGGCCTCCCCCACCCGGGGCAGCGTGAACGCCAGGAACGCCTCGACCGACCAGTCGTCGGTTTCCCGCCCGTTCCACGCCGCCACCACCTCCTCGTGGAGGCGCCACGCAGCCAAGCCATCTTCCACATCGGTCAAGAACTGGCTCTCGGCCGACGGCGTGATGGCGTAGGGCGTCGGACACAGCACCATCTCCGGCCCCCCCTTGGCGTCTTCGCTTTCCCAACTGAACGGATAGAGCCGGCACAAAGACGGCCGCACCGGATAGATGCCGCATCGTTTGAAGCCTCCCGCGTCGATCAGCGCGTGGCAGGCGCCGCTTTCCTGCCGCCGAAGCTGAAGTTCGGCCGTGCCCATCCACCCGTCGTGGGCCGCCACCAGCCGCGGGTCTCGGTCGAGCTGAAAGGCTCGCCGTTCGTGAGAGCTCGGTACCAGAGCGAGTCCGGCAAAGAACGGAAGCTGGTAGGTACCGGTGTAGCGCAATGCCTCCGGGAGCGAGACCTTCACGTTCAGGTGACAGCACCGTCCCGGGCAGATCTTGCACGGGTCGACCATGGGCCGATAGGGCAGGACCTTGCGCTCGGGGACTCCCGAAGCGTCGGTCCGGGGGGTGTAAGCCGAAGGGACGATTTTTCGCTCGGGCACGCCAAGAGGTTGGCAGGACCGGCGGTTCGGGTCCAGGCGGCTCGGGCGCTCACCGGTGGATCGGGCGAGCCGAATGTGCGCAGGAAGTGAACCGTGCCCGAGCTTCCCGACGTGACGGTGTACATCGAAGCGCTCGAACGGGCGCTGAATGGCCGCGCCCTGCAGGGCATTCGCCTGGCAAGTCCCTTCGTGCTCCGCACTGCTTCTCCCACCCCTCAGGGCTTGGTGGGACAGCCGATCCGAGGCGTGGAGCGGATCGGCAAGCGCATCGTCTTGCGCTTTCCCGAAGACCATTTCTTCGTGGTCCACCTGATGATCGCCGGGCGCTTCAAGTGGTCCGACGAGACCGGTGCACCCATCCCGGGCAAAATCGGCCTTGCGGCAATGGACTTTGCGACCGGAACCCTTCTTCTCACCGAAGCCAGCAGCAAAAAGCGGGCGTCGATCCACGTGGTCGTCGGGCGTGAAGCCCTTCGAAACTTCGACCGAGGTGGACTCGATGTGCTCGAAGCCACCGAAGCACGTTTCGTGGAGCGACTTCGGGCCCAGAACCATACTTTGAAACGAAGTCTCACCGACCCTCGCATCTTCGACGGAATCGGGAATGCTTACTCCGACGAAATCCTCTTCGAAGCCGGTCTGTCGCCGATGAAGCTCAGCCAAAAGCTCGACGATGCCGAAGCCAGCCGCTTGTTCCGGGCCACGCAAACGGTCTTGAGTCGATTCACCGACGTGATCCGAAGCGAGGCAGCAGCCGGATTCCCACCCAAGGTCACGGCATTTCGTCCAGACATGAAGGTCCACGGCCGCTACCGAGAACCTTGCACGGTATGCGGCACCAAGATCATGCGAATCGCCTTCGCGGAGAACGAACTGAACTACTGTCCTCGTTGCCAGAATGAAGGTCGACTCTTGGCCGACCGATCTCTTTCGCGCCTCATGAAAAAGGACTGGCCGAAGACGATCGAAGAGCTGGAACGCTGAACGACCGGGCCGCGAAGGTCTCGAACGGAGAAGTCAGTCGCTCGCCAGGGATTCCAGCGCCTGTTGCATGAGCCCCCGGACTCCCTCGCTCCAGCGAACCGGATAGGCAGGCTCCGGCGCCGGGTCGAGCGAGTGCACTTCGGGTCGGAATCGGCTCAGCTGCTCTTGCAGGCGGCTTCGAGAAGTTTCGAGTGAATCCGGTGGCCGCACTCGTTCGCCACCCGCAGCAAACCGCTCCAAAAGCCCGCCTTCGGCTTCCTCGACCAAGCACACTTCATCGCCCGAAAAGAATCCCTCGGCGTCCCGACTTCGGACGATCTGGTGGCAACCTGGCCAGGTCTTCTTTTCGGACGAAGTCTTGAGTACCGGAGCGTCCCGGTCGTGGTCGTAAACGAGCTTGTAGACCCCCGAAAGAGCCGGTGCATCGATTGAACGAACCAAGGCAGTCCCGACACCGAAGGCGTCGATCGGCGCACCGTCTCGGCGCAAGGCGGCGATCCGCTCGGCGGTCAAATCCCCGGATGCGACGATCCGGGTCTGGGTGGCGCCCGCTTCGTCGAGCAGCTGTCGGATCCGGCGAGCGGTGGCCGCCAGGTCTCCGCTGTCCAGCCGCACGGCCCCCAGGCGAGTCCCGGCCGCGGTGAGGGCGTTCTCGAGCCCCCGTTCCGGGTCGTAGGTGTCGATCAACAAGGTGGAGCCCTCCGGTCCATGAACGTCGACCCAGCTCCGGAACGCGTCGACCTCGCGCTCGTGCGCCATCATCCAAGCGTGGGCCAAGGTCCCCGCCACCGGAATGCCGTAGCGTCGCCCAGCCTGAACGTAGGACGTCTTGGCAAAACCCGCCAAGTACGCGGCACGGGCACTCTGGATCGCCTCTTCCGGCGAGGTCCGCCGGGCTCCGAACTCGAGCACTCCAGCCGAGCCGGCCGCCTGGGCGATCCGGCTCGCGGTGCTGGCCACCAGGGTTTCGGTGTTCACGATCCCGAGCAAGAGGGTCTCGATCAGCTGCGCTTCGAACAACCGCGCGGTGACCCGCACCAGCGGCTCTCGACCGAACACGACCGTTCCCTCGGGCACGGCCCACAGCTCTCCTCGAAACGCAAACTCTTCGAAAGCCTGCCGCACCTGGTCGGTCCAGGCCGGCTGTAGGGCCGGAATGCGAGCCAGGTATTCCAGCTCGCTCGAGTGGAACCTCAACTCGGGCAGGAGTTCCGCCGCGCGCTCGATCCCGCAGGCCACCAGATAGCGCCGCTCGGGCGGGAGCGTCCGAACCGAAAGCTCGAAAGTGACGAGCTTGTCGGCGATGCCCGAATGCACCGCCGCAGACATCATGTTCAGCTCGTACAAGTCCGTGTGGAGGGCTCCGAGCGTGACGGTCGAACCCATGCGCCGTTCATCCCCTCGGGTTCAGCAGCTCGTCGGCGGTTTCGCCGGCGGTCGCTTCGCGCTGCTTTCGCCTGTGCACCAAAGACAGCATTTCGCCACCCGGCTCTCGGTCGGTCATGGAGTCCAAGAGCTTGAGATGGGTCTGCACCAAGGACCGCACCGACTCCTCGAATTGAGTCTTCTGCCGGCGGAGCTCGTCCAGGTCGTCGATCACCCGGGCCAGCCGGGTGTGGGCGTTCTGAATGATCTGCTCGGCCTGGGTCTCGGCTTGGCCGATGATCATCTCCGCCTCCTTGCGGGCATTCTGCTTCAGGTCTTCGGTGATCCGGGTGGCGGTCACCATGGTGTCCTTGAGGTTTTGCTCTCGTTCCTTGTGCTGCTGAAGCTCTGCCTCTCTGCGGCGCAGGTCCTCTTTCAGCTGCTTGTTTTCCCGGATCACTTCCTCGAAGTCCGCGGCGACCACATCCAAGAAGCCGTCCACTTCCCTCGGGTCGAAGCCCCACAGTTTGCTGCGAAACTGCTGCTGCTGAATGTCCAGAGGCGTGAGCTTCATGTCGTCGCGACCATATCCCCGCGGGTGCGAGCCGGCAAACGCTCGAAACGGAGCGGAAAGACCGGCTCGCAGGGGGTCATGTGGTCCCTGCCGAATCCGGCCGAGGCCCGAACAAGCGGGTCCCCACCCGGATCCAGGTGGCCCCCTCGCGGATGGCGTCCGGAAAGTCGGCGCTCATCCCCATCGAAAGCTCGGGCAGCCGGTGCCCGGAGCGGGCCTCGACCTGGTCCCGCAGCTCGCGGAGCTCGGCGAAGTAGCGCGGCCCCTGGCTGGGAGGCGGAATGGTCATCAGTCCCCGGACGTCCAGGTTCGGCAACGAGGTCAGACTGCGGACCAAAGGCTCGACCGCGCCGGGAAGGACACCGCCCTTGCTCTCTTCGTCGCCCTGATGAACCTGGATCAGGATCGGCTGCCGGCGCCCGACCGCGGCGAAAAATCTGTCCAAGGCCGTTCCGAGGCGCTCGGAATCCACCGAGTGGATCAGGGCAGCGTGTTCCATCAGCTTCACTTTGTTTCGCTGAAGGCGACCAACCAGGTGCCACGAGGCTTCGGGGTGCGACGCGGCCTTTTCGGCCATCTCCTGGGGGTAGTTTTCTCCGAACACCCGATGACCGGCGGCGAATGCAGCGGCCCACCGCTCCGGAGGCTGCCGCTTGCTGACCGCCACCAAGCGGACCGATTCACGGGGACGGCCCGCCGCCCGACAGGCCTCGGCGATCTCGTGTTCGAGTTGGGCGGAGCGCTCCGCCACCTCTTCGACCTCACTCGGATTCATGATGCCCCTTCGCCTGGATCGAACGGGTCCTCCGGCGACCAGACGCCCTCCCGCCGCAACAAGCGAAGGGTCTGAGAGAGGGGAAGTCCGACCACGTTCGTGTAACTGCCGTCGATGCACTCGACGAAAGCACCTCCGAGCCCCTGGATCCCGTAAGCCCCGGCTTTGTCCCAGGGCTCGCCGCTATCCAGGTAGTGGGCGATCTCGGCCTCCAGCAGCACCCGAAACCGAACGTCGGTGGTGACCAGGTCCCAGCTCGAACGATCCTCCACCCGGAGCACCACCGCGGAGTGGACCCGGTGGGTCCGACCGGACAGCCACCTCAGCAGCTGATCGGCGTGGTCCCGGTCCCGCGGCTTGCCGAGGATGTGACCGTCCAACGCCACCACCGTGTCCGCGGCCAACGCCACCGGCGCCGGACTCGCATTCGCCTTGGCCCGAGCAAGCCGGAGCACGCACTCCACGGGGGTCTCGTGGTCGAGCGGCGTCTCGTCGACCTCGACCGGCGCCACCGGAGGATGGATGCCCACACGGGCCAACAGCTCCCGGCGCCGGGGCGAGCCGGACGCCAGGGTGAAGCGGGCGGTGGCCTGCCGCGGGGCGACCTCCGTCGAGGGCTCGATTCCGGAGGCTGACTCGGAACGACGGGGGTCGGACCCCGCTCGGTTTCCGGCGACCTCGACGGCGTCCGGGTCCGATCTTCGCGCCCCGGCGTCCTCGGCTGGCCTCCATCGCCGCGCCGCTGCGGGGTCGGCTGCGGCGGCCCCGGATTCGGGGTCCCCGCCTTCGTCCGACGGCACGGACCTTCGGGGGCCTGCCTCGGCGGCACGGCCCGGGTCCGAACCGGATCCGCCTTCCGCGGACGCCGAACCCCGGTCTTTCTCGCCGGACGTTCGGGGCCGCCAGTCTCCGACCGAAGGCGAGTCGGCGCTCACGAGCTGGCCCCTGGCAGCGCCGCGTCGGTGGAAGGCGCTTGCAGCGGGTCCGGCTGCACCGGAATCGGGTGCCTCGCGCCGGCCAGGTCCTCGAGGACGACGCCATCCCGGGACTCGTGCAGCCGGTCGGCCAGGTCGACCAAGGCGCGCACCGTGAATTGGGCCACGAGCCTTCCATCTCGGACTTGGCAGTACAGGTTGCCGTCCCGGTCCTGGCGGAGTGTCGCCGCCGCCAATGCGTGGGCCTGTCCGTCGCTGGTGTGGAGCACGAAGCCGGTAGGCCCTCCTTCGGCCGGATCCTCCTGCACACGCACCACGAAAATCGGTGCCCCCTCGATCTCGACGTACGCCCAGTTGGCGTCGTTTCGAAGGATGTAGCGGCCGTCGTCGGCCCGGTCGATCCAGCGATCGAATGCCTTGCGCACCTTGGGGTGCAGCACCGGCTCCCCGTCGTGGAACCAGCGGCCCCTGCGGTCCCGGCGAATGGTGGTCTCTCGGGAGAACCCCGGAGGCAGTCGTTCCCCCGCCTCGGACATGGCCCAGGGCTACCACGAACGGCGGTCGAGGCCCGACCCTTTCCTCACGCGCCGGACGGGAAGCGGGGGGCTTCGGGGTCGACCCGCCCATTCCCTCCGATGGAAGGCTCGCGATTCGCACCAGCGTCCGCGGCTGCCGGCCGAAGCTGGTCGATCACCCGAAGGGCGTTCCCGCCAAGTACCTTGCGGATCCGTTCTTCCGAAAAGCCTCGGTCGAGCAGGGCCTGCACGAAGCGCGGGTACGCATGAGCTCCCCGAATTCCGGCGGCCGGGACGATGAACCCGTCGAAATCGGTTCCGATGGCCGCGACATCCTCGCCGCCCACCCGGATCAGATGCTCCACGTGCCGCGCCCACAGGGCCGCCCCGTCGCCGCCGAAGGTTCGGCCCAGGTACAAACCGGCGGTGATCACGCCGATCACGCCTCCCCGGTCTGCGATGGCCCGGATCTGGTCGTCCTCCACATTGCGCCAATGCCGGTGCACCCCCGCCACACCCGCGTGGGTCACCAGGGGCGGCAGGTCAGGCCGATGCGCATCCAGCCCGTCCCAAAACGCCCGAGGATGCAGGTGGGCCAGGTCCACGAAGATGCGGCGGGCGTTCATGGCCTCGACCCGCGCCCGACCGAAGGCCGTCAACCCCTTGTGGCGACGCACGCGGTGGAGCGGGCTCGAAGGGGCCCCCCAGGCCGTGGGCGTCAGATGCACCAGGGTGAGCCGCCAGACCGAATGCGGCACGTCGCTCAGGTCGTCCCGGGCCCCGTCCACCGCATGGGCGCCCTGCACCGAGATCAGCACCGGCATCTGTCGGGCGGAGCGGGCCGCCCGGTAGCTGGCTCCGTCGCCCACCACCCGAAACGGCCCGGCTGCTTCGACCTGACGGGTCAGTCGTTCCACGTTCTTCAGGAACGTGCGCCATCGGCGCGCTCGACTCCGAAATGGCTGGGTCGTGATGGACCACATGGCGCCCTTGAGGCCGTGGCGGACCATGCGGGGCGCATCCAGGTGACCGAAGAACCACCCCGGAAACGAAGGGTGGCACCGTTTCGGGTCGTAGCCCCAAAGGCGCATGGGGATGAAGGTGTCGATGTGAAGGTCGATCACCTCGGCCCCGGCGCACAGCTGCCGGGCCCGTTCGGACACGGGCGGGCGTCTCACGGGCCCCGGTGCTCGGCCGGCAGGTCCACCAGCTCGGTCAGGGCCGACGCCAAGGGGCGGGCCGCAGCCAAGATCGGCTGGGGCTCGTTCAGCCCGTTGCGGGCGAAGAAGGGGCTCACGAAGCCTCCGGCTTCCCGCACCAACGCGACCCCGGCCGCTACGTCCCACGGATGGATCCGAGTCTGCCAAAACCCTTCGATGGCCCCCCGTGCCACGTACGCCAGGGCCAAGGCCGCCGAGCCCAACCGCCGCACGTCGCATCGGGCCGCCACCGCCCGTTGCGTGACCTCCACGAACCGGTCGGCCCCGCCGCGGGTCCAAAAACCCAGGCACAGGGCGGAGCGGTCGAGCCGGTCCTGGACGGACGCGGACAGGGACGTGCCGTTGCAGGTCGCCCCTCCGCCGGATCGGGCGGCGTACAGCTGGTCCCGGACCACGTCGTACACGACCCCCAGCTCGGGCTCGGTGTCCCGGATCCAGGCGATCGACACGGCGAACCACGGGACCCCGCGCATGAAGTTGGCGGTCCCGTCGATCGGGTCTACGACCCAGGTTCCTCCCCCCTTGGCGGAGGACGGGGCCTGCCTTCCACCCTCTTCGCCCACGAAACCGTCGGCTTCGAAGGCGGCGGTCAGCCGGCTTCGAATCGAGCGCTCCACTTCCCGGTCCGCCTGGGTCACCCAGTCCTGCACCCCTTTTTCCCCGATCTCGAGCGAGCTCGGATCATCGAAGTAGTGTCGGGCCAGCGCGCCGGCTTCACGGGCCACCCGAGCGGCCTCTTCGAGGCGAGCCTGCAGGTCCGTCGCGTCGGTGGGCATGCCCCGACAGACCACTTTCGCGCACCGGTCTCAAGGCCAGCCCGCCCGCGGGCCCCACCGGGCTCAAACTCGGCTCCATCTCGCCGATCGCTGGGTCGTGGACGCCGAGGAGATCGTTGTCGGGGTCGATCTGGGGACCTCCTTTTCGACCGCCGCGGCTTTCGTGCGGGGGAAGCTGTACCTGGTGCCCGGTCGAGGAGGAGAACCCTGCATCCCTTCGGTGGTTCACTTCCCGGGCGGCGGGCGACCGCCCCGGGTCGGCGCCGAAGCCGAGCGCTATCGGATGGCCGAGCCGGACGCTTCCGTTTCGGGGGTGAAGCGGATCCTGGGCCGTCAGGCGGACTCCCCCGAGGTCAGCCTGTTCGAGGCCCAGTCCGCCGTGAGGGTGGCCAAGGCCCCGAACGGCCAGGTGATCCTCCGCACGCGCCACGACGAAGTCACGCCCCAGGAGGTGGCCTCTCGGATCTTTCGGCACCTGAAAGAGCGGGCCGAGACCCGCTTCAGTGCGACGATCCGCAAAGCGGTGATCACCGTGCCGGCCACGGCCGAGCCCCCGGTCGTCGAGGCGACCGTCAGCGCCGCCCGAAGCGCGGGTTTGGAGGTGCTCCGCACCCTGACCGAGCCGGCAGCCGCGTCGATCGCGTACCATTTGGACAACCAAACCGGACATCAGCGCCTGCTGGTCTACGATTTCGGCGGCGGCACCTTCGATTGCACCCTCCTCGAGCAGTCGAAAGATGGATTTCGCACCGCCGCCGCGGGGGGCGATTCCTGCCTGGGGGGAGACGACCTGGACCTGGCTCTGGCCCACCAGGTGGCTTCGTTTCTGTTTCGGAGCCGCAAGGTCGACGTGACCAAGGACGTGGTGCGTTGGGAAAGGCTGGTGCGGACCAGCGAGCAAACCAAACGAGCTTTATCCATTCAAGATACCGCACCTTTTCGTCTGCCCGATGCTTATTCGGCGGATCGGCGCACGCAGGACCTGCTGCTCAACGTACACCGGGACGACGTGGAGCCCAAGTGGCAGCCATTGATCAATCGCTCGCTCAAAGCGACGGCCGAAATGCTCATGAAAGCCAGCTTGCGTCCGGATCACGTGGACGCGACCGTACTGGTGGGTGGCACCTGCTACGTTCCGATGGTGCGTCGCATGGTGCAGCGGCTGATGGGTCAGCCGGGGGTGGTCGCGTCGAACCCTCAAACCGCCGTAGCGGTCGGCGCCGCCGTGGTCGCTTCGCGGTCGGTCCGCCACGCCGCCTGAGCCCCGCCACCCTCATCCCGGCCGAACCGGTTGGCCGGATTCGAGGGACTCGGCGGCCGCGTCCGCCAGCCTCAGGGCTCGGCGCCCGTCGGCAGGACCGGTGAGGAGCGGTTGGCTCGGGTCTTCCAGGGCCCGAACGAAGTGGTCGAGTTCTGCCCGGTAGGCGGCAGCGTAGCGCTCCACGAAAAAATCCAGCAGGCGCGGCAACTGCCCGCCGTCTTCGGTCCAGCGGCTCACCGTGTCCGGCTGCACGTTTTCGGCCCGAAGCATGCCCTTCGAGCCGAGCACCTCGAGCCGCTGATCGTACCCGTAGGTCGCTCGACGGCTGTTGGAGATCTGGCAGAGCACCCCTTCGGCCGTACGCAGGGTCACGAGCGCCGTGTCCACGTCGCCGAGTCGCCCGATCTGGGCATCGACCAAGGCGCTGCCGACCGCGTAGACCTCGATCGGTTCGTCGCCCAGCAGCCAGGACGCCATGTCCAGGTCGTGGATCATCATGTCGCGGAACAGCCCGCCCGAGTGCTCCAGGTATTCCACGGGAGGCGGGCTCGGATCCCGGCTGATGATCTGAACCAACTCGAGCTTGCCGACCGATCCGGTGGCGAGCTCCGCCTTGACCCGCCGAAAGCTCGGATCGAAGCGGCGGTTGAAGCCGACGAACAGGGGCACGTCGGCCGCCTCCACCTCGGCCATGGCTTCGTCGTAGCGGTCGAGAGCCAAGGCGATGGGCTTTTCACAGAAGATAGGCTTTCCCGCCCGGGCCGCGGCCCGGATCATGTCCACGTGGGTCGACGTGGGCGATGCGATCCACACCGCTCGAACCTGCGGATCCGCGAGCCCGTCCCCGGGGTTGAGGCTCCAGTGGGCCCCCACGGCCTCGGCCAGGGACCGTGCGGAGGATTCGAGGCGGTCGATGACCCAACGCACCCGAGCCCGGGGATGGGCGGTCAGGTTCTGGGCGTGGACCCGACCGATTCGGCCGGCCCCGATGAGGCAAACGTCGAGCATGAGCGGGCTGTAACACCGCCGCTCGCCGTGCAGAACCCGGGCCGGGCCCCGGTCACTTGAGCAGCCGCTCGGCGCCGTGGC
>DAPKRQ010000035.1:0-7893 GCA_031800475.1 Myxococcales bacterium LLY-WYZ-16_1
GGCTCTCGGTGGCCGGGGGTGAGGGCCTCGCGCAATCGCGAGGCCAGTGCCGATGCTTCCGCCCGTGTCAGTCCTTGCACCGCTTCGCTCATGATCGACGCCGACGCCATCGAAAGAATGCATCCACGTCCTTCGAAACGAATCTTTTCGATGTGCTCATCTTTTACCATGAGCTGCACTTGCAGTCGGTCTCCACACAGGGGATGGCTGCGCTCGCAGCGATGGGTTGCTCGTTCCAAGGGACCAAAGTTTCGTGGCGACCGGCCGTGGTCGACGAGGGTGGCGTCGTAGGGGTGGCGAGGGACGTGGGACATGGGGACCCGATCCGTGGTCTCGGCAGGCGGGCTCAGCGAGGAGGGCCGAGGATCCGCTTCACCTGTCTCAATGCCGGAGCGAGACGCTCCACCTCGTCCTCGGTGTTGTAGGGGGCCATCGACACCCGGACTGCCCCGTTCAGACCCAGACGCTTCAGGGCGGGCTGGCAGCAGTGGTGTCCCGCCCGCACGGCGATCCCTTCCGCGTCCAGCAGGGTGCCCACATCGTGGGGGTGGACGCCGTCCAGCGCGAAGCTGACCACCGGAGCTCGGTCTTCGCCTCGCAGCGGCGGACCGAGCACCCGGACGCTCTTCAGGTCCCGCAGCACCTGGTGGGTCCGAGCGAGGAGCCGACGTTCGTGGTCCACCAGATCCGGACCGAGGTGGGCTCCGAAGAAGTCCAAAGCCTCTGCCAGTCCGATGGCTTGGGCGATGGGCGGCGTCCCTGCTTCGAAGCGCTGGGGCCCGCTTCGGAAGGTCGATCCGTGCACGGACACGTCGTCGACCATGCCGCCGCCTACCTGCCAGGGAGCCCAGTCGTCCCATGGAGCTCCCCGGGCCCACACCACGCCGATGCCGGTGGGGCCGAAGACCTTGTGTCCGGAGAATACGAAGAAATCGCAGCCGAGGGCCCCCACGTCGACCGGTCCGTGGGCCAAGAGCTGCGCGCCGTCGACGACCACTGCAGCGCCGACTTGGTGGGCGGCGTCCGCCACCGCCCGCAAGGGCGGCCGGACGCCCCACAGATTCGAAGCCCCCGTCAGGGCCACCACCCGGGTCCGTCCCCCCACCAGCTCCCCCAAACGGTGCCACCCCAAGTTTTCGCAGGGCTCGAGGGGCACGACCCGAAGGTGGGCGCCTCGCTCCAAGCACAGTCGTTGCCACGGAACGAAGTTCGAGTGGTGCTCCAGCTCGGTGACCAGGACCTCGTCCCCGGGGCCGACCCTAGATCGACCGAGGGTCTGCGCAAGGAGATTCAGTCCCTCCGTGCAGCCCTTGGTGAACAGCACCTCGCTGGCATGGGCCGCGCCGATCCGCCGAGCCACCCGGGCCCGGGCTCCTTCGTAGGCCTCGGTCGCGTCGGCCCCTGGCCCATGGGCGCTGCGGTGGACGTTGGCGGGGGCCGCATCGTACCGCGCGATGGCCTCGAGGACTGGCCGGGGCTTGTACGTGGTGGCCGCGTTGTCCAGGTACGCCAGCGGTCGGCCTCCCTGCGACCGGGCGAGCCCGTCGAACGCCCGCCGAAACGACCGCAGCGCCTGCACCCCACCGTCCTAGCAGGCCCCCATGCATCGGTCATCCGTTCCACCGTCAAAGGACGCTACAATGGGGCCGTGGACGGGCTGTCGTGGGCAGACCAATGGACGGCTGCGGGTTACCGGGTGGCGCTCGCCACCGTGATCGAGACGTGGGGTTCATCGCCCCGACCGGTGGGCAGCCACCTGGCGGTTCGCGACGACGGGCGCTTCGAAGGCTCGGTTTCCGGAGGCTGTGTCGAAGGTCGGGTGGTGGAGGCGGCGCTCGACGTTCTGGCCAGCGGTCGGGCCCAACGGCTTCGATTCGGTGTTTCGGATGCTTCGGCCTGGCAGGTGGGTCTGCCCTGTGGCGGAACCATCGAAATCTACGTGGAGCCGATCGATTGAAGGGGACGGTCTTACGGGCCATCGAGGCGGCCCGCGGAGGTGGACGGACGGTCGTTCGGGCGCTGCGGGTGGAGGACGGCACCGAGCTGCTGCTGGAGCCTCCCTTCGAACGAACGTTGCCGCGGGTGGCCCCGGCTCGGATCCGGCAGGCCGCGGCCCAGGCGGTTCAAGAGGGTCGAAGCGTGTCCCTGCAAGACGGCGGCCGCTGGGTGTTGATCCCGTATCTGCCGCCACTCCGACTGATCGTGGTGGGTGCGGTCCACGTGGCCCAGACCTTGGTGCCGATGGCTCGGCTCGCCGGGTATCGGGTCACGGTGGTGGACCCTCGCAGCGCCTTCGTCGAGTCTGCCCGGTTTCCGGGCGTGGAGCTCTTGGCCGAGTGGCCGGATGAGGCCCTCGACCGCCTGGCCCTCGACGCCCGAACCGCCGTGGTGATGCTGAGCCACGATCCAAAGATCGACGACCCGGCTCTGTGCTCCGCCCTGTCGTCCCCCGTGTTCTACGTCGGGGCCTTGGGGAGTCGGAAGAGTCACGCGGCCCGACTTCGCAGGTTGGCCGAAGCGGGCGTACCCGCCGAGCACTTGGCGCGAATCCACGGTCCAGTGGGCTTGCCTTTGGGCGGCAGGTCCCCTGCCGAGATCTCCGTATCCATCTTGGCGGAGCTCATCCAGGTCCTCCGTCTCGGTCGATCCGACCGTCCGCCGATGAGGATCGCATGAAGACCGGTCGGCGGGTCGGGGCCGCGGTGCTGGCGGCCGGCGCGTCGCGGCGCATGGGTGGACCGAAGCTCGAGATGGCTCTGTCGGGGCGGCCGCTGGTGGCTTGGGCGGTAGATGCGGCGCGAGCCAGCGTGGCTGAACCCGTATGGGTGGTGCTCGGGCATCGGGCGGACGGTGTCCGTGCCGCTCTGGCCGATCGGTCGTCGATCCGCTTCACGGAAGCCGAGAGCTGGTCGGAGGGGCTCGCCGGGTCTTTGCGGGCGTCGGTCCAACGAGCCTGGGGCTGCGTCGATGGTCTGGTAGTGCTTCTCGGAGACATGCCATTCGTTCGAACCGAAACCATCAACGAGATTGTGTACGCGTTCGAAAGGTCCGAGCCGGGCGCAGGGGGCGTGGCTCCGGCAGTGTTCCTACCCACCTTCGAGGGACGGCGCGGAAATCCCGTTCTGTGGTCGTCCGAGATGTTCCCGGAACTTTGCGCATTGAGGGGAGACGCGGGTGGTCGGGCTCTTTTCGAACGACATGCGGCGCGCATTCGCCGGGTCGATGTGGATGACCCGGGGGTATTGTTCGACGTGGACACGCCAGGGGACCTGGGAGCTGCGAGCAAAGGCTCGACGTCCGGGTGATGGGCGGGCCGGTCCTCAGGCGTCGAATGGTGGCGTGGCCGAACCGCTCCAGTCGAGCAGCTTCACCGCGGGCAACCTTTCGCCCGCCTCGAAGCGGTCGCGCTTCGCATCCAGGAGCACCAGCGCATCGACTCCCACCATGGATGGGAGCGAGCCGGACCCTTGTTGGGGATGGAGCCGGACCGCCGGACCCTCTGCAGTGGCTTCGATCCGAGCCCGAGCCAGCTCTGGTCGGCCCGGCTTGCGGGTGTGGCCAGCTGCCAGAGGAAGTGTGTGCAGCCAGCGAAAGGGAGTTCGGTCCCCTTGCATGGCCCGGACCCCGGGACGGACAAAGACTTCGAAGGTTACCATGGCGCTGACCGGATTGCCGGGCAGGCCCACCACGGGGGTCTCGCCGCGCCGACCGAAGGTGAGCGGTTTTCCCGGCTTCATGCGCACCTTCCAGAAGTCCGCCTCGACCCCAACGCGCTCGAACGCTCGTTTCACGACATCGTGTTCACCGACCGAAACGCCTCCGGAGGTGACGACCACGTCGGCGCGCAAGGCGTGTTGCAGTGCCTGCACGGTCGCCTCTTCGTCATCGGGCACGTTGGGCAACACCCAAGGAATGCCTCCCGCTTCCCGAACCTGGGCCGCCAAGGCGTAGGCGTTCGAGTTGATGATGCTTCCCGGCCGGTCTGGATCGGTCAGGTCTCTCAACTCGTCACCGGTGGACAGGATCGCCACCGTCGGAGCCCGGTGGACGTCCACCGACCCGATGCCCTGCCCGGCCAGAAGGCCGATCTCCCCGGCACCCAAGGCCCCCCCGGCTTCGACCATGACCGCTTCCGCAGCCAGATCCGATCCGCGCCGTCGCACGTGTCGGTTTGGCGCGGTCCCGTTTTCCACGCGGATGCGCTCCGATCCAACGCTGAGGGTCACGTCTTCCTGGGGGATCACCGCATCGGCGCCGTCGGGCAGGGGAGCTCCGGTGAAGATGCGCATGGCCGTGCCGGAGGTCAGGGGTGCGGGCAGGGGGCCTCCCGCCCGAGACTCGCCCTGAACGTCCATTTCGGTGCCTTCCGGCGCATCGTGGGCTCGCACCGCGTAGCCGTCCATGGCGCTGTTGTCGAAGGCTGGCAGCTCCGTTCGTGCGCGCAGCGTCTCGGCCAGGATTCGCCCCGAGGCTCGGGCGAGAGGCACCCGCTCCACCCCCACCGGCCGAAATGCCGGCATCATCGCTTCGAGCGCTTCTCGGATGCCCTTCATGGTTCGGGCGTATTCGACGCGCCGGACTGGGGCAAGCCACGACCTGCCGACGCCGAAAAGCGGCCCATGCTCGTCCGACCGCCCGCCAACCGGTACAGCCCTCGGCCATGGATGGCGCCCAGGTCGTGGTGAATGCGTACCGGCCGGTCTCCGGCGAATTGGACGAGGAGCTCCGGTTGGCGGAAGGCGAACCCCCTCCCGGTCTGCGAGGGGTCCTGTTCCGCAATGGACCCGGTCGGCTCGAAGTACACGGAACACCCCAGATGCATCCATTCGATGGGGACGGAATGGTGTGCCGATTCGAATTCGGGGAGGACGGCCGGGTCTACTACAAGAACCGATGGGTCCGGACCGAAGAGTTCGTTCGAGAAGAACAGGCCGGTCGCATGTTGTTCCGGAACTTTGGAACCAATCTACCGGGTGGCTTGTGGAAAAACGGGCTACGTTTGAAGTTCAAGAACGCCGCCAACACCAGCGTCGTCATGCACGGGGGAAAACTTCTCGCATTGTGGGAGGCGGGGCTTCCGCATCGACTCGACCCGGCCACGTTGGCCACGGAGGCTCGCGACGATTTCGAAGGAGCGCTGCTCAACCGACGGGGCCCGCCCAGCAGCTGGATCTCGAGAGAGCTGCCGTTTTCTGCTCACCCGAAGGTCTGCCCACGCACCGGGGAACTGTTCAATTTCGGCCTACAGATCGGGCCATCTCCGGATTTAGTCATCTACCGAGTGGACCCCGCGGGCGTCGTTCGTTCGATCGCTCGCGTGCCGTTGGAGCAGGCGAGCTTCATGCACGATTTCGTTATCACCGCGCGACATCTGGTGTTCTTCGCGAGTCCGATTCACTTCGATCTGGCTCGAGCACTGTCGGGGTTGACCACACCGGTCGAAGCGATCCGGCGTCGAGAAAACGAGTCGACCGAGATCCTGGTGGTGCCCCGAGACTTCCACGGAGACCCGTCCAGGCGAACTCCACCCGACGTCTCCGTTGACAGGTTCCGGGCGCCGAGCGGATTCTTTTTGTTTCATTTCTTCAACGCGTACGAGGACCCGTCCGGAGAGTTGGTGGTCGACGGATGTCGCATGGCTCGTTTCGAGGGAGGCACGGTCGACCTCCGGGATCCGGAATCGGTCCGGTCGGTTCCCTTCGATCCGGCCTATCCGACCCGATGGCGGATCGACCCGAGAACGAAATCCGTCTCCGAATCCCGACTGACCGACGTTCCGATGGAGCTTCCATTCGTCGACCGGCGGCGGGTCGGTCGGCCCCATCGCATCGGATGGGGGACCGTGCGCAGCGAACAGAGCGGTACGCCGGTCCATACGGCGATCGGCCGGCTCGACATGGGGACGGGCCAGGTCGTTCAGAGGGAACTCGCGCCCGACCTGCCCGGGGAGCTGGTCTTCGTGCCCCGGTCGGACACCGCCGACGAGGACGACGGGGTTCTCCTTTCGGTCGTCTACCGGGCCGAGTCCCACACGAGCGAATTGTGGGCCCTCGACCCCCGAGACCTGCGCACCATGGCTCGGTGGGAGCTCCCTCAACATCTCCCGCCCGGATTCCACGGGTGGTTCGTGCCGTCGGGGGCGAACCGCACCGTCACGGCGACTGAAGACTGAAGCGACGAACACCCTCGAACTGGCGGTCCCGGACCACCCAGACCTCGATGGGCGCCCGGAACTCCTCGGTGTCCGGGTCGAAGTCGAGGTCGCTCGAAGCTCCCGTCACATCCACGCCCACACCGGCCCGAAACGACGCGAGCACGTCGGGCCAGGAGCTCGCGCGGATCTCCACCGGTTGTCCGCTGTAGGTGCGGCGAAGGCCTCGCGCGATCGCGCTTCCACCTGGGCCAAAGGGGCCACTCGGGCCCCCCCGGAGCTCGGCCCACGCCATACCGTAGGCGACCAGCCACGCTGCATCGAAGGCGTTTGCTACGAACGAGTACTGTCGGGCGTCCTCTCCGTAAGCGCCAGAGTAAGCGGTGAGAAAGAGACGGAATACGAAGTTCTCCTCTTCGTCCAGGGGAGCCTGGCGGGTGCCGCGGACTCGAGACAGGATCGCGGGGCTCGTGTTGTCCACCACGTCGAAATTCGCGGCGCTGTCCGTAACGAAGAGCTTCACGCCGTCATAGCTCGGGTTGGTTTCGACAGCGCGCAAGAACGCGATCACGTCCTGCGTTTGACTCGATACGAACAACACTTCGTCCGCCCGCTCATCGCCGGCTACGGCGCGAAGGATCGCTTCGTCCCGTTCCGCAGAGGTCTCGAAGCTGCTGGCGGTGGTCATACCTCCCAGGTCTCGAAAGCGGCGTTGAAATGCATCCGCCAAGAACTCGCCGTAGGGCCCCGTCTCGAACACCACGGCCACCCGGGTCGAGGTCTCCGTCGTCGGGACACGACCTCGCATGTCCTCGGCAATCGCAATCCCCTGAAGCGAGTCAGGGGGCGCGGTGCGCCACACCAGGCCTGGCGTCTCGTCCGATGCCGGAACGGGGTCGAGATCGGTCAGGATCGGGGATGTGGCCGACGGCGAAATGACCAAGACATCGTCTCCCCGGAGCGCTTCGGCCACGGCCAAGGTGTCTTGCGAGGCCGCCGGACCAATGATGGCGCGGACGCCGTACACGTCTCGCAGGTACCCCGCCATGGCCACGGCGGCCTGGGTTCGGTCCAAAGGATCGAAGGCCGCGTCTTTAGCGATGTTGCAGAAAATGACGCCGAAGCGACGGCCTTCCAAGCCGTTCTGATCGTTGGCACCTCGAAAGGCCAAGCGAATGGCGTTTTCGCGGGCTCGGTGGGTGGCCAAGGAGCGATCGAACAGGCTGCCGACCACCAGGATGTCGGTATAGGCTTCGGGGCGCAGCAGCAGATCCTCGGGAAACGAGACGGAGCACCGGGACTCGGCTGGAGATATTTCGCACAGCCCCTCGTCGCCGCAGACCGACCGCAGCCCGAACGCCTCGCGGCAGGCCTGGGGAGTGCAGTCCTCGCGGTTCGTCTGGGCGAGTGAACATCCCAGCGCCGAGAGCAAGCCACACGCACAGGCGAGGTATGCCCGGGAATCAAAATGCACCACGGACCCCGATGACGGTCGCGGAGCCTTCGGCCTGGGGCCGAGACGAAAACCACAGGAGCACGCCTGCGGTCGTGACGGCGGCCAGTCCGGCGCCCAGCAGCACGTCCGATGCGCTGCCCAGGTTCGCCTCTTCCCGCAATGCGTCCCGCGCCTCGCGATCGCAGAGAACCGTGCCGCCGGGCCGATTCAGGCAATCGGTCTCCGCCTGATCGCCCGCGGAGAGGGCAGCGATCCCGGTGACCAATGAAGCTCCCAGCATGGCCAC
>DAPKRQ010000036.1:0-15426 GCA_031800475.1 Myxococcales bacterium LLY-WYZ-16_1
GGGGACAGTCGCCCGGCGCCACCCGGCCCGAAACGAGGGCGGCGACGCAGGGCACCGCCCGCGGGTTGCGGTCCAGGTCCAGGGAAAGCTCGGGCTCGAGCCCCGAAACCTGCACGATGCGCCCCACCACGGCGTCCGCCCGCGGGCCGGAGGTTCGGTCCACCACCAGCCAGCGCATCTTCGGCAGCGACCGGAGCAAGGTCCGGGTCGGGCGGGCCCACTCCAGCACCTCGGTTTCGTCGCCGCGGACAACCCACACGCCCAATGCTTCGGCGTCGGTGGGCCGAAGCAGCGATCGCGCCCGGGTGAGGGCCGCAGCCCGTTCCGCGTCCGCCTCCTCCAGCTCGTCCACGTCGAGGCCCGCCACGCGGGCCGCACCGAGCATGCCGAACTCCCGGGCTCCGGTTTCGCAGGCGGGTTTCAGCTCGGGCCAGCTCGGGGCGTCGAAACACAAGGGATCCAACGCGCTCCGCCGGGTGGCGGCCAAGAAAGGAGGGACGGACAGGCGTCGAAAGGCCCGGTGGGCCGCCTCCAGCGACCGGGTACGGGCTTCGCCGTCTTCCCAAAAGGCGCGCTCGGTCAGCAGGCGTGCCCGGGTCGACAAGATGGCCGCCAGATCGATCGCCTGCCATTTCGGTCCCGGCTTCGTCTCGGTGGTGGCGATGGCTTCGTCGAGCATGCCGCTTCGGTATCCGGCGGGCCCGGCCTGCCGCGCTTGCCGCGCCTGCACGTTGGCGAGCAAAGCGACGGCATGGACGGAGCCGGCCTTCACCGCCTTGCGGGCGTGGGCTTCGGCGGCCTGCAGATCATCTTGCACCGCGGCCAAGCGGGCTTCGAGCACGAACAACCGGCCTCGGTCGAAACGAATATGGGGCTCTACCGAGACGAGCAGCTCGAGGCCGCTGCCCGGGCGAATGCGGGCGCAGGCGGTGGCCACGTGTTCGAGCACCTCGAGGGCCAGCCGTTCGGGCCCCTGGCCGTCCTCGGTGGCGTAGCCTGTCGACCAGCCGACGCTGTCGACGAATTGCCGCCGGACCTGGTCGTCTCTGCATACCTCGGAAACGAGGGGAAGCAGGCGCTCGGCCCGTTCCGCCGATTGAGGCTCTTCGCCCAGCAGGCGCCGGATGGTCAGGTAGCGCTGGTGTTCGGCCGGCGCGTTGGACTCCGGGTTGGAGCGCTCTGGGAGCGACGGGGCCGGCGGGCACGCCAGGCCCGCCGTCATGGCCAGGATCCCCGAGAGCGGGCGCTTCATCACGGCCAGGGCGGTAACGCCGCGGATGACACGGAGGCAAGCGCGGGCCGAATCGGACCGCGCCGGCCAGCAAGGAGGTTCGACCGAACTCGATGGGTGGATCCTGGGACGACCGCCGACCTGCCGAGGCACCTCCCAGGTGAGTGAATCCCTTCCCTTCGGCGCTCCATCGCTACCTCGCTCCGTGCCCGTGGACAGCCCGTTGGCCGTGCACGCGTGGGCCGGAGGTTGGCAACCCATGCGACGCCTCGCCGAGGCGGGTTCGCCTCCCTGGGAATCCTCTCGTCGCGTTCTCCGTTCAAACCCCGAGATGCCCCGCCGCGGAATGGCTGAGCCGCCGGCCATCGGGCAGACTGCCTCCGTGTCATCCGCGAGGCAGGAACGTGATCTCGGCCGTTTCGGGCGTCAATGTCCCTTTTTTCGACCGCGGTGGGGGCGGCGTCTAAGTCTCCGAAACGGAACACGTTTGGGCTTGTCGGTTTTTTGACTGTCCGACCGAGTCGGAGTTTGTCCGCAGATCGGTCCACATGTCTGTCCCATTCACCGCAGGGAATCTTTCGGACGGTCCTGCCGCAGGTGCCTGCTGCGCAGGCTTCGGCGGGCGTCCAGTCGCGCTCCACAGTGCAATGCAAGCCCGCGAAGGGAGTCGGTTTCGCAACTCATTGAGCCCCAGTGAGACCCACCGTTCCACATTCGGATCACACTGCAGCTCAGTGTGATCCGCCAGGCATCCGTCGCAAACCCGCATGCCTCAGGCTTTGCCGAGACATGCGCCCCGGTGACCGTTGAGCGGCAGGGCGTTTGGAACGCCTCTCGTTCCATTCCGAAATCAACGAATTTCTTACCTCCGATTCTTGAGTTAAGTTGCGCACATGGAAACATCCCCCGGGGAAACGCTTCATTCCGAGACCTGCGACACTTGCGGGGGAGCCCTCCAACGCGACGCGCTATTCTGTGCGCACTGCGGGGCTCGACGGCAGGCGCCCGACCGCTGTCCCGCCTGCTCGACCGGTTTGGCCCCGGACGCCCGGTTTTGCTCGGGATGCGGGATCCGGGTCGTCGGGGCGCGCCCGGCGTCGGCGCCCCCGGTCGCCGAAGAGGACCCGCAAGCAACGTTGCAAAAAGAGAAAGCATCCTTGCCGCAGCGACCCGGCTCTGGGCGCGGGTCCAAGCTCGGTGCCAACGTCCTTGCTTTCGTGGCGTTGCTGGCGGTCCTGGTCGTGGTGATCTACGTCATGAACAAGGGCAAGCCGAAGGAAGCCACCATGTTTTCGGGGCCGGCTCCGGCCGCCTCCCCCCCGGCGGCCCAGATGGCGCGCCAGCAACCCACGGCAGCGGGCCGGGAACGGGCCCCAACCGAGACCCCAGCGGGCGAACCCATCGGCGGAACCGTCCGGCTCGCCGAAGGGGTCGAAGCGCCCTCGGGCGGCGTGCTGTTCCTGTTCGCCCGGCCCGCGGGTCAGGAGCGCGGCCCCCCGCTGGCGGTGCAGCGGGTGCCGCAACCGAGCTTGCCGATGGAGTTCCGGATCGACTCGGACAACGTGATGATCCCCGGAATGGCGTGGTCCGGCCCGGTGGACGTGTCGGCTCGATGGGACGCGGACGGCGATGCCATGTCGAAAGAGCCGTCGGACCTCGAGGCCGAACCCGCGCGCTCCGTGGATCTGGGCCGGATGGACGTGACCCTGGAATTGCGTTGAGGTGGCCACGTGTCCGGCCCGCCTCCCGACATTCCTTTAGGAACGGACGACCTGGAAGAGCTGGCGGTGGCCGATCCGCCGAGGCTGGTCGAGCTTCTGCCCGACGGCCGCCTGCGAGCGCCCTCGGCAGAGACCCGGGAGCGGCTTCGGGTCCGCCTGAGCCGGGCGGAGCTTTTGGCCACCGGGGCGGACTGGGCCGTCCTGCGCAGCATGAATGCACCGGGGACCGATGCCGGCCTCGCCGAACGGTTGGAGCCGCAGCGGGAAGTGGTCTGTTGCGGTACCCTGCGCGAGTCCGGGATCTCGCTGATCGACTTCATCGGTTTTTTGGCCACGGGTGACCAGACCGGCGTCCTGGCCGTGGCGACCCAGAACGTGGAGCGCTCGATCTACCTGCACCGAGGCAACGTGGTGTGGGCGTCCTCCACCTGTCCCGACGACCGGCTGGGCGAGTTCTTGGTGCGCAGAGGCAAGCTGACGCGGGAGCAGCTTCAGACCGCCGTTTCCCGTCACGGGGAGACCCGCCTGGGTCGAGCGTGCGTCGAGTGTGGCTTCATCGCTGCCCACGAGCTGTGGAACATGGTGCAGGCCCAGCTGCTGGAGATCTTCGACCGCATCCTGAGCACCGAAGAGGGATTGTGGTCCTTTTCTCGGATCTCGAGCGAGGCCTTGGCCGAGTCCCAGATCCACCTGTCCACCCAAGGGCTGTTGATGGACGCCCTGCGCCGCCTGGACGAGATGCGGGTCTACCGGCAACGGATCCGCAGCAGCGACGTCCTCGTGCAGCGCCTTCAGATCCCCGACGACGAGCTCGAGCGACGCCTCGCCCGATTGAAAGACGTGGACCCAGCGGCGGCCCAAAGCCTGCTCCGGCACGCTCCGCGAGCGGTGACGGTGCTCGAGATGATGCGGATTCTCGGAAAGGGCGAGTTCGAGGTGACCCGGCTGGTTTACCACCTGCTGCAGGCCGAGCTGGTCGAGATCGTGGCGCCGGAGCTCGGGACCGGCCCGATGCCTCGAAAGGCCGAACGCATCGACGTCGAAGGGGTTCAGGAGGTGCTCGAAGTCTATTCGATGGCGCTGCGGGAGATGGTGCAGGACGTGCAAACCGTCCACAGCCCGGACACGGTCATCCAAGCGGCGCGGGCTTTTTTGCAGGATGGGAGCCTGCCCCATGCCGCCGTCCTGTCCCAACTGCGCTTGCTGCCCGACGGCCAGCTCGACCCAGCTCTGGCAACCCGCTTTCGCGGGACCGTCGAGGAGCTCAATGCGGCCTTGTCGGAGCTTCTGTTCTTCGTGTTGTTCCAGGCCACCGACCTGCTCGGGCATCGACGGGGCGACGACCTGGCCCGTCGGGTGAAGTTGATCCTCGCCCTACTTTCCCGCAACGAGGCATCGTGAAGCGGCACACCCGGGCGGTCGTTCTGGCCCTATCGACCGGGCTCGGCTGTCGTTGCGACGGGCTGCCCGACCCCGAAAGCCCCGACGCCGGAGCGCGAGCCGAGGGGGTGCCCATTCCGGGGACGGACCTTCGCTATCGGGTTCCGCCGGACTGGACCGCGGTCCCGCCGGAGGCAGCGGACCGGGTGGTGGACGCACGCCTGTATCCCCCCGAGGGCCAGCGCTTCATGGTGGCGCCGCGCCTGGTGCTGTCCAGCGAGACGCCGGACCCCGAACTCGAAGACGAGGCCGTGTTCTCCCAGGTTTTGTCCGAAGTGCGCCGGATCGCCGAATCGGACCGGGTCCAGCTGTTGCGGAGCGCCAAGTCGGTGGGACGGCACTCCCTGGGCGCCTCGGCCCAGCTCGAAGTGGCCTATCGCGTTCGGCGGCCCGACAGCCCCCAGCCCGGACCCGAGGTGGTGCACCGCTCGTGGGTGCTCCTCCGGAAGACCCCTGGGGACGGCCGGGTTCAGGTCACCCTGACCGTGACCTTTCTCGCCAAGGACCGGGAGTGGGTCGACGTGGACACCGTGTTTTCGGGGCTGTTCGCCGCTTGGTCCGAGGATGCGGAAGATGCTGGAATGCGGCATGGAACAGCCGATGCCGGCGGAGCGGCTGGTTCCGTCGCTCCGCAGCCGTGAACGCTCTCCGATCCCCGGCTTGCCCGAAACGCTGACCGAGCTTCATCTGCACGTCGGAGGAGCCGTAGCTCCCCACGTGCTGTTCGAGTTGGCCCACGAGCAAGGGTTCAAACTGCCCGTCCGCGACTACTTCGACTTCGTCGATCTGGTGACCTCCAACCCGGACAAGGTGCGGAACCTGGAAGACTACCTGCGCATCATGCACGAGTGGACCGAGAAGATTCAGTCGAGCCCGGCGGCGATCGAGCGTTCGGTCTACGAGATTTTCGCCAAAGAGTATCGAGGTTCGAGGGTCGGTCGAATGGAGCTTCGTTTCAATCCCATGAAGCGAAATCTCGGGGGCGAACGGGACCTGGACCACATCATCCACGCTGCCCTGCGCGGTCTCGACCGAGCCTGCCTGGAGTACGGAATCCGTGGGGGGCTGATCTTCTGCCTCGCCCGGGAGTTTCGCGCCGACCTGAACGAAATCATCGTCGAAAAGGCGATCAAATACCGCGACCGGGGCGTCATCGGTATCGACCTGGCGGGGACCGAAGCCCACGCCTTGGAGCTGGTACCCGAGTCGGTGGAACGCTTCGCGGGCATCTTCGCCCGCGCCCGCGAGGCCGGGCTGGGCACGACGGTGCACACGGGCGAAACGCCGCATACCGCCGGTGAAGGGGTGATCGCGGCGGTCCGTCGCTTGAAGGTCGACCGGATCGGGCACGGGATCCGAGCCGCCTACAGTCCCGAGGCCATGCGCGTTCTGAGCGACGAAGGGGTCACCTTGGAAGTGTGCCCCACGTCGAACCTTCACACCCGGGCGATCCGGGATCTGGAGGAACTCCGCCTCGTTCTCGACGCGTTTCGCGCGAATGGGGTTCGTTTCACGATAAACACCGACGCCACCTACATGCTCGCCACGGATCTGCGGCGAGAAGTGGAGCTCTTGGTCGCGGCCGAGATCCTGACCCCGGACCAGGTGGGCGCCTGTTTCGCCCAGGCCGAGCTCGCGTCGTTCCTGCAATGACCGGACCGCTGTCGATGCGTCCGCCGACCGACGCCGTCAGGGCCCGTCGAGGGGCTCGAGCCGCGTCTTCCATATGGCCGGTCGGCCGGGGGCCAGGCGGATGGTTTGCTCCTCGGGAACGAAGCCCTCCCGCTCCAGCCGAACCCGGTAGCTTTCGTTCGGCTGCAGACCTCGGAGCGTCAGGGGCGTCTCGCCGGGCTGGGCTGTGCCGTTCACGAACACTCGGGCTCCGGGCGGTTGGGTTCGTATCGTGACGTAGGCCGGGCGAAACCACAGCTCGCGGGCGGCGAACACGACCAACACCCCGGCCAGGACGGCGAGCGCGACCGCCAGGCTGCCCCGGGCGGACCGATTTCTGGCGGAGCCCCCCGGGGGGATGGCCGGCGCTCGGCTGGGCGTTCCCGGCAGGGGGCCCGTCCGTCCGTCGTCCAGTTCCCACGGCTCCACCCCCGGGTCTGGCCCCTCCGGAGCGGGCAGAAGGGGCTCGGCCCCCGATGGGGAGGCGGGCTCGGGCTCTTGCCGCACCCGCTCCCGGATTTTGCGGCGTCCGAGCGTCACCCGGGCCCGAGCCGGCGGGCTCGGCGAAGCGGTCGGTGAGGAGCCGTCCAGCGGAGAAGACAGGACCTGTTCCATGGACAGGGCGGCGGGCGGCACGTTGGTGCTTCCGATCCCCATCGCACCGGCAGCCCCATCCGGCCTCGGCGGGGCCCCGAGCGAGGGCGGAGGCTGGGGGGAGATCAGAGCCTGGTTGTACTCCCGGAATTCGGGCCGGCCCAGGGGATCGGATTCGAGTGCATCGTCGTCCAGGCCCAGGTCGAGTTCCGGCGGTTCGTCGCGGGACGGGTTGGCGGTGGGCTCCCGGCGAAATTCTTTCCGCTCCAGCGAGATGGCCGCCAGCGCTCGGGCCGCGGCTTCCGAATCGAGCTCCGCCGTCGACGACAGCGAGGGCTCCTCGGTGGTGTTCAATGCGCTCTCCGGCTCCGGCCCCTCCAAGCCGTCCCCGTCCCAGGTGGCCGAGTCGGCCAGGTCCCGCGCGGCTTGCGGTTGCTCCGGCGTCGGGGCGTCGCCCCGGATGCCTGCAACCGGCGAGGCCAAGGCTTCCCCGCCGGCCCGGGTCCGGGCGTCGGCCGTCGGGCCCGAAGACTCCTCGTCCCCGAATGCGATCCCCCAGGCGTCCATTCCGGCCCAGGTGGCGTCGAGCGGACTGCCCGCGCCCCGAGGCGGGTCGGATGGGGCAGCCTCGTTTCGAGCGAAGGGATGGGGTCCGGCGCCGCTCTTCGCCTGGATCGGAGCGAGGCCCTCGTCTTCTTCGGGGCCGATCAGCGCGTTCAGCCCCGGATGGCCGATGGTGGCGTCGTCGTCGTCGTCGAGGGCGAGCCCCGGGCGCGCGATGGTTGGGTCGTCCACGGAGTCCCCCTGCGGCACCCGCGTTTCGTCATCGAACGCGGGATCACGGGGATCGTCTTCGTCTGAGATCTGGATCCGGGGGTCCACCTCGATCGAAAGGCCGCTCGACGGCCCATGCCCAAAGACTGCAGGTTCGTCCTCGAGGCCCGGCTCCGCCACCGTCGCGTCGTCCCATGGGTCCTCGGACGGGCCTTCGAAGTGGGTGGACGCGTCGTCCCACGGATCGTCCCCAACCGGAAGTGCGCTCATTCGGGTGGCCTGATCGTGGATCTTTTCACCCGCTCGGGTTCGGTCCCTCGAGTCGAGGTCCCCGGCCCGCTCGGACGGTCTCAGGTCCGCGGTGTCCCCCAACTGCCCGACGACCCCCGAAAGCTCCGTGCGGCTTCCGCCTTCGCCGAGCGCGTCATTGAACAGCTCCGACAGCCATCGGCTGAGCGCCACGCTGTTGGTTCTCTCGGAAGTCGACTGAATGTAGTCTTCCAGGTCGAGCTGCAGCTGCTGGGCGGTCTGGTAACGCCGGTCCGGTGACTTCTGCAGGGCCTGGTCCACCACCTGCTCCAGAGCTGGGGGTACGTCGGGCACCCGTTCCCGAAGCGGTGGGGGTTCGTCCTGCACCACCGCTTTGAGCGTCTGCATGGAGTTTTCGCCGTCGAAAGGGCGGACCCCCGCCAGCATTTCGTACAGCACCACCCCGAGGGCGAAGACGTCCGAGCGGGCGTCCACCCCCTGACCCTGCACCTGTTCGGGCGACATGTAGCCGTACTTGCCCTTCAGCACGCCGGCCCGGGTGTGGGCGGCCTTGGTGGCGGCTTTGGCGATCCCAAAGTCCACCAGTTTCACGCCGCCCGAAAACGCCACCAGGATGTTCTGCGGCGTCACGTCCCGGTGGACGATCCGCATCGGGACCCCCTCGGCACTGGTGTGGCAGTGGGCGTGATGCAGACCCTGGCACGCGTCGGCCAGCACCTGGGCCAGGTACGGGGGGGGAATGGGACGGCCCCGGGACACGGCCCGCTTGCCGATCGACGCCAGGTCCCGGCCGTGGACGTACTCCATGGCGATGAAGTACGTCTCCTCGTCTCGGCCCAGGTCGTAGATCTGAACGATGTTCGGGTGGTTCAGCTGAGCCACCAACCGGGCCTCGTCCAGGAACATCTGGACGAAGTCCCGGTCGTCCACCAGGTGGTTCAGGATCCGTTTGACCGCGACCACCTTCTCGAAGCCTTGGAGGCCGACCTGCTTGGCGGTGAACAGCTCCGCCATGCCGCCGGTGGCGATCCGGGTCAGGACTCGGTACGGCCCGATGCGCTCCGGCATGGATGCTTGGTCGAAGTGGGAGACCACGGTGGGCCCGATGAGACGATAAGAGAGGGCCCGACCCAGGTCAAAGCAAGGGGAACCGACCCCCTTCTGCCCGATTCAGTAGGGGATCGGCTTGTCGTCCACGTTCTCGAACAGCCGGGCGTAGAGCCGGTCGGCGTAGGTCTCGATCCGCGAGGGCTGGATCCGGGCCATCGAGCTGTGGCCGATCTTGGCCGACCACACGGTCTGCTTGGTGTTGGCCGGTGCCTTCGGGTGGATCGCGGCGATCGACGCGGTGGAAATGAAGGGCGCTTGCTTGTGCACCACGTGTGCGACCGTGGACGCCTCTTTCACCACATCGACTTTGTGGGAGCCCCGCCACCGGATGTAGGCGATCACGTGCTTCGGCTCGTCGGCGTTGATCAGGACCTGGAGGATTCGGCCCTCCAGCATCGTACCCTTGAATCCCTCTTCGATGGCCTTTTGCGCCAATTCCACCGGGTCGGAGCCCAGCGATCCCACCTTGTCGACCGCCGCCGCGAGACGGGCCGGAGGCCAGCCCATGTCCCGAGCCACCCGGCGGATCCGAGCGCGACGGTTCGGAAGCTTCGCCACCTCGGGGTACTCGAGGGCGTTTTCGAAGTACGCGGCACCGTGGAAGTCTTCGACGGTGATCTCCGTCAGCTCCGCGGCGGCGGCGGTTCGCAGCGCCCCCACCGTGAAGAGCAACCCGGCCAAGAATCGCAACGTGTGTTTCATGCTGTCCCTCTGATCTGCGTGCTTCGTCCCTTCCGGATCAACGGCGGTTTCGCTTCCGGGATTTTTGGGCCATTTTCTTCTTCTTCTTCTGCTGCTTTCCCCGGCCGCCTCGGCCGGCGCCGGTGGGCTTGGCCAAGTGCGCGAAGTATTCCCGCTTGGGGCGGTCGGGCTCGGGGGGCGGCTCGGGCTCGTCCGGCTCCTGCAGCTCCTGGGCGAAAGCGTCGCCGAAGATTTCGCCAAGGTCGAGCCCCCGGAGCTTGCGAACCTGGGCCACCTCGCCGAAGCCTGGCAGCTTCGCCAGGAGCGACGGTTGGTCGCCCAAGGCGATCATCATGCGGCGCATGGCGTCGAATTTGTCCAGCACCCGGGTCACGCCGGGCTCGCCGAGTCCGCACCCTCGACCCAGACGTCGAAGGCGCGAAGGATCTCGCGCAAGCGCCGGACGCCGGCGCTCGAGCGGCGTCATGGAGTCGTGCACCGCGACGATGCGAAGCAGCTCCCGCTCGTCCGGTTTCATGCCCTCCTGAAACATGGGCATCTTCGAGAAGAGCTCTTCGAAGGAGCCCATCTGTTGCAGAGTTCGGATCTGCTCCACGAAGTCTGCCATGTCGAATTGGCCGCGGAACATCCGCTCGGCGTCCTCTTCGGCCTTGTCGGGGTCGACGTGGCGCTCGAACTCCTGCACCAGCCCGACCACGTCGCCCATGCCCAGAATCCGGGACGCCAGACCCTCGGGCCGAAACGCTTCGAGGGCCGTGGAATCTTCGCCCATGCCGAGGAACTTGATCGGCTTGTGTGTGATCTCTCGAATGGAAAGTGCAGCCCCGCCGCGAGCGTCGCCGTCGAGCTTGGTCATCACGAAGCCCGTGACCCCGAGGGCCTCGTCGAAGGCCTGGGCGGTGCGAACCGCGTCCTGACCGACCATGGCGTCGACGACCAGCAGGACCTCTTGGGGTTTGGTCCGGTCCTGGATGAGGCGCAGCTCCTCCATCAGCGCTTCGTCCACCGTCAGCCGACCGGCGGTATCGAAGATGACCACGTCTCGCTGGGTCTTGCCGGCCCGGGCGAGGGCTTCGCCACACAGTTCCAAAGGGGTGCCGCCCAGCTTGGAGAACACCGGCACGTCGATCTCGTCCCCGAGTCGCTGCAGCTGCTCCACCGCCGCTGGACGCTGCAGGTCGGCGGCCACCAGCATCACCTTCTTGCCCTCCCGCTCCCGAAAGTGACGGGCGAGCTTCGCGGACGTGGTCGTCTTGCCCGAACCCTGGAGCCCGACCATCATGATGGCGGTGACCCCCATCGGGGCGAACTGGACCTCCGGGGCTTCGCCCCCCATCAGCCGTTCGAGCTCCTCCTGGCAGATGGCGACGAAACGGTGGTACGGAGTCAGGGTTTCTTTTCTGCCGTCCCGCTCGAACCGGGTGTGCTGGCGCTCCAGCTGGGGACCGAAGTCTTCGAGGGCCCGGGCTCGCACCCGCTCCAAAAAGGCCTTGGCGACGCCCAGGTCCACGTCGGCCTCGAGCAGGGACAATCGAATGTCCTTGATGGCGGCGTCGACGGTGCGGGCATCGGGCGCCCCCCGGAGCCTTTCTCGGGCGGCCTTGAATCCCTTGGTGACGGTCTCGAGCATTTCGAGCGACAGGGTCGGCTAGCACGGAGACCGAGAAACGGCCAAATGGAAACACGTCGTGGACACCCGCCGCCCGGGCCGCTAGCGACGGCGACCTGGTGGCCCGCAAGCAACGAAAGGCAAAGTCCGGCTCGACGGGCAAGTCCTCGAAGAAAAAGCGCGCGGCGAAATCGGCCCCGGCCCGGACCGAAGCCAAGACGGATCGAACGCCGCCGGCGCCGGCTGCCCACACTTCGACGGCGGAGGCCGCAGGATCGCCGAAGTCCGGCAGGGGGACCGAGGCTCCTTTGCGAGTCCCCAAGGAACGCAAAGCCAGGGCGGAGGCAGCGCCCCTGTTCGACTCGTGGGTCGAAGCCCTGTTGGCCTTGGGCGCCCTGATGACGGTGACCGCCGTCGCCGTCGTGTTCGATCGCCACGTCAACCGGGTGTTCGACGTCCCCAAGGCATTCGCCCTCAAGACCGGTGGAGGGCTCATCGGAATCGCGTGGGTGGTTTTCGCCCTGTGGGGACCGGGGGTCCGGTGGCGCAGCGTGCGCTCGTTCGGCGGACCGGTGTTGGCCCTGCTGGCCGCGGTGGGGGTTTCGACCGCCCTCGCCTTCGATCCCGCCACCGCGTTCAACGGGGTCTACGAGCGCCAGTTCGGCTTTCAGGGCTACTTGGCCTGCGCCGGCTTGTTTGCCGTGGCCAGTACCGCTTTTCAAACCCGGCGGGCTGCGGTCGTCGGGTTCGGATTCGTCGCGTTCACGTCTGGCGCAGTCGGGACCTACGCGATGCTCCAAGGCTACGGGGTCGACCCGTTTCACTTCTTCGAAGCGCCGAACGACAAAGTGTATTCGTTTTTGGGCAATCCGACCTTCGCCGGCAACGCCCTCGCCCTGGCTTTTCCTCTGAGCCTGGTCTTGGCGGGGCTGGCGGTGGCCCGGGTGGCGCGCCGGGGGACCGACGGCGGCTCGCCCGCGGGCGGCCTGCTCATGGCGGGTGTCGGGCTCGCCGTCACCCTCCTCCTTCAGATCGGGGCCGAGTGGCTCGTCGGGGCCCGTGCGGTCGACGTCCCGGTCGGCTCGGACGAGCTCGTCGGGTACGGGAGGCAGTACGGTGCGGTGTTGGGCCTGTCCCTCGCCTCGGTGGCAGGGGCCGCGGCCCTCGGCAACCACGGCCCGTCGTTCTTGCGCATCCGCAGCCCGGACGGGCGCCGCGCCGCCGACGGCTTCGTGGCGGGGAGTCTGGTTGCGGCCGTGTTCGGGATCTTGCTCGGCCTGTTTCACACCCGCACCCGGGGCGCTTGGGTCGGGTCGGCCGTATCGGTGGTGGGCCTGTTCGTGCTGTTTCCGCAGATCTTTCGGCACGGTCACCCAGCTCGCGGACGGATCCGGTGGGTGTCCTACGGGCTGCTGGCTGTGCTCGCGCTCGTCTCGGCAGGATGGCTGTCGGTATCGGATGGTCTTGCCGCCCGTACGCTCCGGTCGGTGGTGGCGGACCTGAACCCGTACCGCGAAGACTGCGGCAAAGGGCAATGCACCCGACCCCTCCTCTGGATGGAAAGCCCCCGGGTACTCCTCGACCACGACGAAACGCTGGCGCGCCTCGATGCCGACCGTGAAGACTACAATCAGCGGACGCAGCCGGGTGTCGTTCCGGGGCTTCCGCTTCGGGAGGAACTGAAGCCGGTTTCGGCCCCGTGGCGAACCGCCAAGGTCTGGCTGTTCGGCATCGGCATCGAAAACTATCGGTACGCCTTCATGAGTCACAAGTCGAAGCGCCTCGAGGAGCTCGACCCCATGACCAACCACGACAACCCCCACAACAACTACCTTTACTTGCTGGCTTCTTTGGGGATCGTCGGGCTCTTGGCGTACTTGTGGTTGGTCGGCAAGGTGATTTGGGTTTCGTTTCGAAGGACATTGGGTTTCGGCGACGCGTCCGAGTCGGACGCGGACGCAGGTTTCGACCGTCGTGCCGTTTCGCTCGGCGTGCTCGCGTCGTTCTTCAGCTATGCGGTCTATTCGATTGCTGGCTTCGATTCGGTGCTGTGTTCGGTGTTCTTGTTCTTCCTGCTCGGAACCGCCGCGGTGTTCTTCGAGCCGAATCGCACCGAGCCTCGCCGGCGGCTCCCCTTTTCGGCCTCTGCCCGAGCCTCCGTCGGGGTGGCTGGCCTCGCGACCCTGGTGCTCGTTCCGCTCCTCGCAGCCACGGTGGTCGAGGCGTCGGTGGTCTATCGGGCCGATCACGTGTTCGTCGGAGGGGAAGACGCCCTGAGCAGACGCTCGCTCGATGCGTCGATCCAAGATGCGAAGGAGGCCATTCAACTCCATCGAGACGAAAGCTTCTATCGCCAGAGGCTCGGGGAGCTCTACCGCGGAAAGGCACTTCGAACGTTCCAACGGGCTCGCGCGCTTCAGTCCAAGGGCGAACGAGAAAAGGCCCGCCAGCTGGCCGAGCGCGGTCGAGAGGCCGTCGCCCAGGCCGAGGTGGCACTGGTGTCCGCGCTCCATCGGGCCTGGGCTCCGGAGAACGTGTACATCACGCTCTATCAGCTCCATGCCCAACTCGGCCGAACGGAGGAGGCCATACGAGCCCTCGAGCGGGCTTTGCGCCACAGTCCCCACCTGGGACCGGTGCGGGTGAGCTTGGCCCAGTTGCAGCTTCGAGCCGGCTCGGTCGAAGAGGCCTGGCGCAACGCCCGGTGGGCGCTGGACGTGGACAGCCGAGATCCGACCGCCCAGCGGATCTACGGGCGGGCCTACGCGCTTCTCGGCAACCCGGAGCACGCCCGAAGCCACTTGGAAAAGGCCCTGCAGCTGCGGCCCGACGACGCCGTCGCCAAGCGCTACCTCAAAGAGCTCGAAGCCCGACCGAAAGCCCCGCAAGACGCCGCATCGGTCCAGACCGGATCCGACCGGACCGAAAAAGACCCGGAGGAGCCGGCCCCTCGACAGCCGGAGCCGACCGAGGGCGCGCCGGAAGGCGGGTCGGGCCCGCCGACCTCCACCGGGGCGACGGCCGGGGCGTCGACGCAGTCGGCCAGCGCCACCACCGGCACGGTCACGAAATGATCAGCGCGATGAGCCCCAAAAAGATGGCCGCCCCGACGAACAAACCCAACGCCAGCTTCACGCTCTTCGGAAGCCCCATTTCATCGGGCTCGGCGGCCTGGGTTCGAAAGGCATAAAAGCCCAGGATGGTCCCCACCTGGTTCAGGTAGCGGGCCGCCCGCTCGTTCGTCGGGTCCGCCTCCTTCATCTGCCGGTAGCAGCGGATCGCGAGCTCCAACTGCTGAGACCTCAAGCAAGCCTGGATGAAGCGCTGCTGGAGGGCATCGTCGTTCAGGCGGTCTCGGGCCTCGTTCCACAGCTCCAGCAGCTCCTCTGGGGTCGAGGTCTCCCCATCGGCGTGGCTGCCGACTCCGGCCGGCGCCGCGTCGATGACCACTGGCTCTGCCGGCGATTGGGCCGGGTCGGCCAGCCGCTCCAGGTGACGGATCCAGGGGCCGCGCGCCGCATCCGGCACGGTCAAGTCCAGATCGACCCGGCCTTGCCGGCCTTGACGAACCCGTCCCTGGAGCGTGCCCACCGCCGGACCGGAGCCAGGGAACTGGACGGACACCGCCGTGGCCGGTGCCAGGGGACGCTTGAGGTCGACCTGCACCGTCCCGTCCGGCGACGCGCTGCGAATTCGCCCCCGCGAGCGGTCGTCCGGGCCGTGCTGCACCACGGCCCGGACCATCACCGTGTCGAAGGCCGTGGGCGGCGCCGAGGCAGGCAGCGCCTGGGTTTGCAGCGAGTCTGCGACTCGGGGCAGCCCTTGGGTGGGCAGCTCCGAAGCCGGCGTGCGGGTCGGGTCCGGCCACAGCACCGCCCCGATGGCTTCCGCCGCCTCTTCGGGAAGGGGCGGCGCCTCCACGCAGGCCCGCACTTCGGGGCTCGGGGGCGCCAGGGGCATCGGAGCCATCAGGATCATCGGGACCGGCACGGCGGACGTCTTGCGAACACGGGACAGGCCGCCGTCCCGGGACGCTTCGTGGCCGTCGATGCACAGCCACAGCAGATCCCATCCGAAGCCCTGGGCGTCGGCCAGGCTCGCCAACGACACTTCTCGGGCCTCCGCCCCCATCTGCTGAAGCATGTGTCGAATCGCAGCCGCCTCGGAGATGTCGTCGGACACGACCAGGATCCGGGCCGTCCGTTGGAGCCGAGGCGGAGGCGGGGCCGCGGGGACCGCGAGATCGGCGAACGGCGTCAGAGCCCGCACGGCTTCGGCCTGAGGGGTGCTGGCGGGGCTCGAAT
>DAPKRQ010000037.1:0-5965 GCA_031800475.1 Myxococcales bacterium LLY-WYZ-16_1
ACCGTGCTCATGTCGTCGCAGCGGACCAGAAAGTACGGAATCGCCAGCATGGGCAGCAGGCTGAAGACCAACACCGCCGTCGAACCGGAAAGGACCCCCGTCAACATGGACAGAACCAGCGCCCCACCGAGGGCAGTGAAGAACAGCTGGGCCGGCCGGTCCCCTTTGAGGGTCATCTGCACGAATTCGAAAGTGCACGCGGTGCCGACCCCGAGAACCAAGCCGCCCAACAGCCACCCGCCCCGATACATGGCGAACAACACGAACGGCAGCGCCACCGCCACGCTCAGCAAGCGAAGGGACAGCATGTTTCACCCTCGGTCGGTGCCGGTCCTGCCGAACCGGCGCTGCCGGCCCCGAAAGGTCTCGATGCAGCGAAAGAAGTCGCCTTCGTCGAAGTCCGGCCACAACACGTCGGCCACCACGATCTCGGCGTACGCCGACTGCCACAGCAGAAAATTCGACAACCGCATTTCGCCGCTCGTGCGGATCAGCAGGTCGAGTGGAGGCAGCCCCCGGGTGAACATGTATCGGTCCACGACCGCTTCGTCGACCGCATCCGGATCCAAGCGGCCATCGGCCACGTCGCGGGCCAGGCTTCGGCACGCATCGACGATCTCTTCCCGACCGCCGTACGAAAGAGCCAGGGTCAGGACCATGCCCTCGTGGTTTTGGGAGGTTTCCTGCAAGAAGTGAAGCTGCTTGCGCACGGTCTCGGGGAGCCGCTCGAGCTGTCCGATCCCCTGAAGCCGGATCTGATTTTCGAGGATCGTTTCCCGCTCCTCCACCAAGTAGTCCAAAAGGAGCGACATCAGCCGCTCGACCTCGTCCTTGGGTCGACCCCAGTTTTGGACCGAAAACGCGTAGAGGGTCAGGGCTTCGATGCCGTTTTCGCGGGCGCAGGTCACGATGCGGCGGACGGACTGGGCCCCGTACGCATGGCCCTCGTACCTCGGCCGGCCCCGAAGCTCCGCCCACCGACCGTTGCCGTCCATGATGATGGCGACGTGGCGCGGCAGCGGTCCGGGCGGCAATCGCTTCGGCGCCCCTTCGGTCATCAGACCTCCATGATCTCCTTTTCTTTTTTCGCAACCAGCTCGTCGACCGACTTCACGTAGTCGTCCGTGACCTTCTGGACCTGCTCGAGGAGCCGCTTGGCGTCGTCTTCCGGCAGGTCACCGTCCTTTTCGAGCTTCTTGGCGGTCTCGTTGGCGTCGCGGCGGGCATTGCGAATCGATATCTTGGCCTCTTCGCCTTTGGACTTGGCGATTTTGGTGAACTCGCGCCGACGCTCTTCGGTCAACGCCGGGATCGGAAGAAGGATCTTCTCACCGTCGTTCTGAGGCGTGATGCCCAGGTCGGACGCGTTTCGGAGGGCCTTTTCGATGTCGCCGATGCTGGACCGGTCGAAGGGCTTCACCGTGATCAAGCGCGGGTCGGCCACCGCCAAGTTGGCAACCTGATTCAGTGGGACCTTCGTTCCATAATATTCGACGCGCACCGTGTCCAGCATGGACAGGTTCGCGCGCCCGGTTCGAATGCGGGTCAAGGCCGTTCGCAGGGCATCCATGGACTGTTCGGCCTTCAGGTTCAGTTCCTCGAGTACTTCTTCGTTCATCGGTTGCTCCCTATGCAAGCTCGCTTTCCACGTTGGCGACCAACGTCCCCACGTCTTCGCCCAGCACCACCTGCCGCAACACGCCTTGCCGCTCCATCGCGAAGACGATGATCGGGAGTTCGTTGTCCATGCACAGCGAGATGGCCGTGCTGTCCATGACCTTCAAGCCCTGGTTGATCGCGTCCAGGTAGCTGACCCGCCGATACCGACGAGCGCTTGGGTCTTGGGTCGGATCTCGCTCATAGACGCCGTCGACCTTGGTCGCTTTGATGATCACCCCGGCGTGGATTTCCATGGCCCGAAGGGACGCCGCGGTGTCGGTCGTGAAGTACGGGTTGCCTGTGCCAGCGGCGAACACCACGACCCGGTCCTTTTCGAGGTGCCGCACCGCCCTCCGGCGGATGTAGGGTTCGGCGATCTGCTGCATCTCGATGGCACTTTGGACCCGGACCTGGATCCCGACCCGCTCCAGGGCATCCTGCAGGGCCAAGGCGTTGATGCAGGTTGCGAGCATGCCCATGTAGTCGGCGGTCGCCCGATCCATACCCTGGGTGGCTGCGGACATGCCCCGAAAGATGTTCCCGCCCCCGATGACCAACGCCACTTCGACCCCCAGCTCCCGCACTGCGGCCACGTCGCTGCCGATCTGATCGAGCACCCGGGGGTGAATCGACTTTCCGTCCCCCGCCAACGCTTCCCCGGAAAGCTTCAAGAGGACGCGCCGGTACTTGGGGACGGGCCCAGGCATGGAGCATCCCTAGCCGCTCGCTGGCGATTGGTCCAACGGGATTTCGCGTCGGTTCGGGGCCGTTCGACCGACTCCAGGGGCGGCGCTCAGCCTCCGAATCGGACCGCGCCGCCTTCGGGCGCGTCCACGGGGACCAGCACCGTGAAGCGGGTGCCTCGCTCGGGGCCGCTGTCCACCTGCACGTCGCCCAGATGGGCCTCCACCAGTCGCTTCACGATGGCCAGCCCCAATCCCGTGCCGCCGTATTCTCGGGTGATCGAGTTGTCGACCTGGTAGAAGCTCCGAAAGATCGCCTCGAGCTTGTCCTGGGGAATGCCGATCCCCGTGTCCTCCACCTCGAACCGCACGAAGGCGCGCTCGGGGGCGCCGAACCGGCCCTGGGCGTCGCCCGGCAGGTTTCCGGTCCACGCCCCCATGCGCAGGGTCACACGGCCGCCCTCCGGGGTGAACTTGACCGCGTTTCCGAGCAGGTTCACCAGACATTGACCCAGCTTCTCCGGATCCGCCCGGAACGACGCCAGACCGTCCTCGAGCTCGGTCTGGAGTTCCACCCCCTTCTTCTGCGCTTGCGGAAACACCGAAGAGGTCGCGCGCTCCGCCAGGGTGGACGGGTCCACCTCTCGCACGTCCAGCTGCAGCTGCCCCGCCTCGATCTTCGTCAAGTCGAGCAAGCTCGAGATCAGGCCGAGCAGGTGCTCACCCTTTTCTTTGATGGTGGACACGTAGCTGGTCTGGTCCGCGTTCATGTCGCCGGCCAGGCCTTCGATCAGCATCTCCGAGTATCCGATGACGCTGGTCAGCGGAGTTCGCAACTCGTGGCTGATCATCGCCAGAAAGTTCGACTTCATCCGGTCGACTTCCTGGAGCTTTTCGTAGGAAGCCCGCAGCTTTCGGTTCGACTCGGACAGTTCGTTGTAGCTCGCGGTGATCGACTCCACGTGGAGCTGCTGGGTCATCAACGCCTTCATGGCAATGAAGGTGACGGTGTCGATGACCTTCCGAAAGTTATTGAGTATCTTGATGATCGTCTCGTCTGGAGCCCGACGGATCTTCTCGCCGTAACTCCACAGCTTCTTCGGGTCGAAGTCCGGAAACTCGTGGACAGCCGCCCCCGGCTGGGTCAGGTCGCCGGGCCGAAACGGGCCGTAGATGACCCGACCCAGGTAGTCACCGCCATACGTGATCGGCATGATCACGTACTTGAGGCCGGAAAAGCAGGCTTGTTCCACCACCTTTCCATCCCGCAGGCCCGGATAATCGAAGCTCTTCACCTGGCCCACCAGGGCCGTGCACTTTTTTCGGCCAACCGGGTTTTGAAAGATGTATCCGCACCAGTCCCCGTTGCCGACCCGAATGTCGACGAGCTTCGTGCCGTCTGCATCGAAGATTTTGATCCCGATCTTGTACAGGTCGACGAAGCTCGCGCAGATGTCTTTGAAAGCGTCCAGGTCGAGAAGTTCCGACAGGTTGATCGTCCGGTCGAGGATCGACGCACCACCCGCGCGCTGCCCCCGAACGTCGACGGCATCCACGCCGCCCACCCCTTCGTCGGGCTGCACCACCGGCAGAGCGCTCGATCCTTCCGGTCTGTAGCTCATGCCCCCCCCGCGGGCCGGGCCGCCTCATGCAGCACCGGGACCTCCACCGGCCCGAATACCCCGTGCATGAATTCGTTTCGATCGACGCCGAATCGGCGCTGAAAATCGTAGTCTCGGTTCAGCCGGGTCCAAAGCAGCGACATGAGCCCCTGCAACGTCTCCATGACGCCCTCCCCTCGAATGGCCGCCGCTTTGAAAATCGGCTCGCTGCCGGCAGCGGCGTACTGGGCCAGGGCTCGCTCGCTCAAGGCGTTCGGGAGGTCCAGCTTGTTGAACTGAATGACCGTCGGAACCGAAGCCGGATCCAGACCGTTGGCGCGCAGGTTCTTTTGCATGCCCGAGAAAGCCTCGTTGTTTTGGGCGTGCATCTCCTTTTGACCGTCGGCCACGAAGCAGATGGCGTCGCATCCCGCCAAAACGATCTTTCGGGTGGATTCGTGCATGACCTGCCCCGGTACGGTGTACAGCTTCATCTTGACCCGAAAACCGGAGCGAGTCTCGAAATGAACCGGCAAGAGGTCGAAAAACAGGGTCCGGTCCCCTTTGGTGTCGAGCACCATCAGCCGCCCCCGTCGGTCCGGGTGGAGCATGTGGTGGAGCCGCTCCACGTTCGTCGTCTTTCCGGACAGCGCCGGTCCGTAGTACACGATTTTGAGGGTCAGCTCTTTGCTGCTGGAGTTGATCTGCACAAACTGCTCCCGAGCTCAGACATCGGCACCGACGGCCTCTGCGATAGAGCGGAGTCCCCCCTGCTCCACCCGGTCGGCCAGTCCATCCACGATGGACCGGACCACGCCGGGCCCACCATAAACGAAGCCCGTGTAGATTTGCACGAGGGTCGCCCCGGCCCGGATGCGGCGCCACGCGTCTTCCGCGTCGAAGATGCCGCCGACCCCCACCAGCGGCACCCGCCCCTCCGTGCGCCGAAACAAATGCCGCACGACCTCCAGCGCCCGGTCCTTCAGGGGCAACCCGGAAACCCCACCCGCGAAGGGTGCAGGGCCTCCCAAACCCGAGCAGTCCACCGTGGTGTTCGTGGCGATGAGGCCCTGGACCCGGCCGCCGGCGGCGAGTTCCGCGATCCCATCGAGGGCGGCCGCGTCCAGGTCGGGAGCCACCTTCAGCAGGGTCGGCTTGTTCGCCCCCCCGTGCCGTTCGACCGCGTCGAGGATCGGGCCCAGGGCCTCGATCGACTGCAGGTCGCGCAGCCCCGGGGTGTTGGGGCTCGACACGTTGACCACCAGGAAGTCCGAAACGTCAGCCACCGCCGCCGCAGCTTCGGCGTAGTCGTCGGGCGCCCGGTCCAGAGGCGTCGCTTTGGCTTTGCCGATGTTGGCCCCCACCGGGATCTGGCAGCGACGGCGGGACAGGCGAGTGCGCAGGGCCGGCGCCCCCTGGTTGTTGAACCCCATGCGGTTCAGCAGCGCCCCCGTGGCCGGAAAGCGGGCGAGCCGGGGCCCCTCGTTTCCGGGCTGGCCCTCGCCCGGGGTGACGGTGCCGACCTCTACGAAGCCGAAGCCCAGGGCCGCCCAAAAGTCGATGGCCACGCCGTCCTTGTCCAGACCCGCGGCGAGTCCCACCGGATTGTCGAAGCGAAGGCCCCAGGCGTCGACGGCCAGACGCGGGTCGCGTGGAGCCGCGAACAGGGCGTTCGCCGACCGGCACAAGGCCCGTGATCCGGCAGCCCGGGCCGCACCGGCCAAGGTCCATTCGTGGGCCCGCTCCGCATCGAGCCGAAACAACAGCGGCCGAGCCCACCGGTAGGTCCCGGTGGCGGGGGCGATGGCCTCGGAAGACGGCCGGACCGGGTTGGGGGGGCGCTCGGTCATGGCCCGGGCCCATCCCACCAATCCCGAAGCCCGTCCAGGTCGTGAAAGCAAGGCACCGGCGGAAGGGCGTCCACGAACCGTCGGCCGTATCCGCGGGTTCGGATCCTTCCGTCCAAAATGGCCACCACGCCCCGGTCGTGCCGGCTGCGCACCAACCGGCCGAAGCCCTGCT
>DAPKRQ010000038.1:0-23151 GCA_031800475.1 Myxococcales bacterium LLY-WYZ-16_1
TTCGGATTGCAGTCTGCAACTCGACTGCATGAAGGCGGAATCGCTAGTAATCGCGGATCAGCATGCCGCGGTGAATACGTTCCCGGGCCTTGTACACACCGCCCGTCACACCATGGGAGTGGATTGCACCAGAAGTGGGTGGGCCAACCTTCGGGAGGCAGCCCCCTAAGGTGTGATTCATGACTGGGGTGAAGTCGTAACAAGGTAGCCGTAGGGGAACCTGCGGCTGGATCACCTCCTTTCTATGGAGTTTCTCGGCGGGAAACCGTCGGAGACACCAAGGTCAATGCCAGCAAGTCGTACCGGAGCGGGCTCGAGAGCTCCGGGTTGGAAAGATGGTATTCGGATTTCAGGGACCGAGAGGCTCCTTGAAATCGGAAGTGCCCTGGCGGTTGGGGCCTATAGCTCAGCTGGTTAGAGCGCACGCCTGATAAGCGTGAGGTCGCTAGTTCAAGTCTAGCTAGGCCCATGGGGCTGTAGCTCAGCTGGGAGAGCGCGGGCTTTGCAAGCCTGAGGTCGTCGGTTCGATCCCGATCAGCTCCATGGATCGGTAGAACCGACCCCGCCACGGCACGGGTTCTGTGAAAATTGAAGAATCGAGAGACGTCTAAATACGTTTAGACGAGCGAGTGTAAGCGTCTTAGAGCTGATCCGGCACGGATGAGCTCGGGTTCAGTGATTCAATCCTGACCCCGACTCGTTTTGTGTGGTCAAGATATTAAGGGCTAGCGGGGGATGCCTAGGCGCGCAGAGGCGATGAAGGACGTGGCAAGCTGCGAAAAGCTTCGGGGAGGTGCTAAGCAACCTTTGAGCCGAAGATGTCCGAATGGGGAAACCCAATAATCCCGTGCTGAATTCATAGGCACGTGGAAGCGAACCCGGGGAAGTGAACCATCTCAGTACCCGGAGGAATAGAAATCAAAAGAGACTCCGTCAGTAGCGGCGAGCGAACGCGGACCAGGGCAAACCGACGGGATTCGTCCCGTCGGGGTTGTAGGACTCCAACATGGGACCGTCGAAGTTAGCAGAAGCACCTGGAATGGTGCCCGATACAGGGTGACAGGCCCGTATGCGACAACGGAAACGGCCTTAGGATGTTCCTGAGTACCACAGGGCACGTGAAACCCGGTGGGAATCTGGGAGGACCACCTTCCAACCCTAAGTACTCCTGCGCGACCGATAGTGAACAAGTACCGTGAGGGAAAGGTGAAAAGTACCCCGATTAGGGGAGTGAAATAGTACCTGAAACCGCTAGCTTACAAGCCGTTCGAGGGCTATGTTTCAAGCCTGAGAGCGTTCCTTTTGAATGATGAGTCCGCGAGTTACGGTTCGTCGCAAGGTGAAAGCCGAAGGGAAACCGAGTGCTAACTGTGCGTCGAGTGGCGGGCCGTAGACCCGAAGCGCTGTGATCTACACATGGCCAGGATGAAGCGCGGGTAAAACTGCGTGAAGGTCCGGATCCACCGAAGTTGAAAATTCGGGGAATGAGCTGTGTGTAGGGGTGAAAGGCTAATCAAACTGCGTGATAGCTGGTTCTCCCCGAAAGATATTTAGGTATCGTCTCGAGTCATTCACTGCCGGGGGTAGAGCACCGAACGGGTAAGGGGCCTCACCGGGTTACCAAACCTAATCGAACTCCGAATACCGGCAAGTGTTACCTCGGGAAGCAGGCTGCGGGAGATAAGTTTCGTAGCCGAGAGGGAAAGAGCCCAGATCGCCGGCTAAGGTCCCCAAATCTGTGCTAAGTGGCAAACGATGTGGGTTTGCCCAGACAACCAGGAGGTTGGCCTAGAAGCAGCCATCCTTTAAAGAAAGCGTAATAGCTCACTGGTCAAGTGAACCTGCGCGGAAAATATAACGGGGCTCAAGCACAGTACCGAAGCCGCGGGTTCCCGAAAGGGAGCGGTAGGGGAGCATCGAAGACTGTCGAAGGTCGACCGCGAGGACGGCTGGAGGTCCTTCGAGGGCAAATGCGGACATGAGTAGCGATAAAACGGGTGAGAAACCCGTTCGCCGGAAGCCTAAGGTTTCCTGGGCCAGGTTCATCCTCCCAGGGTTAGTCGGGTCCTAAGCCGAGGCCTTCGGGCGTAGGCGATGGGAAGCAGGTGAATATTCCTGCACTGCCGAGTTGGCGGAGAAGCCAGCAGGGACGGAGAAGGGTAGGTCGGCCGGTTCGCCGGTACAAGCACGTAGGGAGTCGCATACGATCAAAAGGTGCGGCAATCCCGAGATGTGATGTGACTCCAACGCTACGGCTGCGGAGGAACCGATTGATCCCATGCTTCCAAGAAAAGCTGCGGGTGGAGCTGTCTCGGCATCCGTACCGCAAACCGACACAGGTAGGCAGGTGGAGAACACTAAGGCGCTTGAGAGAACTCTGGTGAAGGAACTCTGCAAATTGACACCGTAACTTCGGGATAAGGTGTGCCCTGGCTGGTGAAGAGGCTTGCCCTCGGAGCTGGCTGGGGTCGCAGCTAAGCGGGGATAGCGACTGTTTACCAAAAACACAGGCTTCTGCTAACTCGAAAGAAGATGTATAGGAGCTGACTCCTGCCCGGTGCCGGAAGGTTAAGGGGACTGGTTAGCGCAAGCGAAGCCACGAACCGAAGCCCCGGTAAACGGCGGCCGTAACTATAACGGTCCTAAGGTAGCGAAATTCCTTGGCGGGTAAGTTCCGTCCTGCACGAATGGAGTAACGACTTTCCCACTGTCTCCACCAGAGACTCAGCGAAATTGAACTCGCAGTGAAGATACTGCGTTCCCGCAGACGGACGGAAAGACCCCATGAACCTTCACTGCAACTTGGCACTGACACTCGGGATAGACTGCGTAGGATAGGTGGGAGGCGACGATACCGTCCTTCCGGGGGCGGAGAAGCCAACCTTGAAATACCACCCTGTCTGTTCTGAGTGTCTAACCGCTGACCGTGATCCGGTTACGGGACAATGTCTGGTGGGCAGTTTGACTGGGGCGGTCGCCTCCCAAAAGGTAACGGAGGCGCGCGAAGGTTCCCTCAGCCTGATTGGAAACCAGGCGCAGAGTGCAATGGCACAAGGGAGCTTGACTGCGAGACTGGCAGGTCGAGCAGGTACGAAAGTAGGTCATAGTGATCCGGTGGTTCCATGTGGAAGGGCCATCGCTCAACGGATAAAAGGTACTCTGGGGATAACAGGCTGATCTCCCCCAAGAGCTCACATCGACGGGGAGGTTTGGCACCTCGATGTCGGCTCATCACATCCTGGGGCTGAAGTAGGTCCCAAGGGTTCGGCTGTTCGCCGATTAAAGTGGTACGCGAGCTGGGTTCAGAACGTCGCGAGACAGTTCGGTCCCTATCCTCTGTGGGCGTAGGACACTTGAAAGGGAGCTTTTCTTAGTACGAGAGGACCGGAAAGGACGCACCTCTGGTGAACCAGTTGTCATGAGGGCATCGCTGGGTAGCTAAGTGCGGAAAGGATAACCGCTGAAAGCATCTAAGCGGGAAGCCCCCCCTGAGATAAGGTGTCCCGGGCTTTTGCCCCTAAAGGGTCGTCGGAGACTACGACGTTGATAGGCTGGGTGTGTAAGTGGTGCAAGCCATTGAGCTAACCAGTACTAATCGCCCGTGAGGCTTGACCATACTCAATTTGTCGGGGTCAGGATTGAGGCACTCAATCCTCCCGAAGCTTACATTCGCGAGACGTTTCTCGAGTTTCCGGTGACCATAGCGTGGGGGTCCCACCCGATCCCATTCCGAACTCGGAAGTTAAGCCCCACAGCGCCGATGGTACTGCAGGGGAAACCTTGTGGGAGAGTAGGACGTTGCCGGATTGTTTTCTTGCCCCGTTCGGCGCCCGTCGAACGGGGCTTTTTTTTGCTCGAGCTGCATGGTCGGGCGGGCTCGCGCTTCGTGACAGGCTTCGAGTCGCTCCATCCAGGCCCTTCTCAGCTCCTTGGAGGCTAAAGGCCAGGTTCACTGGGAGCCTCAGGCGCAGCCGAAGAGCCCCGTACGCGGAGCGGGCGAAGTCGACCAGACACGGCGCGGCTCAATTCCGCGGATTCGAGGGTGACGGTGCAGGCAGGCTGAGGCTTCCAGGGCTCGATCTGCCCTCGATCAGGGACAGGGCACCCATGTCGGCAGAGCAGCGGGCTTGAATCAGGTCCACGGCGGCCCGGCACGCGATGAACAGATCGGAGTGCAAGGGCGCTTCGGCGCCCAGCCGACGCAGAAGACCGACGGTCTGCGGGGCGCCGACCCGGCCGAGAGCGTCCACCGCAGCCAAACGCAGAGGCTGCGGGACGGGTTCGTGCAGCAGCTGCCGGCACAGGGTTTCGAAAACCGGCTCATCCGGCTGTTCGAGCCGCTCGAGGGCAGCCACCCGGGCTTCGACGGAAGCCATTTCGTTGCGGACCAGGTCGGCCAGCTGCTCCAACCGGCCCAGCTCTCGGGCCGCCTCTACGGCGCGCTCCGCCAGGCGAGGGGGCCCGCCGGTCAGCAGTCGCTCCCACAGCTCGTCGAGCAGGTCCGGTGCGTGCGCGGCCGTGGCCCGAAGGGCCCGAAGCCGGCGGTCTTCGTCTCCTGGCTCGGCCAGCTGCCGGCGGAGCTCGGCCCGGCCTGCGGGACTGCTGGGCCAGGCGCTCGCAGCCACCAAACGCACATCGGCGTCCGCATCGCGCAGCGCCCGCCAGATGGCGCGCCGGTCGAACCGCCGCCGGAGGTACGTCTCGAGGCACCGGCGCCGGTGCCGAGCCAGCCTGGCTCTGCGCGCCAACCGCCGGAGCACCGGCTCCAAACTCCGTCCGTCCAACTCGGCACGGGCTGAAACCACCTGGTCCACCAAGGCCTGCAGCGCACAAACCGCGAGCGGTGGCCCGAAGGACGACAGGGACAGCACGCCGCCGTCCAACTGCACGTGCTGGCGGTGACCCTCGGTCTCCGAAAAGATCCCGGTGGCCACCACCGCCCACAGCCAATCGGGTGGCCCCGACAGGGTGGCGAGACTTCGGCTCTCGACGACCAAACCGTGGACGGGAGGCGACACCAACGCCACGTCGACCCGATAGGCCACGTTCCGAGGCCCTTGGGCTGGGCCGTCGTGCCAACACGAGACCCGGACCGGGACGCCGGCCCGCACTCCCTCCAAGTCGACCCGGACCGGTGTGGGGTTCGCGGCACGAAACCCCGCCGCGCGTCGAAAACGCTCCAGGTGTCTCAGGGCGCGAAGCCACGGCAAGCGTCCTGCCCACCATCGGACCGGAAGGCTGAGGGCGCCCATGCCCAGCGGTGCCAGCGCCAATCCATAAAACCAAAGGAACACCGTCGGATCGCCCACCGCCCCACCATAACCCACCGGGTCCGCGCTTGCGTCCCTGGCTCCTGCGTGCGCATCAAAACCGCGTGAGTGCGCCGCCGCCCATGATTTCCCAACAGGCTTTGGCCCGCCGGGTCCAGGAGATGGGCCAGGCCATCTCCCGGGATTACGCCAGCGAGTCCCTGGTGGCGGTCGGGGTTTTGACCGGGAGCTTCGTGTTCATGGCCGACCTGGTCCGGGCCATCGACGCCTCGGTCGATTGCCAGTTTCTCGGATTGTCCAGCTACGGGTCGGCCACCGAGTCTTCCGGCGTCGTGGCGATCACGAAAGATCTCTCCGATCCGATCGAGGATCGGCATGTGCTCGTGGTCGAAGACATCATCGATTCCGGACTGACCATGTCCTACTTGCTCGATAACCTTCGGACCCGTCGCCCGGCTTCGGTCCGGGTGGCGGCTTTGCTCTCGAAACCGGCCCGCCGCCGCGTCGAAGTTTCGATCGACTACCTGGGCTTCACCATCGAGGATCGGTTCGTGGTCGGCTACGGCATGGACAAGGCGGGGAGCTACCGAAACCTTCCCTACATCGGAGCGCTCGACTGAGATGGCGACGGAACGCACCTTCGGGCAGCGACTTCGGCGCCTGCTTCTGCTGCTTTTCATCCTGGGCCTCCTCGGCGCGGCCACTTACGTCTTGGCCTGGTTCAACCATCGAACGTTCCATCTCGAAGTGGGGCCGGCGAGCGCTCGGGTCGAACGGGGGCGCATGCTGCCTTTCGGGCGCGAGCCCTACATGGCGTCCGATCCGATGCTGCGACGGGTCTACCGGCCGTTCCCGCTGCCCGCTGGGTGGATCGATGCACCGAGCAGTCGGTCGTTCACGGATCGGCGCGAGCTCAATCGGGCATTGCGAAAGCTGCTGCGGGACGCCAGCGAGCACGTGATCGAGACCGACGAGCGGCGCGGGCCGGAGTTGCTGGACGTGTATCTGGATCGACTCCGCCGCCTGCCCGATCCTGCGCCGGACGCGAAAGCCGAGATCGCTCGGCTCGAGCGGGACGCGGCCTACGTTCGCGCCGAGCACGCCATGCTCGAAGCGGAAGGCGCCTTGCAAACCGCGGTGGAGGAGTTTTCGAAGGCAGCCGAAGCCACCGGCTCCCGCTTCGGGGACGGAGAGCAGCGAGCGGGCCGAGCCCGGGCCGCGCTGCAGGCACTGGAAGGCGCGTTGGCGACGCCGGCGCCCGAGACCCCGAAGCCGGACTCCACAGCCCCGGAATCTGCGGCCGAGCAGGCGGGTGTGAACGGGCCGACGACCACCGGAACGCCGTCGGCGCCGAATGACTGAGCGTTCAATCAGAATGGGGCACGGCGACCGCTTTTCCGATGAACTTTAGCGGTTGATTCCAGGGAAAGATCCGATGTACTCCCCGGCTCGCCCGCGAGGGCAAGCCCGCACATGACGCATGCAGCCAACATCGCAAGTGCAGGGAAGCTCGCCCGCCGGGCCTGAAGAGGCGAACGCAGATGGCGTCAATCGAAGACAAAGTGAAGTCGATCATCGTGGAGCAGCTCGGGATCTCCGAAGAAGAGGTCAAGCCCGAGGCGTCCTTCATCGATGATCTCGGGGCCGACTCCTTGGACATCGTGGAGCTCGTCATGGCCATGGAAGAGGAGTTCGAGATCGAGATCCCGGACGAGGAAGCCGAGAACATCAAAACCGTCGGCGACGCGATCAAGTACATCAACCAGCACAAGCCAGCCTAGCCAACCGACGCCCGGTGTCGCACACTCGGGCGCGAAGGCTCGAGGACTTCAATGACCCGCCTCAACGACAGCAAAGGCCGACCCCGCATCGTGGTCACCGGCATGGGTGCCGTGACGCCTTGCGGAACCACGCTCGAGGCCACCTGGAACGCCGTGTGTGCCGGCCGGTCCGGGATCAAGCCGATCACGCGCTTCGACTGTGAAGGTTTCGATACCCGGATCGCCGGCGAGGTGACCGACTTCGAGCCCACCGAGTTCATGGACCCCAAGGAGGTCCGGCGGAACGACCGGTTCATCCAGTTCGCCGTGGCCGCGGCGGAGATGGCCGTACGGGACGCCCAGTTTCGGGTCGTTCCCGAGCGAGCCGACCGGGTGGGCGTCATCGTGGGTGCAGGTCTCGGAGGTCTCGAAACCATCGAGAACACGCACAAGGTCTTGCAGGCTCGCGGTCCCAAGAAGATCACCCCGTTTTTCATCCCCGGCCTGATCGTGAACCTGGCCCCCGGCCAGATTTCGATCCGCATCGGGGCGAAAGGACCCAACTGGTCGCCGGTTTCCGCATGCAGCACCAGTGCCCACGCCATCGGCGAGGCCGCCGAGGCCATTCGTCGAGGCACGTGCGACGTGGTGGTCTCGGGCGGATCCGAGGCCACGATCACCCCGCTCGGCATCGGGGGCTTCAACGCCATGAAGGCCTTGTCGACCCGCAACGACGAGCCGGACAAAGCCAGCCGCCCCTGGGACAAGGACCGAGACGGCTTCGTGATGGGCGAGGGCGCGGGCGTGGTGGTCTTGGAATCCCTCGAGCATGCCCTGAACCGGGGGGCGCCCATCTTGGCCGAGGTGCTCGGGTACGGGGCGTCGGCCGACGCGGGCCACATCACGCAGGTTGGGCTGGGCCCTCGGGTCAGCATGCGGGCCGCCCTCGACGACGGGGGCGTGGCGCCGAAGGATGTGCAGTACGTGAACGCCCATGCCACATCGACCCCTGTGGGCGATCCCAAGGAGGTCGATTCGCTCAAGGACGTGTTCGGCGATCACGCCCACGAATTGGCCGTTTCTTCCACCAAATCGGCCCACGGCCACATGCTCGGTGCAGCCGGGTCCGTAGAGACGATCCTGACCATTCAGGCCATCCGCGAAAGCCGGGTACCGCCCACCCTGAACCTGGAAACGCCCGACGCCGGGTGTGATCTCAACTTCGTGCCGCACGAGCCCCAGCCCCTGGAGGTCCGGGCCGCCATGAGCAATTCCTTCGGATTCGGGGGAACGAACGCCACCTTGGTTGTGGGCAGGGTCGAGGATCTGTGAAGATCGCGGTGGCGTCCGACCACGCTGGCTTCCAGCTCAAGAACCAACTGCGGGACCGGATCGCCGCCCTGGGATACCAGGTCGAAGACCTGGGGCCAGATTCGGATGCCCGCTGCGATTATCCGGATTTTGCTCGGCCCGCCGCCGAAGCGGTCGCCGCAGGGCGTGCAGACCGGGCCGTGCTGGTGTGCGGCAGCGGAATCGGCATGGCCATGACCGCGAACAAGGTCCGGGGAGTGCGGGCGGTGGTGGCTGCCGTCGAACTGCAGGCCCGCCTGGCCCGCGCGCACAATGACGCCAACGTGCTCTGCATCGGACAACGGTTGACGACCCCCACGGTCGCCGAGCGGTTGCTCGAAGAATTCCTGCAGTCGGAGTTCGAAGGCGGCCGGCACCGGGCGCGGGTGGCGAAGATCGAAAACACCTGACGCGCCCCCGGGGGACGACCCGAGGGACTGCTCGCGCAAAGGCTGCGCACCCACCTTGGAATCCGGACCGGCCCTCACTATGCTCGGGGCCTACCGTGCGGTGCGTCTCTTCTGCCCGGTCCCACGTGGGAATGAAGCGCGACCACAACGAGGACGCGTTCTTTCACGAGGACGGCCTACAGCTTTATGTGGTGGCCGACGGCATGGGAGGCCATGCCGCGGGAGAGGTGGCTTCGTGGGAAGCAGTGGAAGCGGTGCACGGCATGGTCCGCCGGTCGCGGCACCTGCTCGACGGGTATCGGGAAGCACCCACCGAGGCCGGCATGTCTCAGCTTCGTCGCTTGGTGGAAAGCGCAATCCAGGCCGCCACCTACATGGTCTTCGGAATCGCGGAGCAGGATCCGAACAACAAGGGCATGGGCACCACCATCACCGTGATGCTCGTGGTCCACAACGTGGCCGTGATAGGTTCGGTCGGCGACTCCCGCGCCTATCTGGTTCGCGGCCAGCGAAGCTGGCAAGTCACCGAAGATCACACCCTGGTGCAGCTGCAGATGAAGGCGGGGCTCATCACGGCCGAGCAGGCCCGCGCCTCGCCCCGCGGCAACGTGATCACCCGTGCGGTGGGTCCCCGGGACTATGTACAGGTCGATACCTTCTTGGTGCCGGTCCAGCCGAAGGACCGATACCTGCTGTGCTCCGACGGGCTGCACGGATACCTGGAAACCGAAGAAATCGGCGATCGCATTGCCGGGCGGCCCTTGGACAGCTGCTGCGAAGACTTGGTCGAGCTCGCGAACCAGCGGGGCGGCAAGGACAACATCACCTGCGTGTTGGTGGACGTGGAGGCGTCCTGACCGGCTCGGCTGTCTTAGCCCCGCCCGACCGGCGAGGACCACGGTCTCAGGGGAGGACCGGCGCCGGGTCCCTCAGCGGGCCCCCGTGCGACCGATGGCTGCTTCGAAATCGGCCCGGGTGGTCCCGGCGGCCGCGTAGCACGAGCGATGCTCCAGGCTGAGCGCTTCGACCAGGAGGGGCCGGTCGCAGTCTGCCACCGTGGACAGATCCAGCACCAGACAGCGCCCATAGGCTCGCAGCAGCTCGAGCGCGCAACGCACCGCCGGACCGGAACGACGCTGGGTCCGGTCGGTGTGGTCCCGCACGCGCCGCTCCTGGGTTCGAACCCGAGGTCGCCAGGTTTGGACCCAGGATCGCAGAGGCTCCGGATCTCCTCGGTTGGCCGCGGCCAGACAGCGGCTCAGCTCCCCCCACCGACGATCGGGCTGGCCCCAGGCGCCGTGGAGCCGGGCCCGAGCCCGTTCTCGCCGCTCCAGGCGCTCCCGGGCCCCCAGGGGCCCGTTTTGGCGGATCGAAAGGTCGTATATCGACTGAACCATGCCCGGGTCCAAAGCAAGGACCGTGCACGAGGAACGGCCCGTCATTCGCCCCCGATCGGGCCGATGAGCGGGTCCAACCGACCCGCTCGCGGGTAACAACTTCCCGCCGGCACGCGCCGCACCCGTCGGGCAATGCCCTTCGCGGGAAACGAAAGTGCGAGCTTTCCGCATGCCTTCCGCTCGGCGGATCGATCGGTCTCGACGCCCGCGCTCCGCGTTCAGGGTGCGCACGCGATTCAGTACACGATTTTGACGAGATGAAGATGGCCGGGCGGAGCGGGAGGCTCGGTGGCCGTCCGATCGTGCGTTTCAGCCAATCGGAGCAAGGCGTCGTCGGACGATTCGGGGGCGGCGGCTTCCCGGAGGGCGGTGGCCACCATGACCCGCACCTGATGGCGCAGAAAGGAACGGCCGATCAGGTCGAACCGCAGGTGCGGTCGTCCATCGTGCAGCACCGAACGCACGCGTACCCATTCCAAACGGCGGACGGTGCTGCGGCCCTTCGGCGTATCCCGGGCGAAGGCGAAGAAGTCTCGGGTGCCCACCAGGGCCTGCAGCAAGCGCTCCAGCCGCCCGGCCCGCGGAGCGTCCCGCTCGGCCGGGTGCAGGTAGGTGTAGCTGCGCGAGCGGGCCCAAAACTGGGCGTGAAATCCGTGGCGGGTGCGCTCTGCATGCAGGCAGGCGATCTCGCCGGGCGCGGCGTGGTCGATGCACCGGCCCAACCGGTCGGAGTCGACCGGGCAGCGGGTCCGCAGCGAGATCACCTGCCCGGTGGCGTGTACTCCGCGGTCGGTGCGGCCACCCACCACGATCTTCCGCAGGTCCGGAAGCATCGGCTGCAGAGCCTGCCAGAGCGTGCCTTCGATGGTGCGCCGGTCCGGCTGCCGCGCGAAGCCCCAAAAACCGGTGCCTTCGTAGGCCAAGACGAAACGAAAGGTGCGTGGCTGCATGGACCCTCCTCGACTGTGGGTCGGGCCTCGCTTACCTTGCGGGCGCATGGGCGCGAAGGATGGAAGCGCATATGCCCCCCCGCCGCTGCCGCCTCGTTCGCCCCGGTCTGGACTGGCGGCGGATGCCCCGATGTTCGAGGCCATGTTCGACGAGCGCAGCGAGCATTCCGGGTGGCTGTACCAACGAGATGCCCAGGTGTTCGGGCCCGTGTCCGCGAAGGCACTGCTCGAGCTCCTGTACGACGGCACCTTGGACTTCGAGACTCTGGTGGCCCCCGAAGCAGGCGAGTTCAAACCGGCCCGACGCTACGGGGTGTTTCGAAGCCATCAGGCCAAGGTCCGCCTCCATCGGGCACAAGTCGCCGAGGCCACCCGCCGGATCCGGGACGCGAACCGGCGGGCCCTGCGCCGACGCATCGGATGGTCGGTGTTGGCGCTCGGTTTGTTGATCGGGGGCGCTTTCGGGCTGCGCCATTGGATCCTGCATCAACGACAGGCCCAGGCCGAAGCCCAGGCCCGGGCCGAAGAGCGGGCGCTGCAGCGGGAAGTGGACGCCCTGCTGGCGAGCGTCACCCTGGAGCCTCCGCTGGAGCCCCTGTTCGAACCGACGATCGAGCGCCGAATGCAGCGCCGACGGCGCCGGCGGCCCCCCAGAGCCGCCGGGGTGCCAGCCAAGCCGGGCGCGCCACCGACCGAGGCCGAGATCCGCCAGGGTGTCGCGAAGATCCTGCCGGGGTTCAAGCGATGCATCGTGGCTCAGATGCAACGGAACCCGGACTCGGTGGGGTCGCAGATCGTGGTGTCCTTCAGCGTCGACAACCGGGGACGGGCCCGCAACGTGCGCCTGGCGGACCGGTTCTTGCGGCGTTCGCCCCTGAAGCCCTGCATGGCCCGGCAGCTGGCAGGGGTTCGGTGGCGTGCATACGAGGGGGAGGTTCGGAACATCGACTACCCCATTCGGATCGGTCGAACTTGACGCCGGACCGAGATTCCGGGGGCCTCGGGCTCGAACCGCGACGGAAGTGGCCGAACCGAAAACCGGGGGGCCCCGCCTTTCGGCCCGCGTCGGACCGGGGTAGGGTCCTTCGGCCGGGGCGTACAGAATGCGAGAGAAAGCGAAGATCGGGGACATCCTGGTCCAGCGGTACGGCCTGTCGCCGGCGGACCTGCAACGCGCCCTGCAAGGACAAGGGCGAACCCTTCAACCCTTGGTATCCACGTGCATCGAGTTGGGCCTGCTGCGGGATGATGACGGGGCGCGGGCCCTGGGCGAGCAGTTCGGGGTCCCCTCGGTCTCGCTGCCGGCCAGCCACCTGGCGACGGAGCCCCTGAAGCTGATCCCGCGGCAGGTGGCCGAATCCCATCGGATCTTGCCCCTCGGGTTGTTCGGTGGCCGGCTACGGTTGGCCATGGCCAAACCGGACGACCGGCAGCTGCTCGATGAAGTGTCTTTCGCCTCCGGTTATGCGCCCCTTCCTTTCGTCGCCCCCCGGGCTGTGCTGGACCGGGCGATCGGGCAGGTATATGACGCTCGCGAGCGCAGCGAACCCCGATGGCGCGGCCCCCGGTCTCAAAGTGCCGAGCCCCGGATCGAAGTGCTGACGCCGCCGCAGCCTTCCGCGATGGAGTCGGCCCTTCCTGCCGAGAGCGATACCTTGCAAAGCTTTCCCCAGGTGCCGACGCCTGCGCCTCCCGCCACCGACCGGCCCCGGGTGCTGGCGGTCGACGACGAGCCCGAGATCCTGGAGATGGTCCAACGCGCCCTCGGAAGTCGCGGCATGGAGGTTCACACGGCCGGTCGAGGTCGGCTGGCGCTCGAGCGGCTTCGCAGCGCGGTGCCGGACATCATCCTGCTCGACGCCATGTTGCCCGAGATCCACGGCTTTGAGCTCTGCCAGCAGATCAAGGGGTCGGAGCATTACCGGCACATTCCGGTGATCATCATCTCGGCGATCTACACGGGGTGGAACTTCATCCAGGACGTCAAGCGCATCTACGGCGCCGACGACTACATCACCAAGCCCTTCAAACTGATGGAGGTGGTGAAGCGGGTGGAAGACCTGTTGGCGAAGACCCGCGGCGCCCCTCAGGATGCCACTCGGACCGAGGCGGCGAAGCACGCGGCCCAGGCCGCAAAGGGTGCCTTGGAAAAGCTGGCGGCCGGCGACGTGGCCGCGGCGATGCAGCTTGCCGAAAAGGCGGTCAAGGCCGACCCTTTCGATGCCCGCTCCCATTTCGTCCTGGGCAACACGTTGCAGCGAGCGGGTCGGATCTACGAAGCGATCTCCGAGTACGAGCGGGTGGTGGAGCTGGCGCCGAACCAGTTCAACGCCCTCAAGAACCTGGCGGTCCTGTACGAACGGCAGGGCTTCAAAGCCAAGGCGGTCGAGATGTGGACCCGGGCCCTCGAACAGAGCCCATCCGAGGCGGTGCGCAAGACGATCAAGGCCCACCTGATCGACCTGCTGTGAAGGCGGCGACCGATGAAGTTTCTCTGCGGCAGCTGCAGGACCAAGTATCAGATCTCGGACGAGAAGGTCCGGGGCAAGATCCTGACCATTCGCTGCAAGAAGTGCGGGGCCAAGATCATCGTCCGCGAAGCCCTCGCCAAGGATGCGCCCGAGTCTACGGTCGTGGCCCCGGTGGCCGAGGGACCCCAGTCCAATCCGGCAGCCGCCATCTCCGAGGGCGCGCTGTCGCAGGCCCTCGACCATGCGCTCGCCTCGGGGGACACCCATGACGTGCCGTTGAAGCCGGAAGCCGCGGCCGATCTGGATTGGTACCTGGCCATCGATGGCCAGCAGTCCGGGCCTTTCCCGTTTTCGCAAATCCAGGAGCGGGTGCGGTCGGGGCTGGTGCAAGGGCGTCACTACGTCTGGCACGAGGGCATGGAAAACTGGACCCGCGTGCGGGATACGCCGGGCCTGCAAGAGGAATGGTCCGCCCGTCCTTCGGCGGCGCCACCGCCACCACCTCCGCCGGCCGCCACCGGAGACCTGCAGCTGGGGAACGCATCGCCTCTGGACCCGTCCGAACTGCCGACCACTGCCACGGCCAGCACGCTGTTTGGCGATGGTCAGGGCAGCGGAACCACGCGGGTCGAGCAGGCCGCCACGCAGGTGGTCCCGACCGCGCAGGGCGGAAGCCTGGACGAACTGCTCGCCCTGGGCAACGACCAGGACCTGTTCGCCAACGTGCCTCGGGCTACCGAAGCGGACCTGGTTCCCAAAGAGTCGACGCGCTTCTTCGTGAAGGCCGCGGGCGTCCGCAACAGTCGGTCGCGCAACCGCATGGCGATCTTGTTCGCGAGTCTCTGTGTCGTCCTGATCGTGGGGGTGGTGGGAAGCGCCGCGGCCGGTTGGATCACCTTCGACCTGCCGGGCATCGGCAATCCGTTTGCCGGCGGCGACCATCAGGCTCGCCTCTTCAGTGGAGAGGCCGACGATCCCGAATCGGTCGAAGGGCTCTTGGGTTCCGACGATCCGAAGGGCAAAAAACGCGGGTCTCGGAGACGTCGGGCGCGACCGAGCCGCCTCCGCCGGTCCGAGGGCGAAGGTGGCAGCGGGTACATCTTCGACGAGGAGGGCGATGAGGGCATCGGTACGCGCGGTTTGACCGACGCCGAAAAGATCGAACTCGGAGGCCTTCGAACCGAGGGAGGTCGGGACGGGCGCTCGGTGGTCGAGGCCGATCTGCCCAGTGCCGAAGTCGACGTCCCGCTCCCCTCTCAAAAGAATCTTTCCGAGAAGGCGATCCAGGCCACGATCAACGCCCGGAAACGGTCGGTACAGATCTGCTATCAGCGGGTCTTGAAGGCGCAGGACAGCTTGCGGGGCAAACTCGAGATTACGGTTCGCGTGGAGCCGTCGGGGCGGGTGTCCAAGTCCGTGGTCGAGACCCCCAAATTCCGGGGCTCTCGGATCGGTCGTTGCATCGCCGACAAGATCAAGGAATGGCGCTTTCCCGCGTTCGAGGGTGAAGCTCAGGAGTTCTCCGTACCTTTCGTGCTCGAGCGGAGCTCCTACTGAGTCCGTGCAGGACACGATCGAGCATACGCTGTTGCGGCCGGATGCGACCGAAGCCGAGGTGGCCTCGGCGGCCCGGATGGTGGTGGAGCACGGACTGTTCGGCCTGTGTGTGGCCGGCCGCTGGGTGAAGCTCGCCCGGCACCTTCTGGGCGACCGGGCCACACTGGTCACGGTGGTCGCCTTTCCGCACGGTCACGCGGACCCGGAAGCCAAGGCCCACCAAACCCGGCGCGCTGTGGCGGACGGGGCCGACGAAGTGGACATGGTCGTCGACCTGGGGGCCATCCGCGAAGGGGCGGCCCGCCGGCTCGGTCGCGATGTGGACGCGGTGGTTCGTGCCGCGGCAGGCCGGCCGGTCAAGGCCATCATCGAGACCAGCCTGTGGTCGGAAAGACAAAAGGTCTTCGCGGCCGCGGTGGCGGCCTCGGCCGGAGCCCGCTTCGTCAAGACGTCCACCGGCTTCGGTCCGGGTGGGGCGACGGTGGACGACGTGCGCCTGCTTCGGCAACTCCTGGGGCCCGAGGTGGACATCAAGGCCAGCGGCGGGATCCGGGATGCGGACTTCGCCCGGGCCTTGCTCGCGAGCGGGGCGGCCCGCCTGGGGACCTCGCGCGGTCCCGAACTGGTGGGAGTCTGAGCGGCGTTTCGCCTTTCGAGGGGCTTTCAAAAATCCATGTCGTCCATCGCCCGCCGCGCCGATCAGGTTCCGCGACGTGACGTGGGTCCGGCTGCGGATCCGCGTGTCGAGAAACGATGCGGACGGAAAGGCCGGTTCCATTCGGGCCAGATCCGAGTCCAGCGCAAGCGGACTTGCCATCTTCTCAGCGGCTCCCCTGTCTCGCGGGGCCTTGAAATCGATCAGGTTTCAGTCCCGGACTGAGCGGGCTCGGGCCCCAAAGTTCAATTCGATGCTCGGGCTTTCGAATGCTTGCCAAGTGAAGGGGGCACGCACCTCGTCGGTAAAAAAGCTCGAGGCCGGGGTGCCCGTGGCGGAGCAAGCTGCGACACAAAGGCTCGTGGTTCCGATGCCTGTCATCTCGATGGCGAGGTAAAGGTCTTGGGCCGCGGAAAGACTCACCGGCGGCTCCAAGGCCCATTCCACCAGTCGAAAGGAACGAACATCGGGGTCCGAGGGTGCCTGGAACTCGCGAATCGGAATGGGTTCGGCCGGCGGAGTGGAACCGTCGGTCATGAACAAGAAGGCTCGATGACTCAGGGCACCATCGCAGTCTTCCACTGGGGTGACGACTTCGTACCTGACTGCATCTATTTCGTAGCCTCCCGAAGGCACGTCGATCCGACCCGCTATCCAAGTTCCGTGGAAAGAAGGTGGTGCAAAAGCGTAACGCGAACCGTCCGGAGAGCAGGTCGAATAGTTCGAAAGCCATGCGGGCTGGTCCCAGGTCTGGGGCTGCAAGGGGTCTGCCTGCGGGGGTGGCACGCCTATCTCGTCGCAGACTCGAAGAATGTCTTGCTGATCCGCTCCCACGGGACGGAGCACCGGCAGTGAGTCGATACTTCCGTCGAGCAAGCTGGATGCGCGGCCCACTTGAAGCTCGAGCGAGACCGGATTCGACGGGAGGTCAATCCGGAGCTGGGAGCCGGATACCTCAAAGGGAAAAGTTCCAGCACATACTCCAAGACCATTGTCGAATTGCTCGACGTATGGGTAATCTCCGATGCCCGGAGGAGATTCGTGCAGTCGAATGACATCTACGCGAGATCCCTCGAACCTCAGCATCAACGACACGTCCTCGGTGGGACATGTGGGGCAATCGCCCGGAAGATTCGCTGCGGAAAACGGTGTCCCGATGAACGAACTGGCCTCATTCAGCACTGTCGCCATGGATGGAGGGGGTAGACTATATCGTTCGAAACGAAAAACCCGCCCTCTGGCGTCCCGGAGGGTCAATTGGTCCTCTTCCAACTCGAATGGAAAGCTGCCGGAATCGTTGAAGACCGTGAGAGTGAGCTCATCGTCGGTTGCGCTCCATTCTCCGCCCGATGGATCTCGGTCCCAAGCACTCGGCTCGAATGCGAACACTTCGTTTTGGCTACTTAGCAGGCTGCCGTCTTCACGCAGCTCCATGGCACCCACATAAATGGGGTCGGGCCCAACCTCTTCCTCGGTGACCCGCATCGTGTGCGCAGCTGGCTCTCGCCGCCCCTCATCAGAGACGACGTAGCCGTACCAACGACCCGCGAGCCGACTTTCGGTGTCTTCGGAGCAAGCGAGCGAAAACAGCCACATGGACCCGACCATCGCGAAGGGAATCCTGTTTCGCATCGAGGTACGATACGTAGCACGAGTCGTGCCGCCGCGGGAGCCTTCACACCGTTCCCACCCCGCTGGCCGGTTCATGCAGGATCTGCACCTTTGCCGTTCTGGTGTGGAGGGTTGAGCGCAAAAAGCGAACAGGCTCGTAGAGTCGGTGCCAAAGCTCACGAAGCTCGGAACGATGCCGACGCCGAGGCCGACCGACGCATCGAGCGCAAAGTGGTCGCTGAAGAAGTGCTCCCCCGGAGCGGGATCCCGACAGCTACCTGGTACTGTGCATTGTCGGCCTCTCCTGTGCCGTAGCTGACCGGCAAACACGTGGCGCTGGCGAGGTGCGCAATCGACTGGCGCGCAACGGGGGTCGATGAGACCTCCGGGTCGTTTTGTTTACACGCCTCGGTCCCAGGTCGAAACCGGATTTTTCTTCTTATCGGCTTTCAAAAATCCATGTCGTCCATCGCCCGCCGCGCCCGCCGACTGGGGCGGTTTCGGATCAGGCCGGCCAGGTCGAGTCCGACGAGCACGGTGGCGTCGTCCAAGTCGATGCTCGTGAAGAGGGCCGGATCGAAGCTGAACTTGGGAAGATGCAGCCGCGCGGCCAAGGTCAGCATGGCCGGCGAGTCCACGTCCGAGTAGAACACCTCGGGCGAGACGACCGTGAAGCTGCTGGCCACTTCCGAGTACAGCTCCAGCTCCGGGATCGGCTGCGTGCTCAGCCGGGCTGCCCACGACACGAGCAGCACCGCGCCGTCTTCGGGCAGATCGAAGGCGAACCCGGGACTCAGGGCGACTTCGACTTCCCCCTGCACCACGTCGTAGCGAAAGTCGCCGTGCAAGCGCGTGCGGAAGAGCATGGCGTTTTGCACGTACAGCTCCGGCTCGAACGGGTGGAAGTTTTGGGCGATGGTCAGGGCCTGGCAAAACGGCTGGTCCAAGCAGTCGGTGGACGTGGGAAAGTACGCGTCCACGCTGAAGCCCAGCCCGATCTGGGAGACTGGCCGGTCCGGCTGGGTGATCTGCTCGAGGTCGAACAGCCACCCGGTCTCGACCCCGAACTTCAAGTTCCCGAAGAACGGCTCCACGTTTTGGCCTTCTCGCCCCAGGAATCCGAAGGGGATCGTGCCGGTCAGACCCACGTTCTCGGTCAACTGGCCGGCAGCCTTCAGATCGACGGTCGAGTTCAAGAGCCAGTCGGAGCCCAAAGGCTCGGTGACGATCAGGTTCCGCGACGTGACGTGGGTCCGGCTGCGGATCCGCGTGTCGAGAAACGATGCGGACAGAAAGGCCGGTTCCATTCGGGCCAGATCCGAGTCCAGCGCAAGCGGACTTGCCATGAGCGCCGGGCCGAAACAGGCCAACAGCATCGGGGGCATGGCGGGGTTTTAGCCGGTTCCGGCCATGGGGTCGACCGGTGGGCCGGCCGCTTTGACTCCCGGGGGCCGGGGTGCGAATCGATGGCCGGTGACGCCCGCCGAGTTCATTCGGATCAAGCGCGACGGAGGCCGGCACGATGCGGAGTCTCTCGAGGCCTTCGTTCGCGGTTGGGTCGATGGTTCGGTCATGGCGGAGCAGGCGGCCGCCTGGACGATGGCGGTTTTTCTGCAGGGATTGGACGGAGCGGAGACGGTGGCGCTCACCCGTTGCATGCGGGACTCGGGCCGCACGATGCAGCGCCCGCCTACAGGCCGGCCCCGGATCGACAAGCACTCCACCGGAGGGGTGGGGGACAAGGTGAGCCTTTGCCTCGCGCCGTTGGTGGCGGCTTGTGGGGTGGATGTGCCGATGGTTTCGGGCCGGGGGCTCGGGCACACCGGCGGCACGCTGGACAAGCTGTCGGCGGTGCCGGGCTTTTCGGCCGACCTGGACCCCGCTCGGTTCGAGGCCGTCCTGCAGGACTGCGGCATGGTGATGGCCGGAGCTTCGCGAGACCTGGCCCCGGCCGACCGACTCCTCTACGGGGTGCGGGACGCCTGCGCCACCGTCGAATCCATTCCATTGATCGTCTCTTCGATCCTGTCCAAGAAGCTGGCGGCGGGGATCGACGGTTTGGTGCTCGACGTGAAGGTCGGCTGCGGCGCGTTCATGCCCAACCTGGACCGTGCCCGTGCCCTGGCCGAAGAGTTGGTGCGGGTGGCGGTGGCGCTGGGGTGCCCGGTGCGGGCGGTCCTGTCGGACATGGACGCGCCCCTCGGGCAGGCAGTGGGCAACGCGGCGGAATTGGCCGAGGCGATGGACGTCTTGCAGGGCGGCGGGCCGGCGGACCTGTGGGACCTGACCCGAACCCTCGGGGTCCAGATGCTGGGCCTGGCGGGCGTCGCGGCCGATGAGGCCGCAGACCGACTCGACCGGGCCCGAGCGGCGGGAGACGGACTCGAGCGGCTCTACCGGACGTTGCGGGCCCAAGGGGCCACCGGCGTCGACCGGGTCGCCCGCTGGCGGGATGGTCTGCGCGGCGTTTCGGTCCCCGCGGAGCGCAGCGGCTTCGTGACCGGCATCGATGCCCGGGCGGTCGGTGAGGCTGCGATGGCCCTCGGGGCCGGCCGCCGCCGGCGCACGGACCCGATCGACGTGGGGCCCGCCGTGCTCCTTCGGGTCGAGCGGGGAGATCGGGTCGAAGCCGGGGAGCCCTGGGCCGAGTTGTGGGTCCGGCCCGATTCGGAGCTGGAGCCGGTATTTGCGCGCCTTCAGCCAGCGCTGTCGGTGGCGGCGCACCGGGTGTCTCGCCCCCTGCGGGTGCTCGAAGTGCACGAGGGGGCCCCGTGAATCGGGCTCGGCTCGCGGGCATCGTGCGGTATCTGGCCGACCGGGTGCCCGTCCCGGAGGTGGCGGTGGTGCTGGGGAGTGGATTGGGGGCCGTGGCGGATCGGCTGACCGGTTCTCGGGTTTTGCCCTATGGCACGATTCCCGGTTTTCCAGTGCCCGGGGTGGCCGGGCATGCGGGGCGCTTGTGCGTGGGAGCTCTCGCCGACACGTCGGTGGCGGTGCTCCAGGGCCGGGTGCACGCCTACGAAGGCTGGGCGCCGGAATCGGTGGCGCTCCCGCTTCGGGCCTTGATCGCCCTGGGGGCCCGCACGGTGGTGGTCACCAATGCCGCCGGCGCCATTCGCCCCGGCCTTCGGCCGGGGCAGTTGATGGGGCTTTGCGACCAGATCAATGCCACGGGCGCCTCGCCCCTGCGGGGCCCGGACCTGCCGGACTTCGGACCGCGCTTTTTGGACATGACCGAAGCCTACGACCCAGACCTGCGGGCCGGTTTTCGGCAGGTCGCAGAGGGCCGGGGCATCGATTGGGCCGAAGGGGTCTACGCGGGCCTGGTGGGGCCGGCGTACGAGACGCCGGCCGAGATCCGGGCCCTCGCCCACATCGGCGCCGATGCGGTGGGCATGTCGACGGTCATGGAGGTGCTCGCAGCGCGGCAGCAGGGCTGCCGGGTGCTCGGGATCTCTTGCTTGACCAATCTGGCGGCGGGCTTGTCGGGAGAGGTCTTGTCCCACCACGAGGTCCAGACCGCGGCCCACGCGGCGCAAGCTGGCTTGTCGGACCTCTTGCACGACATGGCGGCTCGAGGCCTGTTGGCCGGCCGCAGCGACGAACCGGACGAGCCCGAGGCAGGGATTGCGTCCCCTGCCCAAAACCGTTAGGGGCCGAGCATGGCACGTACCCTGGTGATCGTGATCGCCTTCGTTCTGGCCGGTGGACTCTACCTGTACAACTGGCAGGCCACCCAGCAGGCCCAGGCCGAAGTCGACGCGGCGATCGTCGACGCCCGGCGGACTTTCGCCGACAAGGCCGCTTCCATCGTGGGGCAGGACGAAGACGAATATCTTCGACGGATCAAGGAAGCGTTGACCGCCTACGAGCGCGAACTGGACGACATCTTCGCGGACCATCCCGACTGGCGGAACCCGAACGCTTACGAAGAAGCCGTCCAACGGCAGCTCGAAGAAGGACAGATCACCGAGGCCCAGTCCACCTCGATGCTCGAAGGATACGAACTGGTTCGCTCGGCCTACGACACCCTGCTGCAGGGAACGTGGAAGCCGACGCTTACCGCCGTCGGCAACGGCGACATTCGCATGGACCTGTACGACTTTCGCCGGACCGAGGACCTGGACGGGAATCCGTTGCTCGAAGCGAAGGCGTTCTTTTGGGGAGTCGAGTCGAACACCCGGGTCAGCTGGGGCAACCTGTCCCTGCGCTACTGGCACACGACCAAGCCCGATCGCAAAGAGAAGCGCCAGCTCCGCCGCAAGGGGTTGCCCACCGACGAGATCGAGAAGGTTTTGGGCAAGGCCGAAGGCCCGGCCGACCCGTACATCTTTCTGCAGAGCCCGGAAAACTACGTGAACACCTTCCCGTCCTTCGTGTCGGTGGGCCGGGTCCGGTGGCCGGCCATGCCGAGTCAGGCCCATGCGGTCGACATCGAGTACGGCTTCACGGCCCGCACCGGCGGCGGGTCTCACGAGGTGTCGTACACCTGGGACAAGCTTCCCATCCCGCCGGATTGGCAGCTCCGAGAGGGTGAGGTCTGGAACGCGGACGTGGTGGAGGCGACCGAAGAAGAGATCGCGGGGCGCGAGCCGGGCGAGGGCCCGTGACCGCAGGCCCCGTGTCCCGAGCCCCCTTCATCGGCTCCGGAAAGGCTCCAACTCCACGTTCAAGTTGAAGTGGCCCGCTCGGTTCGGCCGCAGGCGGCCGTTCCAGGGCTGGTGGTCGTCGAGCTTCAAGGTCACGTCCAGGCTGCTGCGGTCCTTCGGACTCGGCATGATCAAGGGTGAACGGCCGTAGATCACGCCGTCGATCTCCACCAGGGCGCCGCTCGGTACGGTCACCACCGACAGCATGGGCGTGGCGGCTTTTCGCACCGTGGGCTGCGGCTGTTCCTCTAAGCGGTTCGAGCGGTTCCGCTCTGCGGGGCGCGCCGGACGGGCCGGCGGCGCCGGGCGCTTTCGGGTTTCGGACGGCGTTTCGGCGCGCTCGGAGTTTACGCCTTCTGCCGGCGGCCGGGGGGGCGGCCCACTCGGGGCTGGGCTCTCAGATCGGGTGTAGATCACCGCCGCCCCCAAGATGCCCAGGCCGACCGCCGCCGTCAGCACCACCTCTTTGTACTCGGCCCAAAACGAAGGGCCCGGGGCGCCTTTTGGAGCGGGGGCCGAGGGGCCGGATCCCAGGCCCTCGACCAGCTTGTCGGGGGAAAAATCCGGCGCCACGGGCGCGGCCGGTCCCGGTGGGCTCGGGGGCGGTGGACTCGGGAGTGGCAGGTCCAGGGAGCCCGAACCCAAGGCCGGCGGTGGCGCAGAGGCCGCAAGCTCCCGGGGCGCCGGGCTCGACTCCAGGGGCACGGGCTCCACGACGGTCTTGGCGTTCGGGTCGTCGGCGGAGACATCCGTGTTCGCCCGGGAAGACCTGGGCGGTGCGGCCGACGGCGACCGCATGGATTCAGCCAGGTCCTCGGGCGCGCCGGGGTCTCGGGGACCGAGCTCTTCGCCCAGGACGTCGGCCCAGCCGTTGCCTTTTCGGCCCGTCATGCGGTGCAGGACCGTAGCAAGAGGGCCGGGGCTCGCGCCACGGCCCTTGCGCCCTCGGCCTCTTTGCCGGCACCTGAGGGTGTGAACCCGGAGTGGGAGTCGATCTGGACCCGGGAGCAAGACCGGATCGCCGGGGCCCTGGGGGTCTGCCGAGCGGAGTGGGTCGCGGCCTTGATGGAC
>DAPKRQ010000039.1:0-4087 GCA_031800475.1 Myxococcales bacterium LLY-WYZ-16_1
GACAAGCGACCGAACCGACCGATCGAACACCAAGCCCGGAAAAGCAGCCGCTGGCCGCTCGGGTCGAAAAGCCGAGGTTCGGCCGGTGGGGCGGGCATGTTCCGCCCATTTCGGGTCTTCTGGGCTCCTCAGAAGACCGGGACGTTCCGGGTCGTGGGAAGGTCCGAGCAGGCCGCGTTTCCACTGCGGTCGGTGACCCCGGAGAAGTCGAACACCAGGGTGCCAGCCCCGTTGGTCATGGCGGGCACGACCCCCCGGAGCTGCGCCCGGTCTTCATCGACCCACACCACGTCGAAGCTGGCTGCTCCGAGACCAGCGGGCAGGGTGAAGCTCGGCGCCGTGCTCAGGTCGACAGGCCCATTGAACCGAATGATGGCGCCGACCTCGGCCGGCTCGTCTGATGTGGCGTTGTTCCAGGGGTCGAGGTCGCTGGCCCGAAATGCCGATGCGACGGTGAGGCAGCGGGTGTCCCGGATCTGGACGGCGTTCGACGGCGCGCTTTCGGCGTCGCCGATGCGGGCGGTGACCGCGTATTCGAGGGTGCCGCCGTCCTGGAGAGCCGTGTTCCACCGCGGATCCCGAAGCACCGGTGGAAGACCGACGAAGGCGCGCTCGATGATGGGGTTGTTGGCGCTCGGGGTGGTCGCGAGCACCCAGTCCGTCACGTCACCGTCGGTTCGGCGGGCGTAGACGGAGTACCGATCGGCTTCGGGCACGGCGTCCCATACCAGCCGGAAGGTGGTGCTGTTCCAGTCGAACTCCTCGTCCGGGTCTTCGAGGCGCAGGTTCGTGGGGGCAGTTGGGGCCTCGTTGGCGCCCGAAACCCGGAAGTCCTGGCTGTAGAACACGACCTCCCCGGTCGCGCGGGTTTCGGCCTCGACGCGGATCTCGTAGCGGTCGCCGGGGGTCAGGTTTTGGACGGGGGTGATCGTCAGCCGGGTGCCGTCGTCCGAAAAGCTCGTGGTTTGAGCCACCGTGTCGGTGCCGTCGGTCAGGCGCCGCAGGACCACCTGGCGAAAGCCGGGCTCGGAACGCATGGGCACGTTGTAGACGATCTCGATGACGGCGTCGGGGTCGACGACCTGATTTCCCACGCTGCTCCAGACTGCGTCGGGGAAGTCGAACTGGCTCACGTTTCGGTCGAGACGAGTGACGCCTTCTGCGTGGATGGTGAAGCGGACCGAGCTTCCGCCGGTCTCGGGTGTGCCGTCGCCGTCTCGGTCCCAAGAGGAAATGAAAAGGGTTGCCTCAGCGCCGGCGGGCAGGCCGTCGAACCGGTAGGCGCCGTCGTCGTCGGTGGTGGTGCGCAGGGCCAAGTCCGGGTCTTGGACCTGGAAGTCTTCGATGCGCATCCGCAAGGCAGCCCCGCGGACGGCAGATGCGCCCGAGTCCACCCAACGGATCCGGCCTTGGACCGTCCCGGTGGTCGGGTACAGCCGAAAGTCGCGGACGGCGCCGGCCCGAAAGGAGCCACGGGTGTCGGGCACGTCGACGGTGCCGATCGTCTGTCGGGCTCGGGCGAAGCCGTCTGCGGTGACCACCAACGCGACTGAACCGAAGCCTTCGAAAACGAAGTCGTAGTCGCCGTTCGCGTTGGTGAATGTGGTGCGGTCCTCGGCGAGCTCTTCGTCCGCGTCGAGGCGAACGGTGGCGCCTTCGATCGGGGTACCGAAACGGTCGGTGACGGTGCCGCTCACGTAGACCGTGAGGGCCTCGCCACCGCATCCGAACAGGTTCGAGGTCGACAGCGTGGTGGCCACCAGGAGGGCCGCCCGGGGTGGGGTGCGCATTTTGGCTCTCGTCTCCGTCATCGTCTGCACGCGCGCGGCGAGCCGCACGTTGGGCCTTGTCGGCGTGCGATTCGAGCCCGGCGCTGACCCGGACTCTCTTGGTTCCGCAGGCCGGCGGAGCCTCCGCGAGGGTTAGGTGAATTCAGGGTCTGCGACAAGCCCCCACCCCTGCGTCGTGGGCGATTTCGGGGTGGTCCGACAAACGGAGGGAGGTGGTACGCCGCGGTGGCGCTGCACCGAGAACGACCTGCCGGGATGGGTGGAGGTCGCCGCGGAGGGCACGGGTCACCAGACTTCGCAGCGGTCCTTCGGGTTCATGGGGGTGCCCGGCTCACAGCTGAACGCTTCGGCGAATTCCGGCAGGTTTTGAAGAGAGCCGTTCACGCGAAACCTGGGCGGGCTGTGGGGGTCGTTTTGGACCCGGTTTCGGGCCTCTTCTTCGCGCACCTTGGCACACCAGATCTGGCCGGTGGCCAAAAAGAACTGCTGGTCTTCGGTGAAGCCACCGGCCTTCACGGGCTCTTTGCCTTCTCGAAGGGCCTGGTACGCCTTGAAGGCGAGCTTGACACCGCCCATGTCCGCCACGTTCTCACCCAAGGTGAGCTTGCCGTTCAGATTGAGGCCCGGAAGGGGCTCGTACTGGGCGTACTGTTCTTCCACGCAGGAAAGCCGCTTTTCGAAGTCTTTTTTGACGCCTTCGGTCCACCAGTTTTCGAGGTTTCCGAAGGCATCGAACCGAGACCCTTGGTCGTCGAACCCGTGGGTGAGCTCGTGCCCCACCACCATGCCCATGGCGCCCAGGTTCACGGGCACTGCGGCATCGATCGAGTAGAATGGAGGCTGAAGAATGCCTGCCGGGAAGACCATCTGGTTTTTGAGCGGCGAGTAGTAGGCGTTGACCGTGGGCGGCGTCATGTACCAGCGGTCTCGGTCCACGGGCTTTCCGATCTGGGACAGGTCGTCTTGCACCTTCCAGGCGGAGGCTTTCAGAGCATTGGCGGCGTAGGCGTCACCAACCTGGAAGTCGTAGGTCTTCCACTTTGGCGGGTAGCCGATCAGGAACGCCACCTTCTCGCGCTTGGCTTCGGCCCTTTCCTTGGTGGTTTCGTCCATCCAGGGGAGCTTTTCGAGGTTTCGGGAGAAGGCCTCGGAGATGGCCTGCACGTAGGACTCGGCCGCCGTCTTGCTGTCACCGGCGAAGCGCCGCTCGATGTAGGGCTGAGCGAGGAGCTCTCCCAGGGCTTGGTCCGTGGCCTCGACGCAGCGCTTCCACCGAGCTTTCTGCTCTTCTTGGCCGGAAAGCACCTGCTTGAACGAAAAGGCCTCTTCGTCGAAGGCCTTGGCCAGGGTCGGCGCGGTGTCCTGCAAAATGTGCCACACGAAGTAGGGCTGAAGCCGTTGCGGCGGCGTCTTCTTCAAGATGGCCTGCACTTCTTGGAAGAACTCGGGCTTGGTGACGTTGAGGGAGTCGATGTCCGCCAGTTCGAGGCGGTTGAAGTACCGGTTCCAAGGAAAGGTGGACACGGTGCGGGCGAGCTTTTTGGCTTCCGTCGGGTGGTAGAGGTTGTTCGGGTTGCGGCGCTCGACCCGCTTCCAGGACTTTTCCGCAAGCCGGGTTTCGATGCGGAGCACCTGCTCCATGGCCGCTTTGGCCCGGGCCTCGGGGTAGCCCGCCAGCTGGAACATGCGGCTGACGTGGGCCTGGTACTTTTCGAGAATGTCCTTTTTGTCCTCGTCGAAGTAGTAATCCCGGTCGGGCAGGCCCAGACCCGCGTGGTCGAGAAAGGCGATGACCTGGGTGGCATCCTTGAAGTCCTGGACACCCGAGATGTCCCAAAACACCCAGATGCCCCGCTGATGGAGCTCGGTGAGCAGCGCGTTCACGTCCTTGCGGCTCTTCAGGCTCTGGGCTCGTTCGATCAGCGGCTTCACGGGATCGATGCCGGCGGCCTCGATGGCCGCTTCGTCCATGCAGGCGGCGTAGAAGGTGCCGAGCTTGGCCTCCACCGGGTCCTCGGCCTTCGGATCCGAGTTTTCCAGGATCTCCTTCAGGACCTCGAGGTTCGTGTCCCGGATCACACTGAAGCTGCGGACCCATCGGGACTCGTCGGCGGGGATCTCGGTGTCCTCGACCCAGCCTCCGCAGGCGAACTGGTAGAAGTCCTGGCAGGGGTCCGCGGACTCATCCAAGGCGGCCCGGGAGAGGCCCACGTCGTCCAGGGTGGTTTTCTGGGGGGCCTCATCGGCCTTTTCGGCGTCCGGGGCGCCCTGGGTGCACGCCCCCGCGCCCGCCCCCA
>DAPKRQ010000040.1:0-4032 GCA_031800475.1 Myxococcales bacterium LLY-WYZ-16_1
CGCCACCCCTGAGGATTCGTGGGCTGAGGTGGATCGACGCGGCGATGCACCCGACCCTGCTTCGGACCCGGCGGGCTCGCGAAAACCGTGGGTGGCACCGGTTGGGTCGCACCGGTTGGGTCGGCCCGGCATCCCCAGCGAAAACGGTGGGTGGCACCGGTTGGGTCGGCCCGGCACCCTCAACGAAAACGGTGGGTGGCACCGGTCGGGTCGCACCGGTCGGGTCGGCCCGGCACCCTCAACGAAAACGGTGGGTGGCACCGGTTTCGTCAGCAGGAGCGGCGGAAGCAGCTGGTTTTGGCGGCGTGGTCCAGGCGCTCTGCGATCCGGCGAGCCAACGGGAGGACCTGGTCGGGCAGGTCGGCCTCGGATGGGGCCTCGACCGCGTCCTTTGCGAACAGGGACTCCTCGCCGCAGCCCGACCACAGCGAAAAGCCGTACACCGGGTGCGATTGCGAGCCTTCGTTCCAGAAGTCGACGTAGATGTGGGCCGAGCCGCACGCCAGGTGGTTCGCCGGGTCTTGCACCTCCGGGGTAAAGCGCGTCTCGGAGGTCAGCCGCTGCTCGGTCCGTCCCAGCTCCAGGGCCAGGGACTCGGCGATCGATTCGAACAACAGGGTCCGATCCACCGAAGCGAGGGGCGGCCCCACCTGCTTGAACGAAACCCGGCGGTACGGAACCTCACCCTGCACGTGGACCACGAACGGAGAGTAGGTCGGACCGGCCACGTCGACCCCAGGGGGGATGTCCCCGGCGCGTGCAGCGGGCTGCGATGGTCCGGCAGGCGCCACGGCTGAGGCTCGATCGGCACCATTCGCCGGAAGCGGCTGGGGCCCGCTCGAACTCTTCATGCCTTGGGGGGTGCAAGCCGCGCAGACCGACACCAAAAGCCAGCCGAGGGCCGGCACCCCGCGACGCCGACCCGGGCGCTCGGCTTCGGCGCCCGCCCGGGTGGAGGCGAACCGCGAAGGAAAACGGAAGCTGGGTGTGAAACGCGTTTCGGTCATCGCAATGCATGTCGGCCGACGGCCTTCCGACTCATGTGCCGGGGTCCCGCGCCAGATCTCCGCGAACTTTGACAGATTCCGACCGAACGAGCCAGCGCCCGGCCAGCTTCGGCAAAGCGAGGTCGGTTTCGCCCGCGAGCCCCCGTTGGGTCCGACTTTGCCCGAGCGAAACCGCCTTTGCCTGCGTGCGCAGCATGGGACCGCCTTTGCCCGCGTGCGCAGCGTGGGACCGCCTTTGCCGAATCGAGGCCGCGGGTGCCCCATGGGGCCGCCGGCCGCAACGAGCCGTCCCGGTCCGACGCACTCAGGCTTCGGTGGGCACCAGTCCCGCCGGGCAGCGCACGCCCGTGCCGCCCAGCCCGCAGTATCCGCCCGGATTCTTCGCCAAGTACTGCTGGTGATATCCCTCGGCGAAGTAGAACGTCGGAGCCTGCTGGATCTCGGTGGTGATCTCCCCGAAGCCGGCCGCCTTCAGTACGGTTTGAAACGAATTTCGCGACGCTTCGGCCGCATCGAGCTGCGCCGAGGTCTCGGCATAGATCCCCGACCGATACTGGGTCCCCACGTCGTTTCCCTGCCGCATCCCTTGGGTCGGGTCGTGGTTCTCCCAGAAGGTTCGCAGCAGCGTTTCGAACGAAACCCGCTTCGGATCGTAGACGACCCGGACCACTTCGTTGTGACCCGTGCGCCCGGAGCAGACCTCTTCGTAGGTCGGGTTGGGCGTGAATCCACCCGCGTAGCCGACTGCGGTGGTGTACACCCCTTCGAGTTCCCAGAATTTGCGCTCGGCCCCCCAAAAACACCCCATGCCGAAAGCCACCGTCTCGGTGCCCTCCGGGTACGGGCCGGCCAAGGGCGTGCCGAGAACATGGTGGGTCTCGGGCACCGGCATGGGCGTGTCCCGCCCCGGCAGCGCGTCGCTCGGGTCCGGGATGCGGGTTTTGTGCTTCGACATGAAGAACAACATGGCCGCAACCATGCCCGGCGTGCCCGAGCGGTCAATCCATCGGCGGCGGAGCGGCGGGCACTCGCCGGGGGCCGAGCCCAGTCCGGCCCGCCCCGGCGGTCATCCGGAATCGAACGTGAATACTCTTGGCCGATCTGTCGGCGCCGAGCCCAGTCCGGCCCGCCCCCGCGGTCATCCGGGTTTCTTGGAGCCGGCGTGCAGCTTCCGGGGCCGGCCAGGGCGCTGTCGGCGCTTTGACGCGGTGCACACGTGTTCGGGCAGCGTTGACCCTGACGGCCCATCGTGGTGCGACGGGTTCGTGCAGTTCCGGGCCTGGAGCACCGTCTTGGCGGTGTCGGCGGGGGTGGCCGGCGGGTGTGGCGGCACGGAAGCGCCCGATCCGGTGGCGCCGCTGTCGATCGTCCGGAGCCCATTGCCTTTGGCCGGCGTCGACGAGCCGTACGTGGCCCGCGTGTCCACCCGGGGCGGCACCGAGCCGGTGCTCGACTGGCAACTGCGGCAAGGAAATCTGCCCCCCGGGACCGAACTGCGCCCGGCTCCCCCCCGCAGCGTCGAGATCCTGGGACTGCCCGAGCGCTCCGGCCTGTATGGATTTCTTTTGCTCGCCACCGACGCGGCCGGCGACGTGGCATCGTCGCGCGTCCGCATCACCGTGGACGAACCGCCCCCCGCCCTGGAGGTCCGAGCGGCGCGCATCCCCTCCGAGCCCCGGCTCGAGTCCCTGTACGTCGCCAGCTTCGAAGCCCTCGGCGGCTCCGGCAACGGCTACCGCTGGACCACCGACGACGGCCTGCCCTCCGGCCTTCGACTCGAGCCCTTGGGGCCGCAGCTCACGGTGGTCGGTCAGCCCCAAAGCGCGGGCCCCTACGAGTTCGTGGTGGTCTGCATCGACGCGGCCGGACAGCAGGCGGCCCTGCGCGTCTCGGGCGAGATCGGCTTTCCGCCCTTGGAGCTCGAAGCGGCCGAGCTCCCACCGGCGTCCCTGGGTGTCCGGTACACGGCCACCCTGCGGGCCCGGGGTGGAGACGGGGGGCCCTACCGTTGGAGCGTCGGCGACCGGGCCCCACCGGCCGGAATGCGCCTCGACATCGACGCCACGGGGCCCACGACGACCCTGTCGGGTGCCCCCCAGCGGCTGGGCACGTCCACCTTCGAAGTGGCGGTCGCCGACGGCACCGGCACGGAAACCCGCCAGACCTTCACCCTGACCACCTTCGACGGCGTGCCTCCCTTGTTCGTGAGCACCGTTCGCCTCGAAAACGGCGCCCAGACCCGTCCCTATCGGTCGAAGATTCGGGCCCAGGGCGGAACCCCTCCCCTGAGCTGGAAGATCGTCGGCGGCCGGCTGCCGAGAGGCCTCGAGCTCGCATCCAACGGCGGTCCCCTGGCCGAGGTTTGGGGCACGCCGACCGAGCGCGGGACCTTCGAAGTGCAGATCGAGGTGGAAGACGCGGTGGGCAACGTGGCCGCCCGGACCTACCCGATGTTCGTGGACGGCGCGCCGCTGCGGATCGAGACCGCGAGCCTCCCTCCGGCCCGGTACGCCCGCCCCTATCGCGGCGCGCTGAAGACCGCCAACGCACCGACCGGCGGCCTGGCCTGGTACGTGATCGACGGCGCGCTCCCCCCCGGGGTGCTGCTGCCGAGCACGGGCTCCCCGGACAACGCGCTCTTGGGTGTTCCCGAACGACCGGGTCTCTTCGAATTCACGGTGGCGGTGTCTTCGGTGGAGGACGACGCCTTCGACGTCCGGACCTTGACGCTCGAGGTCTTCCAGTAGCGCCAGCCGGCTTTCGCTTGCCCAGACCGGGGCGCGCCCTCTTGGACTGAGGCCGTGAACGACGGCCTGGTGGAGTTCGTGCAGCGCCACCGACCGGTGGTGCTGACCGGCGCCGGGATCAGCGTGGACTCGGGGATTCCGGACTATCGGGGTCCCACGGCGCGGCGGCCCCGCCGACCGATCCAGTACAAGCCCTTCGTCGAGCATCCCGAGGTCCGGCAGCGCTACTGGGCGCGCGCCATGGTGGGTTGGCCCCATTTTTCCAAGACGGCCCCCAA
>DAPKRQ010000041.1:0-10240 GCA_031800475.1 Myxococcales bacterium LLY-WYZ-16_1
GGCCGAGGTGAAAGCGGGCCTGCGCCAGGCCCGGCAGGCCGAAGCGGCTGCCGACTACGAGGGCCTGCAAAAGGCCCTGGACCGGGTATTGGAGCTCGATCCTCTGCATCCGAAGGCGCTCGAACTGCGCGATCGGGCGGCGTTGTATCAGTTGGCCGAAAAGGCGCTCGAGCGGGCGAAAGAACTGGAGCAAGCCGGCAAGGTGGCAGAGGCGTATCGGGTGCTGGATCAGGTGCCGGAGCAGATGCCGCTTCGGCCCGAAGCGGAGCGGAGGAGTTCCGCGCTCCGCAAGCGGGCCCTCGACGATGCGCTCGAGCGCTCGGGTCGAGCCCTGCGGGCCAAAAGGCTCGAGGACGCCCACCGGTGGGCCACTTTCGTGCTTTCGCTGGAGCCCGACCACGCGATGGCCCTGGCCCGGGTTCGCTCGGCAGAGCGCCTGATGCGAAAGCGCAAGATGTCTTACGACGCCTACCGGCCCAAGAGCGCGCCGGTGGACGAGTCCACAACCGACGGCTTGGAAGGGGCGATCCGGCGCCAATTCCCGGACCGACCGGGGTTTGCCCGCGTGCTGTTGGCCTATGCACGGGGCGATGTGGAATCGGCCCTGCGAGCGGCCCGGCGGGTGGCTCCGTCCGAACGGCAGGCGGCCCGGCGGGCCGCCGAGCAGGTGCGAAAGCTGAAGCAGCGGTACGATCGGGTCCGAACCGAGGTGAGCAACGACCCATCCAGGGCGTGGTCCCTGCTGCTTTCCCTGAAAAAGGCCGAGGCCAAGCTCTTGCCCGAGGGATCCAAGTCCTACCTGGTCCGAGAGCTGGAGGTGGCTCTGTCCGACGCCTTCTCGGAGCGCGGCGCCAGTCGGTTTCGCGAAGAACGCTACGAGGAAGCCTATCGCAAGTGGCAAGCGGGCTATCGGCTCGACCCCACCCACCCCGAGATCCGCAGCGGCCTCGCCCGGCTGGAGCAGGTGGCGCGGAAGATGGCACAAGAGGCAGAGCTGCTCGGGCAGCGGGGCGACGACGGCGCCTGCGCTCTGTGGCGAAGGATCACCCAAACGACCCGACCCGAAAGCGACATCCACCGCAAAGCCCGACAGCGGGCGGCCCGCGTGTGCCTGTGACCCCGCTCCGGCGTTCGGCCCGCGTGTGCCTGTAACCCGCTCCGGTGTTCGGCCCGCGTGTGCCTGTGACCCCGCTCCGGTGTTCGGCCCGCCCTCGCGGAACGCCGGCGAGCTGGGCGGTTTTTCGTGATGCGTCCCACAGTGAAGATCGCCTTGCGTCAGCCGTCCAATGACCGGAGACCGACGATGATGGGTGTTCGAATCTCGCGGGCTGGGTTGAGCCTGGGGCTCATGCTGGCGCTGGGGCTTTCACCGGCGATGGCCGAGGAGGGGTCGGGTTCGGCCTCGGCGGCGACCGAGGCTGCAAGCCCGGACCGTCCCTCGCCGAAGGTTTGGCTCGAGGCGAAGATCGACGCGGCCGAGCGCTTGGCGGACCGCAAAGTGGAGCCGGGCACGGCCGAAGCCGAGGCCTGGACCGCCGATGCCGAAGCCCTCATCGACGAGACCGTGGCTTGGGACGAGTTGATCCGGCGGTCCCTGGGGCGTCATTGGGACGACGTGGAGCCTTCCGAGCGCGAGGAGTTTTCTGGCCTCATGCGGCAGCTGATCCAGGCTTCGTATCAATCGAAGCTGAAGATGGCCGTGCAAGAGAACGAGCAGGTTCGGGACCGCACCGAGCCGAAGGTGCGCTGGGGTCGTCAGGAGCTCGACGGGGACGAAGCCAACCTGCAGGCGACGGTCCGGGCCGATCGGCGCCGGGTCGACTTGGAGTTCAGCCTGCTGTGGCAACAGGACGAGTGGCGAATGGTCGACCTGGTGATCGATGGGGCGGGCACCGTGCGCCTCTACAAATCGAGCTTTCGAAAGATCATCCGGGAGCAGGGCTGGGAAGGGCTCATGTCCCGGCTCCGCCAGAAGCTCGATGACGTGAAGGCGGGCCGAGGCAGTTTCGTTCCGGGCGGAAAAGAAGGCTGAGGACCGGTCGGGCGAGGTTGGACCGGTGCCCGCCCGGCCGGGTCGAAGCCGGCCGATCGGTGTTCCATCTCAGAGCCGAACGGCAGCGCTCCCGTGGGCTCGATCGACCCCATGGAGCTTGCGTGGACCGGTGCCCGGCCGAGGCGAACCTGGCCGTTGTCCGCCTTGCGCTGCAAGGCTGCTTTCGGGCTCAAGAGCCGGCGTTCAAGCCGCGAAGGCGCCCCACCGAACGGGCCAGTTCGGCACGGCGTAGGATCAGGTTGTACCGGACGGACTGCAGCTCGGCTTCCGATGCGGCAAACGCCACGAAGGCGTCGATGAGCTCCGCTGCGTCCCCGGCCCCGATCTCGAAAGCCAGCACGGTGGACGTGAGCCATCCTCGGGCCGCGCGGTTCGCATCCTCCAGCTGAACCAGTTGCTCGAAGCCCCCGGACATCTGGGCGTGCAGCTGCCGAACCTCGAGTTCGGCAGCCCGGGTGGCCAGGGCTTGCTGTTGAACCCGGGTCGCGTGTTGCGCCTTGGCCTGTTCGAGCTGAGCGAGCTTGCTGAATACGTCCAGTTCCCACACCAGCCCGACGCCGAGCCCCAGGTCGAACAGGTTGAACGGATCGAAGATGAACGGGTTGGTCTGGTCGGTGGCGTTGCTGGTGTACGCCCACTCCACCAAGACGCCGGCGAAGAAGTTGGGCAGCAGGTTGGCCCGCCGGAGCTCCACGAAGTCGGCTTGAGCCTTCACCACCCGACGCAGCGCCTGCAGCTCGGGCCGCTCTTCACGCACGCCACGGACCAGGCCATCCAGGTCGGGGGCCCGTTCCGGAACCCCGTCCCACAGGTCCTCGCGTGCCACGCTCAGTGGCTCCCCGAGGGGTGCATCCACCAGGATTCGCAGGGCCTGATTCGCCCGTTCGCTGCCGATCCGGGCCTCGGCCAGACGGACCCGCACCGTGGACAGGGCGTAGTTCACGCGCAGCCGATCGTTTTCCGTGACCTGGCCCGACTCGGCGTCGAGAAGCTCCTCGAGTTGGTCGACCACCTGCTGCAAGGTGTCTTGCCCCTCTTCCAAGGCCCGCACGAACTCCCGGACCAGCTGAAGGGTCCAAAAGGCGCGGTATACGTTCAGCACGACCTCGGCGGTGGTGGCCTCTTTTTGGGCCTCCGCCGCCTCCACCAGGTTGCCGGTGGCACGCTTGGCCGAACGGATGCGGCCGAAACCGTAGAGCGGCTGCAAGAATCGGGCATTGCCCCGGATCGTGACGCCGAGCTCGCCGAAGTTCAGGTCGTTGCCGAGGGATGCCTCCGTGACGGTGGAAATGTCGTTTTGGATCCGGGTCTGCGCTTCGGGAACCGGTCCGCCCACGATGGTGCTCAGCTCGCCCCGAGGCAGGGATTGGGCCGCGGCCAGCTCGTACAGTGCCCTCGCCTCGTCGACCTCGGCCTGGCTGACGCGAACCTGAAGGCTCCGGGATTCGGCCCGCTCCACCAACCGCTGTAGGGTCCAAGCCCGATCGGTGCCGGGGTCCGACTCGGTCGTTGGGGTTGTTTCCCCGGGTCCCGGCTCGCCGGCGCGGGCGCCGGTCGCCATGAGCACCAGGGCTGCGCCCGCCAAGAGCCTTGATCTGGAGCGCCCCATGGTCGCAGAGGGTGCGCGGTAACAGAGAACCTCATGGCCGGGCAACCTCGTGACCTGAACCACCGCGGCCCCCGATCGTCCGGGCGAGCGCGCGCCGCCGCGGTGGCCACCGCCGGAATCTTCGCTTTCGCGACCCCCGTGTGGGGACTGGTCCCGGCGGCTGCCGTGGCCGCGGCCGCGCCCGGCGAGCGGGGATCGGCAGGGGCTTGGGCCGCCGCTTCGACCGCTCTCGGCGTGGCCTGGGGCGAAACCGTGCTGCCCACCATGTGGCCAAACGGCGGAGCGTTCATCCATGCGCCGATCTTTCGATGCGCGGTCGCGCTCGCGTTCGGGCTGCTGGCGTGGTTCGACGAGCGAAGATGACGGGCGGGCTTCGGTTTTGGCGGCTCGCAGCCGCCGTGACCAGCGGTCTCCTCTACTTCCTGGGCTTCGTGGGGGTCGGGTGGTGGCCGCTGATCTTCGTGTTCTGGGTCCCGTTGCTGGCGGCCATCCACGACGTCCGCAGTCCGTGGAAGGTGCTGGGGTTGGGCGCGCTGGCCGGTACGGTGGCCATGATGGGGGGGTACTATTGGGTCGTGCACCTGTTGCAGGTGTTCGCCGGGCTGCCCGCCGGTTGGGCCTTCGTCGGCTACCTGCTCCTGGCGATGTACCAGGGCGGCATCATGGCGGTCTCGGCTTGGGTCGTGCATCGGGCCCGGGGGGCGCCGGCTTCCCTGTCTTTGACCGTGGCCCTGGTTCTTTGGGAGAGCGCGTACCCGTTGCTGTTTCCCAACTACGCCGGTAACACCCTGTATCGGGTCCCGGTGCTCACCCAACACGTGGAGCTGGTGGGTATGGCAGGGCTCAGTGCCCTGGTGGGGCTCGTGAATGGAGCCCTGTGGGACGCCGTTCGGGCTGCCTCGGGCGTGTTCGAAGGCAGGTCGCGTCGGGTGGCTCGGGCCGCCGCCCCGGCAGTTCTGGCATTGGGCATCGCGGCTACGTACGGCGCGATCCGCATCCCGATGGTCGACCGGGTGATCGAGAGGGCGGACAGCCTGAAGGTGGCGATGATTCAAGCGAATCTCGGCTCGAATGACATGAACCGCCGCAGGGACGAGTTCATCTCGACCCATCAACGCATGACTCGGCGCGCCATCGAAAAGAATCCGGACTTGGACCTCACGGTATGGCCCGAATCCGGCTACAATCGATCCCTGCCTCGGGCCCGGGACAACTTGGGTTTCGTCAGCGGCAACCGCCAGGTGCCGCTGCTGTTTGGCGCGATTACCTACGAATACGTCCCGATCCCGGGCGAAGCGGGGCGGGAACGAAAGGCGTACAATTCGGCGATCCTCACCTCGAGCACCGGGGCCGTCTTGTCTCGTTACGACAAGACCCGCCTGTTGATGTTCGGAGAGACCCTTCCATTCGTGGAGACCTTCCCGAAGGTGAAAAAGCTGTTCCCCCGCAGCGGAACCCTGACGCGGGGCCGCGATCTTCGACACCTGCAGCTGGGCGACGTCAAACTGCTGCCGATGATCTGCTACGAAGATCTGATGCCCTCCCTCGTGCGACAGCTGTGGAACGTCTCCGGCCCTGCGGAGCTCTTGGTCAACATCACCAACGACAGCTGGTACGGCGATACCCACGAGCCGATCACCCATCTGGCCTTGGCTACGTTCCGTTCGATCGAAACCCGGCGCGCCATGATCCGCTCCACCAATACCGGGATCAGCGCCATCGTGGATCCGGTCGGCCGCATCGCGGCCCGCACCGACCAATGGGAACGACAAACCTTGGTCGCCGACGTGCCCGTGATCCGAGACGACGATGCCACGCTCTTTCTGCGGATCGGAAACGTGCTGGGGTGGTGGGCCCTGGCGGTGGCGTTGTGGTGGGCATGGCCGCGAAAGCGATGATCGGTTCGCGGTTCGGGTGGCTGGGGCTGGCCGCCCTCGGGATCGGCTGCGCGTCCATGGGCTCCGCCCGCATCCCGGTGCCGGAAGGCCCGGTCACCCGGAGCGCGGTGCACGATCTGACCGTGGCCATCTTGCCGTTCGAGGACGTCCGCTTGGCCCGAGAAGCGCCGGATCGCCGGGGCCTTTATGTGTACAACGGCGTCGAGTACCGCGGCACGCGCCTCGAGGCCATGGGGCGGCCCATGGCCGCATTTACCGAAGCCTTCGCCCGACACCTGCTGCACGCCGGCGTGTTCGCCCGTCTTTTGCGGGCCGAAGACCCGGCGGCGGCCCAAAACGCAGACCTGATCCTGACCGGCCAGGTTCTCCGAGCCCGAGGCTACGTCGAAAAGCAGCCGGTCGACGGCGAAACGCCCCGGGTCTTGGCCGAAGTCGCGCTGAGGCAGTTGCGGCTGGAAGACCCGAAGAGCGGGGCCATCGTCTTCGACGGCGGCACGGGGTGGGCCATCGTGGAGCGGCGCGACGAGACGGACCCGTGGCAACTGTTGTCCGATGCACTGGCGGTGGCCATAGAGCGCTGGGCTCGGATCCTCCGGCAGTCCGCCCTGCGGGAGGCGGTGGCCGAGCAGGTTCACTTGCCGAACGGTGGCCTGTCTGAAGCCCCGATGGCCACATGGGTCGGTGCGGCACCACCCGGTTGGCGCTTCGAGACCGAAGACGGGACCGCGCCCCGGGGGTGGAAGGGCGAGTCCACCTGCGAGCGCGGTGTCTTCATCCAGCAGAGCGCCCTGCGCTTTCATCGGGTGCTCGGACCGTACGTCCCCCGGGTGGCGGTGTGGCGATGCCCGGTTCAGGTGCGCCTCGATTGGGACCGGAGATCCGAATACCCCGCCACCGTGGCCGGGAGGGACGATCGAGGGCGTTGGGTGTTCACATCGGCGCTCGGTGGGTCCAACTGGCCCGACGCGGAAGAGGAGCTGTTCGAGGCCCTCGAGTTGCGTCCTCCACCGCGCCGCTACATCTTCCGTTTGCCCTTGGGGCCCGACCCGGCGCGCAGCGGACCCACGGGACCGGCGCCGCATGCCCCCTTGCTCTGAGTTTTCGTCCGGGGGATAACGCTTGGGCGGGGCGACCCGCTCGGGACGGAGCCGCCGGTGCAAAATCATGCCTTGGCCCTGGAGTTGGCGTACACCGCCGTGGAAGAGTGCCTGAGGCTGGGCGCCGCCTACGCGGAAGCACGTCACGAACAGCACGAGGTCGAAGAGGTTCGGACCCGAAACCGGGAGCTGGTCACGGCCCATCGCACGGGGGATCGGGGCATCGGCATCCGTGTGCTCGTGCGCGGTACGTGGGCGTTCGTCGCCATCTCCGAACCGAATCGACACGATGTGGTGGTCGGCGCCCGTCGGGTGGTGGAATCGGCCCGAGCTGCGGCGATCTTGCGCGACCGTCCCGCCAGCCTGAGCGAGACCGAGCCCCAGCGAGGCGCGTACAAAACCGTCTTTCAGACCGACCCGGCCCACGTTCCGCTCGATCGAAAGCTCGAACTCCTTCGTTCGATCGACGACCGGCTGCTGGCCCGGGACGGGATCGTCTTGGCCCGCAGCCACCTGCGCTTTCGGCGCCGGCGAAAGATCCTCGTCACGTCCGAGGGCAGCGAGGTGGAGCAAGATCTATTGACGACCGGAGTCGGGTTCGAAGCCGGGGCTTCCCGCGGAGAGGGGTTGCAGACCGTAACCTTCCCGGGTGGGCGCGGTTCGGTGGCCGGTCGCGGGTGGGAATGGGTCGAGGGGCTCGGGCTGGTCGACGCCACCGATCCGGTGGCCGATCGGGCGCTGGAACAGCTTTCGGCCGAGGCCTGTCCGGCCGGGGACCGCACCCTGATCCTGGATGCCGAGGCGGTTTCGTCCCACCTGCTGCAAACCGTGCGCGTGCTCGAAGCAGATCGCATCTTCGGGCTGGAGACGGCGGGGCAGTCGGTTCCGGTTCCGTCCAGCGGCGCCGGATCACGGTTGGGCAGTCCGCACCTGGACCTGTCGCTCGACCCCCAACTCGAAGGCGGGGCGGGTTCGGCCGGCTTCGATGACGAAGGGATGCCGGCTCAGGCCGTTTCCTTGGTGCAGGCCGGCACCGTCCAGTCCTTGATGACCGGGCGGGAAGCGGCAGAGCGCCTTCGGCAGTCGAACTCCACCGGGTCGATGCGCGCGGCCTCTTGGTCGGTGCGCCCCCACGTCCGGGCCAGCAACCTGGTGATGGGTTCGGGCGAGGCGGCGGACATGGACGCCCTGGTCGCCGACACCGCAGACGGAGTGGTGGTTCAGGGCCTTCGCGCCCTGTCCCTGGATCCCGCCAGCGGCGAGTTCGTCGCCGTCGGGGAACTGGCCTGGGAGGTGAAGGGCGGGCAACGGGTTCGACCGTTGCGAAACCCCGCGTTTCGGGGTTCGGTCCTGGATTTTTGGGGAAGGCTCGACGCTGCGACCCAGAACGCCGAAACCAGCGGTCAGCACGGGGGCCCCAAGGGGCGGCCGCTGCAGTTTCTGTCGACCGGAGTTCGGGCGCCCGCGGCCAGGTTTCAGGGGGTGGAGATCGGGACCTCGGACCTTCCGCGGAGTGATTCGGTGGACCTTCCGATCGTTGTGGGCACCGGCGAGCTGCCCCCGGAGTCGTGAGCATGCGAGCCAAGGAGGAAGCGTTCCGGATCTTGGAAGCTGCGCTGTCGATGGCGTCGCAAGGTGTCGACGAGGCAGAGGTCGCTCTGGGTGGGGGCGAGTTGGGAACCACCCGCTACACGCACCAGGGGATCACCGTGGCCAGCGAGCATTCGGCCGAGACCGTGTCGATTCGGGTGGCGAAGGGCGGGGCCATCGTGCGGTACGCCACCAGCGACCTGTCCCACGATGGGCTGCGAGAGGCCTGCGAGTCCGCCAAGGCCCAGGTCGCGCCCTTCGGCGCCGACGGCAGCTCCGGCTTCACTTTTCCCGAGCCCCATCACTACGCGGAAATCGACGCCTACGACCCAGAGACCGAAGCGATCCGAGGCCTGGAGCGGGCCGCCATGGCTGCGCGGGGTATCCTGGCCGCCAAGGAGCACGGATTGCACGCCCGGGGTCAGGTGCTGCTCACCCGCGGAGGCATGGGTTTCGACGGCGAGCAGCGCCTGTACGCGGTCGCCAACACCCGGGGCCTGCTGGCGTACCACCCCGAAACCCGCATCCACTGCGGCGTGGAGCTGAGCCGGCCCGGCGGAGGGACCGGAGCTGCCGCCGCCGAGTCCTTCTCCGCCGAGCAGCTGGATCCGGATCGTCTGGTGTCCGAAGCGTTGCAGCGAGCCAGCCGGCCCGGAACCGTGCAGTCTCTGGCTGCCGGTCGCTACGTGGCGGTGCTCGAGCCGCCCGCGGTCGGGGCGTTGCTCCGCTTCATCGGATTGACCTGCGGGGCAGGGCTCGCCGAGCAAGGGGCCTCGTTTCTTTCCAATGGAATTGGGTCCCGGGTGGCGCATCAAAGCGTCAACATTCGAGACGACTTCTCCCACGAGCTTCACCGCGGGCTTCCATTCGATATCGAAGGGGTGGCGTGTCAGCCCGTGGATCTGATCCGACAGGGCGTCGCGTACGGGCCGGTCTACACCTGGGAAAATGCCCGGCGCTTGTCCGTTCGAGCGACCGGCCATCACCAAGCGAACCCGATCATCGGGGAGTACGAAGGCGCGCGCTACCTGGTCATGGACGGGGACGACTCCCGTTCGGTCGAAGATCTGGTCGAGCACGTGGGGCAGGGTGTGCTGGTCCCCGACCTGAGCGAAGTTCGGCTGGCCGACAGCCGTACCGTCCGGGTCATGGGGGTGACCCGGGGTCTGTGGCGGATCGAACAGGGTGACATCGGACCCCCGGCTGAGCCCATGCGCTTCGACGTGGGGGTTTTGGAATTGCTCCAAGCCGTGACCGCCGCGTCCCGGAGTCGCCTCGCCCAGGGGTCGGTGGTTCCCGGCCTGGCGGTGGACGGGTTACCGCTCCGACCGACCTCCGACTTTTGAGTTCCGGCGTTGGAGGGGACCCTTCATTGGGTCTTGACGATCAGGCGGTCTTTTCGAAAGTCCGCGATGACCTTCACCCGGGAATTGGGCTCGAAGGTTACCTCGCTCACCACCACGGGGATCGACCGCCGCAAAGAGCCGGGCCGCTCTCGTGGGGGGCAGGACGTTCCCTCGATGACCACCCGCTTGCGGCCCGGTTGGATCCGGTGGTCGTAAGACGGCGTGGAGCGGGTCACCACCTGCCCGTTGACGCTGACGCGGCTCGAGCAAGAACGGGTTCCGAAGGCCACCACCGCGTGGTTGTTGGGACTCGGCGCGCGCTCGAAGGTCCGGTCTTCCGACCGCGCGGTTTCCCCGGACGCGGCCGGAGTTGCCGGTGCGGGTCCGGGGACCTCGGGTTCGGCCGGCGCTTCGCGGGTCCGGTCCTCGGTCGGGGCAGAAGAGGTTCGATCGGCGATGGCGTCGGACGGGGCTTTGGCCCGGTCCCCGGAGTTCGAGCGGGCCGACGGGGGCGAGGCCGGCTCCGCCCGTTCACCGCTGGCCAGCCACAGCCATCCGGCGACCAAAAGGACCGCACCGCTCGCTGCTTGGACGGGACGGCGTCGCCACCACGGGGGATGGGGGGCCGCCACCAAGGACGGGGTCCC
>DAPKRQ010000042.1:0-19347 GCA_031800475.1 Myxococcales bacterium LLY-WYZ-16_1
GACCCGACCTCCCGACCCAACCTCGCGACCGACCTCCCGACCCGACCGGAATGGCCGCCGCGACACCCTTTCGTGGCTCCCCGAGATTCGGCGCGGAACCGGGGCGGTTCCGTTTGCCGTGGTCCGCCCCCCCAACGAAACTCGGCAGCCGAGATGTGGGTCGATGCCCTATCCGAACAGACCTGGCTGGAGGACGCCGCCGACGCGGCGATCGAAAAGATTCGCGCGCACTGCCCCCAGGCCCCCGACGTGGTCTTCGCATTTTGGACCCACGACGGCCCGGCGGCACCCTTGGTGGCCCGCCTGTCTCGGGCCTTTCCCGAAGCCACCCGGGTCGGCGCCAAAGCCCGAGGCGTGCTCGCGGAAGGCCGGGAGGTCGAGGGCACGCCCGCCCTCGCGCTTCTCGTAGGATCGCTCGAAACGAATTTCGCCGCCGTCCCCGCGGTGCAAGCGGCCCACCTGCCGCCAGCCCCCTCCTTGGACGAAGCGGTCGAACAGGCCCGAAAGATGACCGGCTGGATCGGTCCGGCTTCGACCCTGGTCGTCCTGGCCGAGCCCCACAGCACGCCCGTCGAGCCCTTGCTCCGAGCCCTGGACCTGGCCGCTCCCGACGCGGTCAAGGTCGGGGGGCTCGCGTCGGGTGCTCTGGCCGCCGACCGCCCTTCTTTGCTCTTGCAAGATCGGTTGCTCACCGAGGGCGCGGTCGTCCTCAGCCTGGGCCGCCAGCCCGCAGAAACGGTCGTGGCTCAAGGGTGCCGGCCGATCGGCGAGCCATCGGTCGTGCTTCGACACCGGGGCCCGGTCATCGAGGAACTCAGCCACGGGCGGCCGGGCGCGGTGCTGGCCGAGCTGTACGCTTCCCTGCCCGCCTCGGACCAAGCGCTGTTTCGGCACTCGCTCTTCGCCGGGATCGAGATGAAGGATCAAAGGGCCTACGGGCCTGGAGACTTTCTGATCCGGAACATCCTGGGCGTGGACCCCTCCACCCAACACATGGTGGTGGGCGCAGATGTTCGCCAGTTTCAGGCTTTGCAATTTCACTTGCGCGACCGGGAAGCGGCCCGTTCCGAGCTGACCGACGCCATGAGCCGGCTCCGCCGTCTCCGCGCCACGACTCCCGCCGCGGGCCTGCTGTTCACGTGCCTGGGACGGGGGCGGGGCTTGTACGGGACTCCGAACGCGGAAAGCGAGATGGTCCGCACCTTGGCTCCGGAGCTGCCCCTGGCCGGGTTTTTCTGCAACGGAGAAATCGGTCCGATCGGCGGACAGACCTTTCTTCACGGCTACACGGCAACGGGCGCGTTCTTCTACTCGGACGAAGGCACGTGACGTTTGGCCCGGCTGGACCAATACCAGATCGCCTCGGCGAACTGCTCCGCGGTGTAGGGGGCGGGCGTGCCGCCTACCTTGCCGAGAAAGTTCCGGGCCATGGTCACTGGGTGCATCGGTTCGTCCGGGTCGGCAACGACCCGGAGCGCGACCACCTCCCAGTCGGCACCGGTGCTGCGGCGCCCGCCGTTTTCCAGCAGGGTCGCGGCCGAGTACAGCACGACCTGGGCGAACCGGGCTGGTTCGGGCGGTCCCTCGGCGAACACCTGAATCACCGGGTCTTCCTCGGGCTCGCGGGGGGCGAATTCGGCCACCAAGGGCGTGTCGTCGCCGACCCGTACCGTGGTGGACACGAACCGGTCGGGGGGCACACCCACCACCACCACCTGGTCCAAGCCGTCCCGCCCGTAGCCCGGGGTCCTCGAGGCCCAGTGAGTCCGCACCAGATCCAACAGCTCCTCCGGCGTCCCCTCGAAGACCCGGCGAGACGGGTCCTGATGGCGCTTCAGGGCGAATTCGGACCAGCCTAGGCTGACAGCGGCGTCGGACATGGGCGCGAGCCTGCCCGGCGCTGCGCCGTGTGCAAACCCCGCCGAGTCGATGTTCCGGATGGTATAGGAACCGGCATGGGACCAAGCAGAGCAACCCGCATCCCTCGCAGCACGCTGACCTGGGCCCTGTTCGGTCTCGCCGCTTGCGGCGGCGGAGAGCGAACGGTGATCGAAGATCCGCCGGACGCCGGTCCGGTGGACGCCGAAGTGCTGAGCTTCACGGCCAGCTCGACCGAAGTGGACGAAGGCCAAACCGTGTTCCTGGCCTGGGACGTGGAAGGCGCCACGCAGGTGCGCATCGAAGCCGACCCCGGCGAGCCGGTGGTCGACAGCTCCCGCCGGCTCGCCGGGGTCCAAGAAAGTGCCCCTTTGGTGGCAGAGACCACGTTCCGGCTCACGGCCGAGGGCCCCACGGGCACCGACGAGGCCGCGGTGACCGTGGGGGTTCGGCCGCCCGACGACGATGCGCCACCCCGGATCATCACGTTTCGAGCGAGCCCCGCCGAGTATCAGGGCTTCGAAGTTCCGGTCCGGCTGTTCTGGAGCGCGGCCGGTCAGGTGGAGCTGACCGCCAACGGCGAAGTGCCCGACGGCTTCGACGGCGCCTCGGTGGGGGCTTTGAACCTGACGGTCCGACAGGCCCGGGTGGTCTACGAGCTGACCGCAACCCGAGCCGGGCAGACGGTCACCGCCACGACCACGGTGGAGCGCCTCGAAGAGGAGTTGGAACCCAACGACACGCCCGAGACCGCCAGCATTCCCAGCGGCGGTATCGGCCAGGGCCGCATCACGGAGGGCGATCGGGACCTCTACCGCATCGAGGTGCCCGAGCAAGGCCGCGTGCGCGCCGAAGTCCGGGAAGCCACAGGCCCCTGCACCTTCGACTCCCAGCTCATCCTGTCCCGCTATCTGCCCGACCAGGACCCCGCCCTACAGTTCGTTACCCAAAACGACGACATCTCCCCCACCAACCGGTGCTCCCGAATCGATCCCACCGAGGACCTTCGGGCGGCCCAGCTGCCCGCGGGCCCCTACATTCTGGAGCTGCGGGGCGCCGGACCGGCGGCGACCGGCCGATACCGGCTGGACATCGAAGTGTCCGGTCCCGAGTGCGGCAACGGGACGCCGGAATTCGCTTCGAACGAAACCTGCGACGACGGCAACACCCGAGACGGGGACGGCTGCAGTGCCGACTGCCAGGTCGAGACCCTGAGGGACCTGAATGCGCCGGCGCGGCAGATCGTCTCCGTGCCCATGCTGAGCTCCGGTGAACGAGCGGTCGTGTCCCTGACCACCCCCGACGCCGCCGGGGTGGCCGCATCGTTGCCGGGATCCAGCGGCTGTTCGACGGGACAGATCCGGCTGGTAGACGCAGACCAGCTCGAGGGGGGCGGCTTTCGCCGCCTCGCGGAAAACCGACAAGGATTCTGCCAGGTCCTTCCGCGCCCCGTGGCGCCCGGCACCTACTACGTGGAGGTCGAGGCGCCGGAGGGCGGCTTCGACGGCGGAGACCTCGAAGTCTCGATCGCGCCCATCGGCTGCGGCGATCGGCTGCTGCAGGCTGGAGGGGAAGCCTGCGACGACGGCAATACCCAAGACGGAGACGGCTGCAGCAGCACCTGCACCCTCGAGGCCACGGGCCCCCTTTCGGCCGACGCCAGCGACCTGCCCCTGCGACTGCCGGCCGCGGACGCGGGGCGGACGGTGCTACAGCTGTCCCTGTCCAGCACGACGTCGATCCGGCTGACTTCCAGCCAGGGTACCTGCCCCGACGGGGGGATCATCACCCTGCAGAATGCGGCCTTCGAGGAGATCGGACGGGTGGTCTCCGAGTCGACATGTCCCGAGCTCGACCCCGAAAGCGACCGCAGCTCGGCCGACCTGCCGCCGGGTGACTACTTCGTCAGCCTGTTCGGCCGGGGCCCGATACCGGTCATTCCGACCTACGACGTGGGGTTCGTGTCGCCGGCGTGCCCCAACAACATCGTCGAGCCCAGCAACGGCGAAGAGTGCGACAGCGACCAGGACCTATCCTGCGACGTGGGCTGCGTCTTCTCGGTTCAGGACACGCTCACCCTGAACTGCCCAGGGCCGTGTGACCCCCTATCTGGGGAACTCGAATCCGGAGACACGGTCGACCGGTACCGGCTTCAGCCGGTGGACGCCGCCGGCGTCGTCGGGGCCCAGCTTTTCGTGGACCCGGTGCTGAACGCCCAGCTGGCCATGCGCTTGGTGGATGTGCAGGGCCGTCAGCTCGCCCGGGCCGACGGAACCCCCATGAATGCGGCCTTCTTGGACCAGATCCCGTTCCTCGGTCGACTCGACCCGGTGACCGGCGAGGCCCCGCCCCTGTTTTTGGAGGTGTTCCGTCCCAACATGCTCGGCTTCGCCGAGTACACCGCCGAGGTCCTCCAGTTCACGGGTTTGTGCGGCAACGGACGGCTCGCTTTCGGCGAACAGTGCGACGACGGCAACCGCACCAGCGGCGACGGCTGCAGCGACCGGTGTCTGTTCGAGGTGCCGACCCGCGTCGAGTCCGAGGACAACCAGGTCCTGTTCAACAACAGCCTCCGGCAAGCCGAGCCGCTCGCCACCGAGCCCAACATCACCAGGGCCCCGCTCAACGGCTCCCTGCTGCCGGTGGGGGACGTCGACTTCTTCAGCTTCACCGTAGACAGCGGCGGCGCGGCCTCCCTGCGGGCATTCGTCACCTCCCGGCCTTCGGGCGAGCAGGTGTGCGAGCCCTTCAGCCGCGCCCGGATCACGCTGCTGACGTCGGGCGGCACCGAGCTCGCCCAGACCGAAGCCGAGTGCGGCGAGCTGGACGGTGTCGACGGCGAGGACCTGTACGCCCGCGACCTTCCGCCAGGGGACTACGCCCTGCGACTCGACCGGCCCGCCGAAGGTCAGAGCTTGTCGTACCTGCTGTTCGTGCAGCTGGCGCGGTAACGGTTGTGCGAAGCGGGCCGTCCGCCCGGGCGCGTTCGGGGCAACCTCGGCACGCCCGGGCTCAACCGGGTCTGGGGCACTGGCGCCTCCAAGACGGCCTCGGCACCCCCAGGCACAACCGGGTCTGGGGCGCTGGCGCCTCCAAGACGGCCTCGGCACCCCCAAGCTCAACCGGGTCTGGGGCGCTGGCGCCTCCAAGACGGCCTCGGCACCCCCAAGCACAACCGGGTCTGGACCGCCGAACTCGCGGTCCGCTTCGTCTCGACCGAACGAGCAACGAGCAGACCGGCCAGTGCTTCGACTCAGAAACAGAGGTTTCGGTAACGCACTTCGAAGTCCTGACCCGGCAGAGGGCGTCCCCGATCGGTGAATACCACCCGGTTGTTGGTGTCGTCGTAGCTCCAGTTTTCCCCACCGGCCGGTGAACTCCGAGGCAAGGGTGCACCGTCGATGAAGACCTGCACCGTGCCCGGCGCTGGAGTCCCTTGCAGCCGGAAGGATCGCCGGGTCGACAAGGAAGCGTCCAAAACCCGGATGATCCGCTCGGCGTACTCTTCGGCCTGCTGGTCGAATGGGGCCCCGTCGGTCCCGCCTTGAGGCAGCACCACCCCGTCGGTCAGCACCGCGGCCGCGCGGTATCGACTGTCGCGGGTAAAGCAGAGCTCGGGTTTTTCGAACTCGTTGCACTCGCCGCGGTCGGCCGGAACGATGGCGTTGATCGTGGCCCGATTTCCGCTTCCGGCCTTCAGCGACCGAACCAGCCCCACGTAGAAGTCCACCGGCCGGCTGCTGAAGTCGTTGTCATCGCTCAGCACGATCACCGCCAAGTCGGCATCGGGCCGCACGAAGCCGTCGTTCCAGCCGCTGGCGATGGGCGGGGTGAGGGCGTCGGCCATGGCCTGGAGCCCAGTCTCCCGCGGGTTGCCCGGAAACGGTACTTCGAGCACTTCGCGAAACGCATCGCCCGGGCTGGGAAGCTCGTTGGGCTGGATGATCCGCCATTCGGGTCGGTTGTCCCGGTCGTTGCCGTCGCTCAGGAAGCCGCAGGAGCCTCGGACCCAATTGCCGGGAGGTTGGGCGCTCGGAAAGCCGCAGGGCCCGGCGACCTGGCCGTTCACGATGCCTTCGATGTCCGTGGTCACGAGCCCCACCTGGTAGTCCACGTTGGCGGCATCGATGACGTCGAACAACTCGGCGGTCTGGTCTCGGATGAAATCGATCCGATTTCGCATGGAGAAGGAGTTGTCGAGCACGAAGAGGACGTCGATTTTGCCAGTCTCGCCCTGAGCAAAGCGCTCGACACGAACCGCGTCTTCTTCGGCCCGCCCCCGCAACCGCACGGCGTACGACGTCGGTCGATTCTGCACCCCGATGTTCAAACGACCCAGGGACTCGCCCTCCAGAGCGGACGCGAACCGGACGGAGAACGAGAGGGTCTGCCCCGGATTGATGCTTCGGGTGTCTCCCGAAAGCGGCGGCAGGCCACTGGGTAGACTCTCGAGTCGATAGGCGTTCTCGTCTCCGAGCAAGGTCACTTGCTCGAAGAGGTCGATCTCCCGAACACCGGTGCTGACATTCGTGATTTGGACCCGCTGCGGCGTCACGCCACAACCGAGTTCCACGGTCCCGAAGTCGAGCGAGGTCGGCGCGACCAACAGATCTGCGGTTCCGCCGAAGCCACTCAAGGGGACCCGCTCGCGCTGGGGCGCATTGTTGGACGCCGAGAACGTCAAGTCGGCGAAATAGTCGGTGGTCGACCTCGGCGAGAGTACGACGCCGAGGACCACGACCCGTCCCGGCGGCACCACCACAGAGGGGTCGGGCACGTCGGCCAGTTCGTACGCCTCGGCGTCCTGGCCGTCGAGCCGGAATTCGCGAAACACGCAGGATTCGGTACCGGTGTTCCGAAGGACCAGGTCGTCCCGGATCGATCCATTGACGGGAACAGGGCCAAAGGCCAGCTCCGGCGGCTGGGCTTCATACTGGCAAGGACCCACATCCAGGCCGACGCCCCGAATCGGAATCCGCAGCTCCCCGCGCAAGGGGTCATTCGACTCGAGCACCAAGGCCCCTTCGAAGGGGCCGGGCGCGTCGGGGACAAAGCGAAGGTCGACCTCTCGGGTGAAGCCTTGTGAGAGGGTGTTCGGAGGTTGCCCGACCGTGAAGGCCACCGGCCCCTCCACCTCCAAGCGGGTGATCGAGAGATCGGCGAACCCGACGTTGGAGATGGCCAGGCTCGCATTTCCGCCCTGCCCCACCCGAACCGTGCCGAAATCCACGACCTCGGGCGACACCTGGACCACCGGCCCGCCAGCGGTCCCCGACAGGTCGATCTCGGCCACCGGAATCGGCTCCCGATCGTCTTCCCCCGCGCCTTGCACCACGATCCGGCCGAACTGAGCCTCCCCGAGGGCGTCGGATCGGGCTTCGAAGGAGACCGCCATCTCGAACACCTGACCAGCCTGTAAGAGAAGAGGCTCCCCGCGGAAGGGGTCGACAGAGAAGGTGTCGTCCGTATCCCGGTCGAGTCCCCAGTTTACGATCTCCAAGTCCACATTGTTTTCGTTGGTGCAGCGCACGAACTCGGTGGGCTCGGTGCCCGGCGGCACGGCGCCGAAGTCGACCGCAGCCGGCTCGCACACCAGACCTTGCCGAACCCCCACTCCAGCCAGTCGCAGCCGCGCTTCGCATTGGGGGTCGTCGCAGGTCCGCAACACCAGCTCGCCGGAGTTGGTCGTCTCGATCGACTGGGTGTCCGGAGTGTAGCGAAACCGCAGCAGGGCCGCTTCGCCGGGCATCAGCATTTCGCCTTCCGCCAGCAGCGAGCCGTTCCGGTCGGGGTCGACCGGCGTGAGCAAGCGGAAGAAATCGCCGCCGGATTCGAAGTCCGCATCGGTGCCCTCGAACGGTACGGTCAAATCCACAGGCTCGGAACGCAGATTCACCACCTCCACCGCCCGCTCCGCGCTGGTCCCAACCCGGATGCGACCGAACTCGAGGGGGTTCGGGCGAACGAAAACCGCCGTGTCGACGCCCCGTCCCCGGACGGGAAACCCACCCTCCAGGGGCGTGTCGATGGACTCGCCCTCGACCCGGATCCGGACCTGGCCTGGCTCGTCTTCCGCCCGCAGGGCGATCAGGTCGATGGTCAGCTGGGCCGCGCCTCCGGGGGGCACCTCCGTGGGGCTCGGATCGGACAGCACCACGGAGAGGGCGTTGACCGGCTCGACCACTTCCACCCCGGTCAGGGTGAGGGAGCTGCCGCCCCGGTTTTGCAGCTCGACCGTGCGGGAGACGCGAATGCCCAGCGGAACATCGCCGAAGTCCACCGAGGACGGCACCTGCAGAGCGCCGGGCACCTGCCGGACCAGAGTCTCTTCTTCGCAGGCGACCAGCCCCGCGGCGGTGGCCACCATACCGAACGCAAACAGCCGGTTCATTGCCCACCAGGTTTGGCTTCGGGGCCAGATCGGTCAACCGACCCCAAAGAAACCCGGATCGGATTTAACCACTTGCGGCCCGCGGCGCCCGTTTTCGGAAGCCCGATTCAGTCCTCGGAGGCACCCGTCCGGCGCAAGCGCTCGTACAGGCGGTTCACCAAGCCTTCGGTCTCTTCGTAAACCTCGGCATTTCTCAGCCGGTCTTCGATCTTGGCCTTTCGCCACCCTCGGGCCTTGCGCCGTTTCCAGCGGCGCTCGATCTCTGTGACCCGCTCCCACAAGGCCTCGTAGTCCCGTCGCACGTTGCCCCGCCGGAGCAGGCTCGGGTTTCGATCCAACAGGGTCTCGATCGCTTTGCGTTTGTGCAGATATCCCGGGTAGTCGGCGCCGACCGGCAGGGGCACGCGGTCCGGAGTCGACCCGCCAGGGGGAGGCTCGGGAGGCTTTGTCTCGGCCGGCTTCGAACGGTCTTTCGGTGCGTCGGCACCCTCGTCGGCCCCCTCATCGGACCGGTCGGGAGGCGCCGGAGAATCGGGGGCTGGCGTCCCGGAAGCCTCCGATTCGGGCCGTGGCGGCAACGGGCTTGCCGGGTCGCTCCCGGTCGCACCGAGCTGAAGGGCCGCCAAGGCCCCCGGCGGGGTCGAAACGCCCCCTTGGCTGCCCCGCAAGGCGGTCAACGTGGCCGAAACGGCCGTCACCGTCAGGGCCACGCCACCCAGACCGATCCACGCCCATTGGACTCCGCGATACAGGCCGAAGGCCCGGCTCCACAGCAGGGCCGCCGACACCAAGAGCAAGCAGGCCCAGACGGTGGCCGCGGCGAATACCACCGGAGCAGCGCCGGGCCACAACCGGGACAGGGTGCTGGCCCCGGCCTGGATGACGGCAGCGAAGACCCCCAAAGACATGACCGTCAACGCGGCCTCGCTTCGGGAGGCGGCGTCGCTGCTTCCGCCGAGCATGCGGATCAGCGGAACCAGGAGCGGGTGGGCGATCAGGCCCACCGCCCCGCCCACGGCGGCGGCGATGGCGAGCGCGATGGCCCAAGAGTTCCAGGGCATGGCGAAGCCGCTGCTCCAGGCCGACACGGCCTGACCGGCCCCGGTCGCGAGCAGCGCGCCGACCGCGCCGTATAGGGCCAATTCTGCCGGCGAGAGGACCCGAGTCTTCCCCGGGCCGCTCCGCAGCGTCGGCCCGGGGAGCACCGCCCATCGGGGCAGATCGAACAGAAACCGGCCCATCGCCCGAGCCGGCGCCGTCCAGGGAGAGCCCGGGCCTTCCAGCCCCGCTGCCTCGGCCGGATCGCGGCCTTGGCCGGTTTGGCCCCCTTCGGTGGCGGGCAATTCGGCCCGCACCACCTCGAAGTTTCGTTGGGCGAGGGAAAACTGGACTCCAGGTCGCAAAGGCGTGGGACTGCCGATGCGCTCGCCGCGGACGTAGGTGCCGTTCGAAGACTGCAGGTCGTGCAGCCACCATCCGCCCTCCTCGAAGGCGAGCCGGGCGTGCCGCTTGGAGATGCTCTCGTCGCCGAAGGCGATGTCGCAGCGCGCCCGCTCCCGCCCGAGGACGGCCCCGGCTTCTGCGCCGACTTCGTAGAGGTCACCCGTCTCGACGTCTTTGAACGCCAGCTTCATCCACCGAACCCGAGCCGCCCCGACGGCCTCGAGCGCCTTGTAGCAGGGGCGGTCCGCGGCCGGAAGGTCGGGGACGTGCTTGTGCCAGCGCTGCGTTGGGGGCTAGTTCGACGGGCGATGGGGTCTACGGTGGTGGTCGAAGGCCCGGACGGCCGCGCGTTCGAGGCCGGGGTGGACTGGCCCACGGAGCACTCGGTCTTTCTCGAGACGGTCGAGGTGCTGGGATACGGGCAAACCGTCCGCTTTCGGCTGCACGGCGCCATGTTGTCGGCCCGGGTGGCGTTCGTGAGCTTTCAGCCCGCGGGCGTGGTCGTGACGTTCTCGGCGCCCGTCGAGGTGGAGGAAAGCTTGCGCCTGGCCCTCGAAGAACGGGTGCAAGAGGCACCGGAGCCCACATCGCCGGAATGGCGGGAGTCCACCGAGGTGCCGGAATTCGATCCGTCCTTCGGTGCGGCCGGGCCCGACGGGCAAGAGGTGCCGACCCACCACGACTTCGACACCGGGTCCGCCGAAGGCTCCACGGGCGCCGAACTGCAGGTCCCGGACTGGACCGAGAACTCCACCAGTGGAGGAGGAGGCGAGGGGTCCAGCGAGGGCTTTCCGACCTTGGAAGCGGATGGCTTCACGGTCCGATTTCGGAATCTCGCCCAGTTTCGGGCCCAGTGCTCGGGCAACCTGGTTCATGGTGGGTTGGTCGTCGCCCACGAACCGCTGCCCGTGGGCAACCAGCGCATGCTGAAGCTGCGGGTCCCGGACCGACCGGACTACACGGTGAGCGCTCGGGTGGTGTTCAACCAGCCGGGCGCCGTGGGGTTCATGGTAGACAGCATCCAGCTCCACCGGGAGCGCCTGCAGCAAATGGCGGGCTCCTGAAGCTGCCTCAGCGCGCCCCGCCGGGCTTCGACCTCAGATGCGGGGCCCGGCGCCTCGAATTTCGGGCGAGGCCTGGTCCGCGTACTTTTTGAAGTTTTCGTGGAAGAGGCTCGCGAGCTTCTTGGCCATCTTGTCGTAAGCAGTCGGATCTTTCCAGGTCTGGCGCGGATTCAAGACCTCGTCGGGAACGTTCGGGCAGGTTTTCGGAAACTTCAGCCCGAAGATCGGGTCCTCCTGATATTCCACTGAATCGAACGCACCGGCATGAATCGCGTCGATGATCGCCCGTGTGTGCTTGATGCTCATGCGGTGGCCTTCGCCGAAAGGTCCTCCCGTCCACCCCGTGTTCACGAGGAATACGTTGACGTTTTGCTCCTTCATCTTCTTGGCCAACAGCTCTGCGTACTTGGTCGGGTGCCACACCAAGAACGGTGCGCCGAAGCAGGCCGAAAAGGTAGCCTCGGGCTCGGTCACGCCGACCTCGGTGCCCGCCACCTTGGCCGTGTACCCGCTGATGAAGTGATACATCGCCTGCTCCGGCGTGAGCTTGCTAACGGGCGGAAGAATACTGAAGGCATCGGCGGTCAGGAAGATCACGTTCCGAGGCTTCGGTCCTTTGCAGGGGATCTTGGCGTTCGGAATGTACTCGATCGGATAGGAGCAACGGGTGTTCTGGGTGATCGACGCGTCGTGGAAATCGACTTGTCGCGTCTCCGCGTCATAGACCACGTTCTCGAGTACCGAACCGAAGCGGATGGCGTTGTAGATCTCGGGCTCGGCCTCGGCCGAAAGGTCGATGCACTTGGCGTAGCAGCCGCCTTCGATGTTGAAGACGCCGTCGTCGGTCCAACAGTGCTCGTCATCGCCGATCAGGGCCCGATGAGGGTCGGCGGACAAGGTGGTCTTGCCGGTCCCGGACAGACCGAAGAAGATGCTGACGTCCCCGTCTTCGCCCTGGTTGGCCGAGCAGTGCATCGACAACACGTCCTGCTTGGGCATCAGGTAGTTCATGATGGTGAACACGCCCTTCTTCATCTCGCCGGCATATTCGGTGCCGAGAATCACGAATTCTTTTCGACCGAAGGACAGGCTCACCGAGGTCTTGGAGGTCATGCCCTCGGTGTGTGCGTTCGCGGGAAATCGCCCCGCGTTGTAGATCACGAAGTCTGGCGTTCCGAAGCTGTCCAACTCCTCGACGGTGGGCCGGATCAGCATGTTTTGCATGAAGAGCGCGTGGTAGGCGCGTTCGCAGATCACGCGAATCTTGGTACGATAGCGCTCGTCCCAGCCGGCAAAGCCATCGATGACGAACAGCTGCTTGCGGGTGTTCAGATAGTCGAGGGCACGCTCCCGGTTGATCTCGAACACCTGCTCTTGGAGCTTGATGTTGACTGGACCCCACCAGACGTCGTCGCGGGTCACCTCGTCTTCCACCACGCGTTTGTCGGCGGGAGAGCGGCCGGTCTTCGCACCCGACATGGCGATCAACGCACCGGAAGAAGCGATGGCGGTCCCTTCCTCGTGACGCAGCCCTTGCTCGTAGAGGGCGGCGGGAGGGGGGTTCCTCAAGATGCGTTGCACCGTGATTCCGTGTCGCTCGAGATCCATGCCGATTCTCTACAACGCGAGACCCGGAAGGGCCACGGACTTGTGCGCACCGGCCGCCGGGGGACCCGGGATGACACGCAGATTCAGCGGGCCAGACGGCCCAAGGACCGTCGAAGGACCGGCTCCAGGACCGATCGAGCGACCGGTTGGCCCGGAGGCGTTCGAAATACGACCACGCCGTGCGCATCGAGGAGCAGCGCCGTGGGCCCGCCGCCGGCGCGACGCATCAGGGCGCCGTCTCGGTCCTGCAGGGTGACGTGCGGCTGCGGGGCCCCGAGGACGTCGGCGGTGGCGCTCGCGGTCACCCACACCAGGCGCCACGCCGGTTCCTGAAGGCGCAGCCACAGGTCGACGAACTCCCGCGGAACTCCCTTCCCCCAGCGGTCGACCCCAGCAAACAGCAGTACCGCCGGCCGACCTCGAAGATCGCTGTCGGTCACACGGCGACCGGTCCGATCCCAGGAACTGAACCGAAAGGGCTGCCCGAGTTCCACCGGCGTATCGAGTTCAGGGTCGGGAGCATGGCGGCAACCGTCGCCGAGCCCAGCCGCGCCCAGCGCCAGCACCAGGGCGGCCGTTGTCCCCTTCGCGCTCCGAGCCGGCCCCAGCCGGTCCCTGGAGCGCGGTCGAACTACGCACCGCGAACTGCCCCGCCCCGTCCCGCTCACGGCGGCAGCCTGGTGTCCGGGCGGTTTCTTTCCAAGTGCGGATCCGCTACCGCCCGCGGCGATGGGCGTTCGCGGGCACACACCGCCAGCTCGGGGGCCATTGCCGCTGGACCGCCCGGCGACCTGCGCCGCTCGACCGCTCCGAACGGGCCCGATGCGCCTGGGGCTCATGGTCGGGCTCGGACTGTCCTTGGCCGGACCCGGCTGCAGCCAGGCGGAGCCCCCGCCGGCCGATGCGACCTCGACCTCCACCCGGACCGAGCCCGTGCGGCTTCGGTGGGACCGGCTGCCTCTGCTGATCGCCGTGGCTCGAACAGCCAGCACGGCCACCGTGGCGGTGCCCGCAGGCGCCGACGTGCCAGACACGGTGTCGTTCGCGTCCCCCCCCGACGCGTACCTGGAAGCGATGCAGCTGTGGCGAACCGCCACCACGGCGGTGACCGCGCGGGACCCGAATGCGGGCGCCCTGTTCCTCGGAGTCGCTCGGGCCCTCGAGGCAGGCCCGTCCCATCCCCACCGGGGTGCTTTTCGAGCCGGCCGCTGCATGGCTTACGAAAACGCGGGGCGGGTGTGGGCCGCGTCGGATCCGGGTGAGGCCGCCCAGCGCCTGGCTCGGATCCTCGACGCCGACCCCGGATGTCGCCGGTCGCTGGCGAGGCTGATCGGACGCCTCAAGCCCGCCCAGCGCGAGGGGGCGGTGGTGAAGACCTCGACCCGGACCGGGTCCAAAGGCGAAAGTCCGCCCGGGGCCGCCGGGTCCAAAGGGGGGACTCCGCCCGGGGCCGCCGGGTCCGAAGGCGAAAGTCCGCAAGCGGCCGCCGGGTCCAAAGGGGGGACTCCGCCCGCGGCCGCCGGGTCCAAAGGCGAAAGTCCGCCCGCGGCCGCCGGGTCCAAAGGCGTCGCCGAAACGTCGACCCGAACGGGCACCTGAAGCGCGTCGGACCGCGGCGGCGTCGTCCAAAGCCTGCCCGGAGTAGAGCGTGTCCGGACGAAGGACGGGGACCGTCGCGGATCGCGGAACTTTCGTCCATCGCAAGCCCCGAGCCGCCGCACAGCTTCTCGGGAACTCAGGGCGAGGACTCGGCGCTTCGGACCGCGTCGTCGAGGACGCCTGCCAGCCGGCGGGTTTGTTCGCTTCGCTCGAAGGAACGGACGAAGCGAACGTCATTGTCGGCGCGCGGATCGGGCTCGGCACGAAGCTCCGAAAGCCAGCTTGCAAGTGCTTCACCCGACCCGCGAAGGCGAGCGTCGCCGTCCGAGCCGAGTCGCTCCGCACCGTGCTCGGTCAGGAGCAAATGCCGGCCACCGGAGCGGCGAAGGATGTCCGCCGCATCCCCATCGGGCCCCCAAAACAGGACGGGTCGATTCAAGCGAAGATAGATGTACAGCTTTTGGGGCACGCAGCCCTCGGCGCCCGGCACCCGTGGCACGGTGCAGAACACCGCCTTGCACCCGGCCAAGCGCTGGAGCACCACCCGATGGGGCAAGTAGCCGAAGCGCTCGACCCGAAGGCGCGCCTCGCTCGGAACCGCCCTGCCGACGTTACCGTACAGCCACAGCCGAAGGTCCCTCGAGAGTTCGGGTTCGAGGCCGGCCAGCTCGCGGAACAGGCCCTCCGGGCCGTGTCCTGGGTAGTACGAGCCGGCATACCCGACCGGCAAGGGCTCCGGTACGGGCGCCAACTCCAGGTCGAAATCGTCCTCCTCGAAACCATTCGGCAGGGACAGCACCTGGGCGTCCGGGTAGGCAGCGGTCATGGCGGCGGCATAGCCCGGCGAGGTTTGTAGGCACCACGAAGCTTTCGAGACCACCCACCGCTCCAGCGCCCGATGCACGGGCGCCAGCGCCGGGGCCGGCGGACGCAGGGGCGCGTCGGCCCACGGATCTCGAAAGTCCGCCACCAGGGGCAGGCGAAAGCGCCGGGCGAGCAAGGCCCCAACCAGCATGTTGGTCCACGGGGCGCCGGTGGCGTAGATGACCCGATGACGCTCCCGGGCGAGCCTTCGGGCACCGGCGCGAACCGCGGGCACTGCCCAGCCAATCTGGGGATCGGGGACCTGGGCCCGGTCGAAGATGGACCGAGCGGCCCGGGGAAGGACCCGACGCACGAGCTGCTGGGCCGCGAGCACCGGTCCATCGGACACCCGCAAGACTTCCGCGCTCACGTCCCACGCCAGCCCCGGATCCCGAGCCCAGTATCCTCGCGCCGTACCGCACAGCACCGTGGGGCGCCACCCGGAGCGAGGCAAATGCCGCGCGAACGCCAAGGTGCGCTGGACCCCTCCGCCCCCAGCGGGCGGATAGAAGTAGGCCACCATCAATACCCGCCGCACCGGGCGGCCATCCCCCCGGCGTAGATTTTCCGCAAGCCTTTCTCCGTCCGACCGGTTCCGCCGGGCCGGCTCGGCGACGCTGTGATACACCCCGGGCCGCATGGAAAAGTTCGACTACCTCGTCCTGGGAGGGGGCAGCGGCGGTCTCGCTTCGGCCCGCCGCGCGGCCAAGCACGGCGCCAAGGTGGCGGTGGTGGAAGGTCGGCCTTTGGGCGGCACCTGCGTCAACGTAGGTTGCGTGCCAAAGAAGGTGATGTGGAACACCGCAACCATTGCAGAGGCCTTGGAAGACGCGCCGGACTACGGCTTTTCGACAGAGGTGGGGCCCTTCGACTGGTCCTCCGTCAAACGAAAGCGCGACGCCTACGTGCAACGCCTGAACGGCATCTACCGGCGAAATCTGGAGGTGGACGGGGTTCTGCACATCGAAGGTTTCGGCCGGTTCGTCGGCCCCAAGACCGTCGACGTCGGCGGCCGGCGCTACGAGGCCGAGCACGTGCTGATCGCCACCGGCGGACACCCGCGGCGACCTCCGATCCCCGGACAGGAGCACGGGATCACCTCGGACGGTTTTTTCGACCTGAAGGAGCGCCCCCAGCGAGTGGCGGTGGTGGGGGCCGGATACATCGCGGTGGAGCTGTCGGGGATCTTCAAGGCCCTGGGCTCCGAAGTTTCGATGCTGACCCGCAGCGATCTTCCACTCCGTCGGTTCGACAACATGCTTCGAGAGAATCTTTTGGAGCACTTGGTCGAGATGGGCGTGTCGGTGGAAGCTTGCGGAGAGCTCACGCACGTGGAGCGAGAGTCGGACGGCACCCTGTGCATGCACACTGCCGAGGACCGGCGGCTCGGTGGCTTCGACTGCCTGTTGTGGGCCATCGGCCGAGACCCCAACACCCCCGACCTGGGTCTCGAACACACCGGGGTGAGCCTGACCGAATCGGGGCACGTCATCGTGGATGAATTCCAGAGTACGAACGTCCCTGGTGTCCACGCGGTGGGCGACGTCATCGGCAAATGGGAGCTCACTCCAGTGGCCATAGCCGCGGGCCGGAAGCTGGCGGATCGGCTCTTCGGCGGCCAACCCGAGGCGCGGCTCGATTACGAGAACATCCCCACGGTTATCTTCAGTCACCCGCCCATCGGGACGGTGGGATTGACCGAAGACGAAGCCCACGAGCGGTGGGGAGAAGACGGCGTGAAGTGCTACACGACGCGCTTTACGAACATGTATCACGCCATGACCACCCGGAAGACGTTCACCGCCATGAAGGTGGTGTGTGCGGGTGCCCGAGAGCAGGTGGTGGGGATTCACGTCATCGGCATCGGCGCCGACGAGATGATCCAGGGCTTCGCGGTGGCGGTGAAGATGGGCGCGACCAAGGCGGACTTGGACCGGACGGTCGCCATCCACCCGACCGCTTCAGAGGAACTCGTCACCCTCAAATGACCGCCTTTCGCGGCGAGCAGCGCCCGCCCCGTTTGGGCTCGGGGCGGGCGCGACGCCGGCTCAGGCGTGAAGATAGCGGCCGTCGGACAAGCCGAGCCCCGGGGCTCGGGACTTCAGAGCCCGGTCCAAGACCTGGGACATGTCGTCGACGAACACGAGTTCGACCTGCTCCCGGACTTCATCCGGCAAGTCTTCGGCGTCGGGTTCGTTCGCCTTGGGAAGCAGCACCGTGCCGATCCCCCGCTCGTGGGCTGCCAAAACCTTGGACTTGATGCCGCCCACCGGGAGCACCCGCCCGCGGAGCGACACTTCCCCGGTCATGGCCAAACCCGGTCGCACCGGCCTCCCCGACAGGAGCGACGCGATGGCGGTGAACATGGTCACGCCGGCCGACGGACCGTCCTTCGGCGTGGCGCCGGCGGGGACGTGCACGTGGATGTCCTTCTTTTCGAGCACATCCTCGGGCACCGCCAGCTCGTCGGCGTGGCTCAAGGTGTAGGTCAAAGCGGCCCGGGCCGACTCCTTCATCACCTCGCCCAGCTGCCCGGTGAGCACCAGGTTGCCGCGCCCCGGCGTGTCCGAGGCCTCGACGTACAGCACGTCCCCGCCCATGGGCGTCCAGGCGAGACCCGTGGCGATGCCCGCCCGGCGCGGAGCCTCGTGGGCCTCGGACCGGTGCTTGCGCCGGCCCAACAGCCCCTTTAGGTCGTCCACGTCCACCCGGAACGGCGCCTCGAGCTCCCCGCGGGCCTTCTTCACCGCGGCCGCCCGAAACACCTTGCCCAGGGTGCGCTGCAGCTGCCGAACGCCCGCTTCCCGGGTCCAACCGTCGACCGCGTCCTCGATGGCCGCATCGGTGATCTCGACCTCCTCTGGATCCAGGCCGGCGTTTTTGGCCAGTTTTGGCAGCACGTACTGCCGAGCGATGGCGCGCTTTTCGAGGCGAGTGTACCCCTCGATGTGCACGATCTCCATTCGGTCGAGCAGCGGCGCGGGAACGGTCGACAGGTCGTTGGCGGTCGCAATGAACAGCACCTTCGACAGGTCGAACGGCACCTCCAGGTAGTGGTCGGTGAACGCGTGGTTCTGCTCTGGGTCCAGCACTTCGAGAAGCGCCGCCGCCGGGTCGCCGTGCATGCTCCGGGTCAGCTTGTCGACCTCGTCCAGCAGCACGACCGGGTCTTGGGTGCCGCCCCGACGAACCCCTTCGATCAGGCGCCCGGGCCGAGCGCCGACGTAGGTGCGCCGGTGACCGCGCAGCTCCGACTCGTCGCGAACGCCGCCCAGGGCCACCCGGACGAGCTTTCGCTCGGTGGCTTCGGCGATGGCCTCGGCGATGCTGGTCTTACCCACCCCCGGCGGGCCCACCAAGAGCAGCACGTCGGCCCGGCCGCTGCCGGACAGCTTGCGCACCGCCAGATGCTCGACGACCTGCTTCTTCACTTCGTCGAGGCCATGGTGAGAACGACCCAGGGCCGAATCGACCGTGTCCAGATCAACCCCGGTGGAGCTGAGCTTTCCCCAGGGAAGTTGGCTCACCCACTCGAGCCAATCCTGGCTCACGTTCCGTTCGGGGCTCCCCTTGGGAATTCGGTCGAAGCGAGCAAGTTCGCGGTCGACCGCAGACCGGGCTTCCTCGGGGAGCGGCAGCTCCTCGAGCTTCTTCTTGACATCACCGAGCTCGCCCCCCTCGCCTTCACCCAGTTCGTCCTTGATCGCGTCGAGCTGGCGGCGAAGGATCGCTTCTCGCTCCATGTCTTTCGCGTCGGAGCGGACCTTCGTTTCGATGTCCTGCTGCACCTGCAAGACCTGCGAAATCTCATTGGCGCGCTCGAGGACCCGTTTTCCGCGCACGGTTGGGTCGAGCGTGACCAACAGGTCGTGCTTCCACTGAAGCTCGCTTTCAAGCATGGCGCCCATGGCGTCCACCAGCATGTGGGGCGTGGGCTGAAGCCCCTGCACCAGCGCCTGGACCGGAGCCGCCATGTTCAGCCTCTCGGCCAGCTCCTTGGCCACGTCCAACAGGGCGCGGAGCAGGCCTTCGGCCTCGGCGGTTTCGGGCCAGCTCTCTTCGATCCGCCGCACTTTTGCTTCGAGGTGCTCCTCGTTTTCGACGAACTCGGTCAGGTGAACCCGCGCCACGCCCTGCAGCACCACGGCGCGCAGACCGTCGGGGCGCTGAATGGGATGGAGAATCCGGGCGAGCACGCCGATCGGGAGCAAGTCTTCCGCCGGGTCGACCTCGTCCTTCGGGGTCTTCTGCAGGCCGACGAGCAACCAGCCGTCGCTCGCTTCGATAGCCTGAAGGGATTGGGGCCGGCCCACTGCGAACGGGGCGGTCACCCCGGGCAGCAGGAAACCCTGCTTCAGGGGCAACACCGGCAGGGTCTCCGGCAAGTCTCCGGGAATGTCGAAATTCATCTTCATTGAAGAGAACGTAGGCACCCCATCGGCTGGGTCAAACCGACTGCCGTCGGTCGCCGCCCCCGTTCAGCCCGGCCCGGTCAGCCCG
>DAPKRQ010000043.1:0-3360 GCA_031800475.1 Myxococcales bacterium LLY-WYZ-16_1
GGGATGGAGGTGCGGGAGGCGCTGCGTCGCAGCTTTCCCGCACGAAGTGATCGTGCGCACCCTGCTGTTGGCTGAAGATGATGGGTTGGTACGACGGGTTCTCTCGAGGATGCTCCAAAGTGCGGGCTACCGGGTTCTCGAGGTGACGAACGGCAAAGACGCGGTCCGGACTGCCTCGTCCGAGCCGGTGGATCTGGTCATCAGCGACGTGATCATGCCCGAGATGGACGGGATCGAGTTGCTGAAGGACGTATTGGCCCTCGACGTCCCGGTGATTCTGATGTCCGGCGGCGGCCGGATCGACGCGGAGCTGTACCTTCGGATGGCGTCCATGCTCGGGGCCGCAGCGGTGCTCCAAAAGCCGGTGGACCCGGCCACCTTGCTGCAGACCGTGGCCTCCGCCTTGGACGACCAACCCGCATGAAAGAAGCCGGCTGTCAGGCCAGGATGGCCTCGATGCGCTGAAGGCTCCGCCCGTTCGGACCCAGGCGGCGAGACGCTCCGTACGCTTCGAGGATCGTGTTGTACAGGTCGAGCCCCTCGGCCTCCACATCGTAGGTGCCGGGCCGAAATCTTTCGCCGGCGGAGGACACGGCATGAAACACGCTCTCCAGGTTGTGGGGGTTTCCGTCGCCCAGTTCGGTCGAGATGGTCACCAAGGTGTCATCCAGCAGGGATCGGCCCGGACTCGATTCCACACGATCCAACTCTCGAAGCAGGTAGGCGACCTGGGCCATGATGAAGTGGGTGTGATGACGCATCTCCGGGTTGTCTCGATCACGCCGGTACCGGTGCCAAAACTCATGGCTGCAGCCCTGAGCTCCGCCCCGTCCCCGATCGCGGCGGTCGTCAAAGTCGTATACGGTTCGCCCCTGGTAGCGGTACACGCCTTTCAGGCGAATGCGCTCTCCGGCGGACTGAAACATGGCGCCGCCGAATCGGACCCGGTCACATTTGAACGCCAAGACGAACAGGTCTGCCAAGAGCCTCCAATGGGTCACCCACTCCTCCAGGTCCAGATCCACCCCCTCTCCATCGGGATCGGGCTGCTGTCCGTGCAAGAGCGGTACGACGGCAGGTCGGTTCGGTGCCTCGCACTTGGCGGTTGATTCGGACGGGTCAGACTCCTCGTTCGGACGGAATACTCGAAGTTCATACTCTCGGATGCGCTCCAGGTGTTCGTCCACCGTACGGACGGCCTCCGGACCCAACCCGGCGGCGGGACTCTTCAGTGTACGCACCTGTCCGATTACGGCGTCGAGTACGCTGCGTCTGTAGCGTTGGAGCTTGCGATCCCGCTCATTGGCGCCTTCGTCTGGATCGAGCTGTCCAAAAATTCTCTCGAAAAGATCTCGTGGATCTTCTCGAGGGAGTGCTGCAGGCGAGCCGTCGAAATTCCAGTTGTGGACATAGCGTGTAAGCCGGCTGCGCCGGAAGAAGCTTCCCATGGCCAGGGTCGGAATCATGTCGTTCGGAAGACGTTCGTCCGCCTTCAGGGCCTGGTCGATCGAAGGTCCCCCGCTCGCTGCGTCACTCCGAGGTTCGACGCCGCAGAAAACCCCTCCACCTCCATCGAAGTGGTTGTTGGCAGAGCCGTCGGCCTCGTACAGGTTCACACCACGGACCCAGGCGAGCTTGTCGGAAAACTCGCTCAAGGGCTCCAGGGGACCGGTGAGACCCTGGGACTGAATTTCCTTGGGCACCCCGAGACCGAAAAAGAGGTTGATGGCTCGAACCGGGGCTCGGGCCCAAGCCTCACGCCCGTCGAGCCCATGGAGAACCGGCAGTCCGATGGCCACGCCGCCGGCTGCCTTCAAAAAGCGTCGTCGACCGAGTGGATGGATGGCTCGGGTCATCGGGGCCTCCCGTGGGTGAAAATCTTCGATGTGGCGATGGCCTCCACCAGGGCCGGCCAGGTATGGTCGCCCTTTTCGAAAGAATTTCGGATTTCGTTCAACGCGCAGCCATCTGCCGCGACGAGTTCTCGACCGATGGCATATTGGGTTGCCTTCAGGGCGACGCACTCCATCACTCGCGGCTCGTCAGCGAGGATCGAAGCCAACTCGGCCACGGTCTCGAAGGGCTTTTGAGTGGGTGACCCCGGTACCATGACCATGCCATCGCTCCGAAGGTCGTTTCCGTGCTCATCGCTCTCGCGGTATGCACCGGCGCCATCGAAGCGGGCCAACCCGAACGCCAGCGGGTCCATCTGCACGTGGCAACCGGCACACCCGTCGGACGCCAAGCGTTCCTCGGCATAGTGCCGTTGGCTGAGCCCGGGGGCCAGTTCACCCATCTGCATCACCACGTCTACGTCGGGCGCTGCCACTTCTCCACACAGGACGTTCTCGAGAATCCACAGACCCCGCTCCACCATCGACGCCCGGCTTCCTCCCACGGTCAGAACGCTGCCGTGGGTCAAAATCCCTCGCCGCTCCGGCACGTCGGACAGGTCGACGGGCCGCAGACCGCTACCGCTTGATTCGATCCCGTACAGCTCGGCGACAGCTGGCGTCACGAAGGTCTGCCGGGCGTCGAACAGCCGAGCGAGTGAGGTGTTCTCCGAAAACGCGAGCGCCTCGAACAATGCCATGGTTTCGGCGCGCAGAGCCTCGCCGATTCCGGAGCGCCAGGCGACAAACCGTTCGGGATCTCGCTGTAGGTCGGGCAACCGGTCCAAGTTCAGCCAGTCTCGGGCGAACGCTACGGCGCCCTCCCGTGCCCGGTCGTCCGACAGCAATCGGCGGATCTGAACGCCCAGCCGCGCGTTGTCCAGACCGGCCTGCGCCGCTGCCAAGAGCTCGGTATCGGGCGAGCTACCCAGGATGAAGTAGGACAGGCGGGTGGCCAGTTCGAAGTCGCCGATGCGTTCACCCTCTTCGATCGCCCGTTCCAGTCGGTAGAGGAATCCCGGAGACTGCAGCATCGCCTCGAGCACCAGCCGAGCACCGGTATCGAAGCCGTCGCTCTCGCTTTCGGCCACGGAAAACAAGCTCGCGAAGACCTCTCTTTCTTCCGAAAGGATGGAGCGCCGAAAGAGGCGCTCCCCGAGAGCTTCCGTGAATGCCGCCGTGCATTCGCTCGAAAGGTTCGAACAACCGCCCAGGGCGTGAAGAAGCCCGACATCGACTCGCCCCGAGACTGCCGAGGCCAGTTCGGCATAGCCCTCCACGTGCTCGAACTGCAGCACCTGGGCCCTTGCCGTGTTGGAAAAGCCATCGGCGCGAAGGTCGGGGGGAAGGGCCTGTTCGGCCAAAGCAGCCACGTCCACGTTCAGTACGTCTCGGACCGAGCGTACGTACTCGTCCACCGACAGACGCCGGCTGGGCGCGGGGCCTACCGTGTCGGGTTCCACGCATC
>DAPKRQ010000044.1:0-18463 GCA_031800475.1 Myxococcales bacterium LLY-WYZ-16_1
CCCACGACCACGAAGGCGATGCCCACGCCCACGACCACGAAGGCGAAAACGCCCCGGCTGCCTCGGGCGAAGGCGGCTTGCAGGACGTCAGGCCGTCCCACCCCCCGGGGGACGGCGTCTCCGGCAGCTCCGCACCGGGCGGGGCCATGGACGGAGCCGCCCACCCCGGGCACCACGGGCCGCCAGGAGCCGGCGAGACCGAACCCACCGTGTGGACCTGCGCCATGCACCCCCAAATCCGACGGCCCGAGCCCGGGGACTGCCCGATCTGCGGAATGGATCTCGTTCCAGATCGATCGACCGCGCCCGGATCCTCCCACGGCGCGGGAGGCGGGCCCGACCGGGTTCGGTTGAGTCCACGGGCCCGCCGGCTGGCGCGGATCGAGACCGCCGCCGTCCGCCGGGCCCGACCGCGGGCGAGTCGGCGGCTGCTGGGCCGGCTCGAACGAGACGAAAGCGCCTTGTCCGCTGTCACGGCATGGGTCTCCGGCCGGATCGAAAAGCTCCATGTCGACACAACCGGGGTCCGGGTTCGGCGAGGCCAAAGACTCGCATCGATCTACAGTCCCGAAATCTACGCGGCGCAAAGCGACCTGCAGGTGGCGATGCGGCAACTGCGGGTTTCCGAAGGAACGCCCGGTCGGAGCTCGGCCCGAAAGGCGGTCGAAGCCTCCCGGCAGCGCCTGGCCCTACTCGGAATGCCCGAATTCGCCATCGACCGCATGGCCGAGCGATCGTCTCCCCAAACCCGAGTTCCGATCCGCTCACCCGCTACGGGAACCGTGCTGGAGCGCCAGGTGACCGAGGGTCAGTACGTAGAAACCGGCGACGTGCTCTACCGAGTGGCGGACTTGTCCACCTTATGGGTCCAGTTGGACGCCCACGGGTCCGACCTCGGCAACCTGGAGGTCGGAGACCCGGTGACCCTCGGGATCCCAGCCATGCCCGAGCTTTCGCTTCACGGCCGGGTGCGCTTCGTGGAGCCCACGGTCGATCCACAAACCCGGGTGGCCGAGGTGCGGGTCGAGGTACCCAACCGAAAGGGTGTACTCCGTCCGGGCATGTACGTAGAAGCCGTCGTCGAGACTCGAAAAGAATCTTCCCAAGAGAGAATTTTCGTCGTGCCTGAGAGCGCGGTAATCTTTACTGGGCGACGTTCTGTCGTTTACGTCGAAGAGAACAATCCCGAAGGTGAGCCGGTGTACGTGCCTCGGCGTGTGATGATCGGCCAAATTCTCGACGGCGCCTACAGCATCGCCTCCGGCTTGTCCGAGGGCGAGCGGGTGGTGGTCGAGGGGGCCTTCGTGCTCGATGCCGATCTGCAGATCCGGGGCGGCCCGTCGGCTCTGTCCGCTGAGGCGGCGGCGGAAGAGGCCGGCCGGTGAAAGGCTTGGTCGGCTTTTTCGTGGATCGGGCCCCGGTGGCCTGGGTCCTGCTGGCGATCTGGGTCGGGGCTGGCCTGGCGTTCGCGCCCTTCGAGTGGACCCGCGCCTTTCTGCCCGACGCCGGGGTCGCGGTGGATGCCCTTCCGAACGTGGGCGAGAACCAGCAGATCGTCTGGGCGGAGTGGCCCGGACAGTCCCCGCGAGACGTGGAGGACCAGGTGACCCGTCCCCTGACCTCTGCGCTTCTCGGCAGTGGCGGGGTCGAGACCGTGCGCAGCACCTCCATGCTAGGTCTGTCCCTGTTGTTCGTGGTGTTCGATGAAGGCGTACCCTTCGAAGCTTCCCGAAGCCGCCTACTCGAACGACTCGCAGCTCTTCCTCCCGATGCCTTGCCTCCGGAGGTGGCGCCGTCTCTCGGACCCGAGGCGACCCCTCTGGGCCAGGTCTACTGGTACACCTTGGTCGGCAAAGATTCGGATGGGAAGGTTGTGGGTGGGTGGTCGTTGCGAGAGCTTCGGACGCTGCAGGATGACCGAATCCGAGATGCTCTGACGTCGGTGCCCGGCGTGGCCGAGGTGGCCTCGGTGGGTGGCTACGTACCCGAGCTGCAGGTCGACGTGGATCCGGACGCCCTGGCCGCTGCCGACATTGGTCTGCTCGACGTGGCGCGCGCGGTCCAGGGAGCGAGCGAAGACGCTGGGCTTCGCACAATGGAAATCAATCGGGTGGAATATCTTCTTCGGAGCGAGGGCACCGCTTCGGGTCCGGAAGAAGTGCGAGAGTCGGTGGTCACCGTCCGGGACGGCAAGCCGCTGCGCGTCGAGGACCTGGCCCACGTGCACTGGGGACCGGCTTTGCGCCGCGGCGCCCTGGACGACGCGGGCGCCGAGACCGTGGGCGGCGTGGTGGTCGTGCAGCACGGCGAAAACCCGCGTCGCGTGCTGGAGGGCGTGCGAGACCGGATCGAACGGTTGGCGCCGAGTCTTCCCGAAAAGGTCCTCCCCGACGGCACCCGAACTCGGGTGGTCATCGAGCCTTTCTACGATCGGACGGAGCTCATCGACGAAACGATCCAAACGCTTTCGGACGCTTTGGTGCACCAGCTGTGGATCGCGGTGGTGGTGGTGGTCCTCTTGCTGCAGCGCCTGTCGGCAGCGCTGTTGATCTCGGCCCTGATGCCCCTCGGGGTCTTGGGCGCTTTCGTCGGCATGAAGGCTCTCGACATCGACGCACACATCATGGCCCTGGCCGGGATCGCCATCGCCATCGGGACCATGGTCGACATGGGCATCGTCTTGGTCGAGAACATCGTGCGACAACTCGACACGCACCGGGACGAAGCGGGGGTTTCGAAAGGACAGCTCGTGGCCCGTGCTGCCGGCGAGGTGGCTCCCGCGGTGATCACCTCGAGCCTGACCACATTGGTCAGCTTCTTGCCCATCTTTGCACTTTCGGCAGAGGAGGGGCGCATGTTCCGGCCGCTGGCGGCCACCAAGTCGCTGGGTGTGCTGGCGGCGCTCTTGGGGGCGGTGGTCCTCTTGCCGGCCTTGGCCGGTACCCTTTCGCGCCGGGTCGGGCTTCATCGAGAACGGGCCAGCGGCTTCCTGTCTCGGGGGGTGGCCGGTCTGGCGACCGTGGGCCTCGCGTCGACGTGGAAGCCGCTGGGTCGCGGCTCTGGAGCTGTCGCCAACGGCATTTTCGTCGTGCTCGTACTCGCCACGATCCTTTTCATCGTATTTCTGTTTATCCGATTCCATTCGAGGTTTCTCGATTGGAGTCTGCGGAGGCCGAAGAGCTTCTTGGCGATTCCCGCGGCAGGTGTGTTGGTGGGGGTGTTCGTCGGGTTCGGCGCCGAGCGACTCCTCGGATGGCTGCCGGAACCGGTGCACAAAACCAAGGGTTGGGTCGCTTTGACCCGGGCCTTTCCCGGTCTCGGAACCGAGTACATGCCGGAGTTCGACGAGGGGAGCTTCCTGGTCATGCCCATCACCACGGCGCATGCATCCTTCGGTCAGGCGCTCGACCTGCTGCAGACCATGGACGCCGCCATCGCCCAGATCCCGGAGGTAGATCGGGTCGTAGGAAAGCTCGGGCGGGCCGAGACCGCCTTGGACCCAGCCCCGGTCTCCATGTTCGAGACCCTCGTGACCTACCACCCGGAGTGGATCGAAGACCCGTCCGGGCAGCGGGTCCGAAAATGGAGAGACCACATTCGAAGCCCCGAAGACATCTGGGCCGAGATCCGACAGGCCGCGCAGCTGCCGGGACTGACGGGGGTTCCCAAGCTGCAGCCGATCGAGACTCGGCAGGTCATGTTGCAGAGCGGCATGCGTTCACCGCTGGGCCTGGTCGTGCAGGGCGACGACCTGGACGACGTGGACCGGCTCGCTCGCCGGCTCGAAGCGCTTCTGCGGGAAGTTCCGTCGATTCGAGCCGAAACGGTATCTGCAGATGAGAGCGCAGTAAAACCCTACCTGGAGCTTCACTTCGATCGAGTGGCTCTGGCCCGCCACGGCCTCCGGATCGCCGACATGCAGGAGAGATTGCGCGCGGGAATCGGGGGGCGTGCCCTGACCCAAACGCAAGAGGGGCGGCTTCGCTTCGATGTGCGCGTTCGTTTCATGCGCGAGGAGCGGGACACGGTGGGAGCCTTGGAGCGCCTGCGCTTTCGAACTCCGACCGGGGCGCGCATTCCCCTCGATTCGGTGGCCGACATTCGATATCGTCGTGGGCCCAGTGCCATTCGCTCGGAAAACGGATTCGTCGTGAGCTACGTGACCTTCGAAGGCCGGCCGGGGATGGCTCCGTCGCGAGTGGTGGACGAGGCGAAGGATGTGCTCGCGCGAGCCGAAAACGAAGGCCGGCTCCAGGTGCCGGACGGAGCCCGCTATCGCTTCGGAGGTCGCTACGCTTCGGCCTTGCGAAGCCAACGGCAGCTGGCGGTCTTGGTGCCGCTGGCCCTCTGCGTGGTCTTCGTGATTCTCTACCTGCAGTTTAGGAGCCTGGCCGTGGTGGGCATCGTGGTTTCGGGACTGTTCGTGGCCATCTCGGGGGCGTTCGTGGCGTTGGGACTGTACGGTGTCGAAGGATTCTTGGCGGTGGAGCCCTTCGGGATCTCGCTGCGCCAGGTATTCGGCGTCGAGCCGATTCGACTTTCCACGGCGGTCTGGGTCGGAATCGTGGCGCTGATCGGCATCGCCACCGACGACGGAGTGGTCCTGTCGACGTATCTGCAGACCCACGCTGCTGCCGACGAGCCCGAGACGGAGTCCGACATCCGTCAGGTCGCCCTGGACGCGGCACAGCGCCGGCTGCGGCCGTGTATGATGACTACCACCACGACCTTCCTCGCCTTGCTGCCGGTGATCTCGGCCTCGGGCCGAGGGGCCGATCTGATGCGTCCGATGGCCGTGCCGATCCTGGGCGGCATGGTGGCCGAGCTGCTCACCCTGATCACCGTGCCCGTGTTGTGGGTTCAGTGGAGAAAGTGGTCCGCGCGGCGAACGAATCGCGTCGCTCGAGAAACTCAGCGCCGATTTCGTTCGAAGTGACCGAGCTGGGCTTCGAGTGTAAAGGCGACGGCGACGACAGACCCGATGGCGAGACCGGGAACGAGGGGCCGGCTCACAACGGCGACGACGGCGTTTGAGTACCGAAGCCTCCCTCGAACGAGCCCGCCTGCGCGCTGGGCTTCTTCGAGGCCGCCCCGGTCTCGGCCCCCTTGGGGCTTGCCCTGGTCGATTCCTCGGGCGCAGGGTGTCGAGCGTGATCACGAAGGTGTTTCGGGCGTTCCTCGGAGTGAGTTTGGCCTCGGCCTTGGCATGCACCGAGGAATCGGACGGTCATGGAACGGCAGCCCGCGACCTCTCCACGTCGGATGCCGGCGGCGACGGGGGCGCGACCGAGCCTGACGCCACCCGGGATGCGGGCCGCGACCGGCCGGATGCCGGCCGAAGCGATGCCCGGGCGGACGGCGGCGCCGGGGGCATGGACGCCGCGACAGATGCGGCAGACGCAGGGTCCTCGTCCGCTTGGCCCATCGAGCGGGTGACGGTCGGGGCGGGCGGGGTCGAGAGCGACGCTTCCGTCACCCGGCTCGTCTCGAGCGACACGGGCCGCTTCGTCGGGTTCATCGCCCAGGCGACGTCCATCACGGCGGAGCCCGCCATCGGTCGCGGGCTCTTTTTGAGGGATCGCATCGCCGATACCACCGAGCTGGTGAACCGGGACGATTCGAACGTCCAGCAGCCGGTGCTCGCCGACATCGACCTCAGCGACGATGGCACCCGCGTGCTGTTCCGGGGCCGGCGAGACTTCTTCTTCGACGAGCCACTTCAGACTCTCGAAATCTTCGTGCGCGACCTTCAAACCCAGACCACGACCATCGCCTCCCTCCCGGACGGCCCCGGTTTCCTCGTCGGCGGTGGCGAAGAAGGCGCGCTTTCCGGCAACGGAAGGTACGTCGCCTTCACGTCGGACAGCCCGACCTTTCCCGAGCCCGGGGGTCATTCACAGGTCTACCGAAGAGATTTAAAGGCGGGAGAGACGGTCCTGGTGAGCCAGGGGGCAGCCGGGTCTGGCAATCGGGCCTCTGGAAAGCCGCGCATCAGCGACGACGGGTCCCGGGTGGTTTTCGAGTCCAGGGCCCTCAATTTGGCGCCCGAAACCCGAGCGAGTCGGCTTCGGGTCTATTTGAGGGACTTGGACGCGGGGACCACCGAGCTCGTCAGCGTCAGCACCTCGGGCGAGCTCGCCGAAAGCAACGCCCAAGCGGCGGAGATTTCCGGCGATGGGCGCTTCGTCATATTTCGAACGTCCTGGCCCTTGGTCGAGGGCATCCAGGCTCTCCCGTACATTTACCTGCGAGACACGGAGCTCGGCACCACCATCGTGGCCAGCGTGGATGAAAATGGAGATCCGGTGAGGAGCCTCGAGGCCAGCATCTCCGATGACGGGCGCTACGTGGCGTTCGTGACCGCAGATCCGGCATCGGCCGACGATACGAATGCAGTCACCGACATCTTCGTGTTCGACCGAATGTCGGGCACGTCCCGCCGGGTTTCGTACGACCACGAGCGAGCGGATCCGGGGGGGCCGGCCGCTCTTCCGCGCATTTCTGGCGACGGCCGCTTCGCGGCGTTCACCACGTCGGCGCCGGGCATGGTTCCCGAAAAGACCACGGTTCACGTGGACGGTTACGTGGTCGACTTGCAATCCGTGGATTGAGGACGGGGATGGCGTCTCAGCCAGACACTGCACTTTCAGGGGGCGATGGCGCGCCTTCGTGGAGCGACGGGGAGGAGGCGTCTCGTCTGGCTGAATCCCCGGAGCGATTCGCGGCGACTGCCAAAAAGCGGAGATCCGAACCAGCTGAGGCCCGCTCCGACCGGGTGCCGTTCTGCGTTGCGATCCGTCTCGCGGGGAAGGAGGCTGAGTGCCATGGGCGAACATCGAAAGCTGTTGATGATTCCGGGGCCGGTGGAGGTCTCGCCGGCGGTTCGTGAGGCGCACGACGGTCCTCCGCCGGGGCACCAGGCGCCCGAGTTGGTGGAAGCGTTCGGTCAGCTGCTCGAGCGGATGCGGATTCTATGGAAGGCCCCGGCCGGGGCGCAGCCGTTCGTGGTGGCTGGCTCGGGCACCTTGGCCATGGAGATGGCCGCCGCGAATCTGTTCGAGCCGGGGGAGCGGGCCCTGGTGGTGGATACCGGCTATTTTTCCGGTCGGATGGCCGAGATCCTGCGGAGGGTGGGGGCCGAGGTGACGGTGGAGGCCGCAGAGCCCGGTCGGGCCGTGGCCCTCGAGGCGGTGGAGGCGGCCCTCGATCGGGTGCAGCCCAAGGCCGTGTTCGTGACCCATGTGGACACGTCCACCGGCGTCCGCATGAACGCTCAAGCCGTGGGCGCCCTGGCCCGGGCTCGCGGCGCCCTGACGGTGGTCGACGGGGTGTGCGCCACCGCTGCCGAAGCCCTGTCCATGGAAGACGGGAGCATCGACCTGCACCTCACTGGCAGCCAAAAAGCCCTGGGCCTCCCAGCAGGCCTCGCCTTGTTCGTGGCGAGTGCCCGGGCCATGGAGGTTCGGGCGCGGCGCCGTTCGGGGCCGCCGCCCCTGTACCTGGACTTCGCTTCGTGGCGGCCGATCATGGAGGCCTACGAGGCTCGGCAAAAGTCCTACTTCGCCACGCCGGCCACCAACCTGGTCCAGGCCGCGGCGGTCGGGACCCGAGAGATCGTCGAGGATCGCTTCGAGGGAGTCGACGGCGTGGATGCCCGGGTCGCCCGCCACGGGCACGTGGCCTGCGCCTTCGAGGCGGCGTGGCAGGTGTATGGCCTGCGACATCTGGCCGAGGTGCCCGAAGCTCGCGGACACACGCTCAGTGCGCTGCGCTATCCTGAAGGGATCGGGCCGGAGCTTTTGGGGCACGTGGCCGTCCACGGAGTGACCGTGGCCGGAGGGCTGCACCCGCGGTTGAAAGGCGACTACTTTCGGGTTGGCCACATGGGCTGGTGCACCACCCAGGGTGCTCTTCTGGAACGAACTGTCGAGGCAGTGGGGCAGGGGCTCTGTGCCGCGGGTCACGCCGTGGACGTCGACGCGGCCCGAGCGGCTTTTCGAGGGACCTTCGACGCATGAATCCCTCGAAGGGGTGCCGCTGTCCGGCGGTTTCGAGGTCGAACCGGCAGACCCGGCCGAGGTCGGCGACCTCTTCGCCTTCGCGGGGAATCGTTCCGTCATCGTGACGGGGCCTCTTCTGTCCGGAAAGCGCCGATCGTGCCTGCGGCGGCGGTGGTAGCATTCCGGCCCGGCCCGGCTCGGGCGCTCGGGGCGCTCAAAATGGGTGGGCGATGCCCTCGGTCCGTCGTTGACTTGCCGTGGGTCGGAGTTTGAGCCAGGCAGGACCCGTGGGCATCGACGCCGTCTGGGTCGCGGTCCTGACCGTGCAGGCCCTGGCCATTCTCTTGGCCGCGATCCGTGTGTACCGGGGGCCGACCCTGGCCGACCGGGTGATCAGCCTGGACCTGATCGCCTTCGCCGCCAGCGGCATGATCGGAAGCTACGCCATCGCCTCGGGCGAAGCGGCGCTGCTCGACGCCGCCCTGATCCTGGGACTGGTGGTGTTCCTGGGAACCGTGTCTTTGGCACGGTTTCTCGAGGTGGTCGCGGCGGCCCGGAGGCGACAGTGACGCTCGATTCCATCGTCTTGATCTTGGTGGCTGCCGGCACCCTCTTCGTGGTCACGGCCGCTCTGGGGGTCCTGCGGTTTCCGGACGTGTGGTCTCGCATGCACGCCAGCACCAAGGCGGGAACCGTGGGCATCAGCTTGATCATGCTCGGGGTCGCAGTGCAGTTCGGCACCCTCGAGATGGGCCTGCGGGCTTTGCTGATCGTGCTATTCACGATGGTCACCTCGCCCACCGCAGCCCATTTGATGGGCCGCTCGGCGTACTACGGCGGTGCACCGAAATCGGACCGGACCCGATTCGACCACCTGCAGGAAGACTACCCGGACCCGGAGGTGCTCTTTCGGGCCGAAGTGGTTCCGGAGGGAAGCAACTCCCGTGAAGAGGGTGCCGTGCGATGATGACCTTTTGGGTGATGTCCTCTTTCGTGGTGGCGATCCTGGCTCCCCTTGCCGTGCGGGCGGGGGTGCGAGGCTACCTGTGGGCCGCCTTCCCGTGGGCGGGCTTCGTCGCATTTGCCGTCCGGACCCTGTCGCCGTCGGGAGCTAGCGGCTCCGAGAGCACCCCGTGGATCGACGCCTTGTCCATCGAGCTTTCGTTTCGTCTCGATGGACTCTCGGGACTCTTCGCCCTCCTGATCTTGGGTATCGGTGGGTGCATCGTGACCTACGCGGATGGCTACTTCGCCCACTCTTCCGGAAAGCCTCGCTTCTACGGATTTTTGTTTGCGTTCATGGGGTCGATGCTCGGCCTGGTCTTGGCCGACGACTTGATCACCCTGTTCGTGTTCTGGGAGCTCACCAGCATCACTTCGTTTCTGTTGATCGGCTTCGACCACGAAGAAGAAGACGCACGCCGGTCCGCGCGGCAGGCGCTGGTGGTCACCGGCATGGGGGGTCTGGCTCTCCTCGGTGCGGCGATCGTGCTGCACGGCATGGTCGGCACCTTTCAGATCGACGAGATCGTGGCCCAGGGCGACGCGATACGGGCTCATCCGCAATACGGCTTGCTGCTGGCGCTCATTCTCTTGGCGGCCTTCACCAAGAGCGCGCAAGTCCCCTTTCACTTCTGGCTTCCCGCAGCCATGGCAGGGCCGACGCCCGTGTCCGCGTACTTGCATTCGGCCACCATGGTGAAAGCTGGAGTGTACCTCCTGGCCCGGCTGCATCCCGCCTTGGGGGGGACCGACGTGTGGTCGTGGACGCTGATCGGAGTCGGTGGCGTGACCTGCGCTGGGACTTCGTGGGTGAGCCTTCGTCAGACCGATCTGAAGTCGATGCTGGCCTACTCGACCACCATGGCCCTGGGCCTGTTCGTGCTCGCCTTCGGCGTCGGCAAAGCAGAACTGCTGCGGGCTGCTCTCGCCTACCTGGTGGTTCACGCCCTGTACAAAGGCGCTCTGTTCATGGCGGCGGGTTCGGTGGACCACGAAGCGGGCACCCGAGATCTGCGACAGCTCTCGGGTCTGGCCCGTCGCATGCCGGTGACGGCCGCCGCGGTCGTGCTGGCCTGTGCGTCGATGGCAGGGCTTCCGCCGTTCTTCGGATTTCCCGCCAAGGAGTTGTTGTACGAATCGAGCCTGCACGCCGGCTCGCCCGGTCTTTGGGCCCTGGCGTTCATGTTCTTGGCGAACCTGGCGCTGGTCGCGGTGGCCTGGGTGCTGGTGGCACAACCCTTTTTTCGCGCCCGATCCGAAGTCGAGCCCGGTCCGACGGTGGCCAAGGCACACGAGGCGCCCTGGGTCATGTGGCTCGGACCAGCACTGCTCGCCGCCGCTGGCTTGGGACTCGGCATCGGTTCGGTTTGGGCGGAGCGGGTGCTGATCGTGCCCGCCGTGTCCGCCATGGTGCCCCATGCGCACCTGCACGGGCCGGGTGCCCTGGCTTTGTGGCACGGCCTTTCACCGGCGTTGGGCCTGGGCGTTGCCACCATCGGCCTCGGCGCTCTGCTCGGTGCTCTCGCCCGGCCCATCCGGGACAGCAAGCCCATGGCGGTCTGGTACGCCATCTTGGGCCGGATCCCATCCGTCGCCTTCGAGCGTCTGCTGGGAGGGGTGGTGCGCTTTTCGGCCGGCAGCCTTCGCCTGCTCTTTCCCCGGCGTCTTCGAATGAGTGTTCTGGTGCTGCTCGGCGTCCTGCTGGTGTTCCCTTGGGTCGCGGGTGGAAATTGGCTGGCCGGAACACCGCCCGACTCCGGTCCGCTGGCCCTCGCCGAAGACGTGATCATCTGCTCCTTCCTGGTCATCTCGTCCTTCGTTGCGGCCACCACCCGACGGCCCATTCGGGCGGTGGTGGCCCTGGGGGTGAGCGGCTACGCGGTGGCGTTGATCTATCTGTTCTATGGAGCACCCGACCTGGGCATGACCCAGCTTTCGATCGAAACGCTCACGGTGCTTCTGGTGGCGTTGATCGTGCGTCATCTGCCCCGCCGTCTCGACGAGATGGAGCGGACACCTGGACGCTGGCGAGACGCTGCTCTCTCGGGGGCACTCGGTTTCACGTTGGGCTCCATGCTGTTGTGGGTGTCCACTGCCACCCCGGCTCGCAACTTGAACGCGTGGTACCTGGAGCACAGCGTGCCCGAAGCCCACGGCCACAACGTGGTAAACGTGATCTTGGTGGATTTCCGCGCCTTTGACACCTGGGGCGAGATCACGGTCTTCACGCTGGCCGGCATGGGCGTCTTCGCGCTGCTCCGAGAGCGGCGTCGAGACGGAGGAGAAGTTTCCAATGCATAGCCTGCTTCTTCGCACCACGGTCCGCGTGACCGTACCGCTGCTCCTGATCTTCTCGTTGTACGTGATGCTGCGAGGACACAATGCACCCGGCGGCGGCTTCGTCGGAGGCTTGGTGGCGGCGGCCGCGTTCGGCCTCATCGCTCTGTCCGAGGGCTATCGGGAAGCGCGGCAGGTGCTCCGCTTTCCGCCGCGGGTGGTTCAAGGTTCAGGCCTGCTTGCGGCGGCGGTGGCGGCGGTCCTCCCGTGGCTGTTCGGAAAGCCGTTCTTGACGGGCCTGTGGTGGGAGCCCCACCTGCCGGGCGGCAAGGTGCTGCATCTTGGAAGCCCCGTGCTCTTCGACATCGGTGTTTATTTGGTGGTGATCGGGAGCGTCCTGCGGATGCTGTTCGACCTGGAGTCGGTGGAGCGAGAGGTTCAGTGATGCCCATGTCTTGGCTTCTGTCTGGGTCGGTTGGCCTTTTCGCTGCCGTCGCTTTCTATTCGCTGTTGCGCCGCAGCATGGTGCGAATGGTGTTCGGCTTCGTCATGCTGAGCAACGCGATCAACCTGTTGATTTTCGGGTCGGGGCACCTAGAGCGGGCGGCAGCGCCCATCGTCGGCGGAGGACACGGGGACGGCTCCAGCCACGTCCCCGCCCACGTGGTGGCAAACCCCCTCCCGCAGGCGTTGATCCTGACCGCCATCGTCATCAGCTTTGGCCTGACTGCCTTCATTTTGACCTTGGCGTTGCGCGCCTTCTGGAGCCTCGGCACCACCGACACGGAGGTGTTCGAATCCGGCGATCCCAACGTGGACGTAGAGGGGACCGTCAGAGAGGGCTCGTGGACGCCGTGACCGCCGATGTGTTGGCGATCTTGCCTTTGGCCATCCCGCTGGTCACGGCGGCGGTGTCCCTTCTTTTGGCGCGAAACCCCGTAGCCCAGCGGGCCACCGTGTCCGTGGGCCAGCTGGCTCTGCTGGCCGCTGCCTTCACCCTGGTCAAGGAGGTCGACGCTCACGGGATGCTGATTTCGCGCCTCGGCGGGTGGAGCGCGCCGTACGGCATCGTGGTGGTGGCGGACCGGTTCGGGGCGGGCATGGTGTTGGCGGGTGCGCTCCTGTCGAGCGCGGTCGTCTTCACCGGCCTCGGACGTGAACGGGCGGACCGCGTCCAGGCCCATCAATGGCCCTTGGTGCACATGCTGCTCATGGGAGTGAATGGGGCTTTTCTCACCGGCGATCTGTTCAACATGTACGTGTGGTTCGAGGTGCTTCTGACCGCGTCCTTCGTGCTCTTGGTGCTCGGGAACGAACGGATCCAGGTGGTCGCCTGCGCGAAGTACGCCATCATCAACCTGCTTTCGTCTGCGTCCTTCCTGCTGTCGGTGGCTCTGCTGTACGGCCTGACCGGCACGCTCAACATGGCGGACCTTCACCAAGTTCTGACCGAAGAGCCCCTGACGCCACTGCATCACGGGGTGATGGCCACCTTGGTGTTCGGGTTCGGTCTGAAAGCGGCGGCATTTCCCCTGTCGTTTTGGCTGCCGGTGAGCTACCCGGCGCCGCCAGCCGAGATTTCGGCCCTGTTCGCAGGGCTTCTGACCAAGGTTGGGGTCGTGGCACTTGTGCGAACGTCGACCCTGCTGTTCTCGGGCTCCGAGGTGCTGCCCGACCTGTTGATGTTCCTGGCGGGGGCCAGCCTGGTGGTCGGAGCCTTGGGGGCGCTGGCACAACGCAGGCTGCGCCAGGCCCTTTCGTTTCTGTTGATGACCACGGTCGGCTTCGCGCTCCTCGGTGCGGCGGTTCGAACCGAAGCGAGTCTGACCGCCATGAGCTTCTACCTGTGGACCGACGTCCTGGTGGTGGGCACCTTGTTCCTTTTGGCCGGTGCCGTCGAGTCCGAAACCGGTACGGACGACATGTTGCGAATGGGAGGGCTGTATCCCAAGTATGGCGCGTGGGTCGCCGCTTACGGAGTGACCGCTTTTTCTTTGGCTGGCTTCCCGCCGACGCCCGGGTTTTGGGGCAAACTGGGTCTGCTCAAAGGGGCTTTCGACGCAGGGTGGCCCGGCTTGGTGTGGCTTGGACTGGGTGTGAGCTTGTTGGTGCTGATGGCGGTGGGCCAGATCCTGGCGTGGGTGTTCTTTCGGCCTCGAGCCGCCGTCGACTCGAACGAAGGGCGGGCCGCGAAGCAGGGCGAGACGCCAGCGCCGCGGCCGGTCTGGGCGTTGCTGTTGGCTGCGCTCCTCATCGGCGTCGGATGCTTTCCGGGGCCCCTGTATGACCTGGCGGCGGCCAGCGGTGCTCAGCTGGCCCAGCCGGAGCGGGTTGCGGAGGCGGTGCTGGAGCGATGAATTGGGGAGCGGGAATCCTGTCCCTCGTGGTGGTCTGGATGCTCTTGCAGGGGAGCTGGGACCCGTGGGTCGCAGCATTGGGGGTCGCCCTCGCGGCATGCGTACTGTTTTTTTCGAAGCGGCTGTTCGGGGTCGATGGTGTGAAGCAAAGCCGACTCATCCGGGTCCGTCCGCTGGGGCTTTTGATCCTGACGGTGGTGTTCTTCTACGAGCTGATGGTGTCGAGCCTGCAGGTGGTCCGGGAGGCATTCCGGCCAAAGATACGGGTGCAGCCGGCGATCCTACGCTACCCGATGGAAGCGAAGAGCGACCTGCAGATTTTGACCCTCGCTTCGGTCATCTCGCTGACGCCCGGCACCTTGAGTCTCGAGGTTTCGCCGGATCGCAAAATCCTCTACATTCACGTCCTTTCGGTGGATGACGACGACGGTCAGTCCTTGGTACGGAGCATCCATCGCCGACTGGAGCGAGCGGTGTTGAGGGCGATTCGCTGAATTCCGTCATGCAGGAGTCTGGACTTTCAGGGCTCTCTGTCTTTTGGCCCGAAGAACACCAAATGCTGCCAGGGGAGTCCGTCGAACTCTCGAACGGGGGTTAAGTCCACCGAAGCGAACTCCTTTTTCATCTGGGCTTTGGTCATGGTGTGAAGTGGCTTGATCGGCACGTCCGGATCTCCGGAGCGAAATTCCACCAAAGCGATGCGGCCTTTCGGCTTCAGGGCTGCCTTCATGTGCTCGAGCATGGCCGCCGGCTGAGACAACTCGTGGTAAACGTCGACCAGCAGGATGAGATCGCAGGTCCCGGGTGGCAGTCGGGGGTCGGACTCGGAGCCCAGCACCGTGCGCACGTTGCCGATGTTGGCTTTTCGAGCTCGTTCTTCGAGCATGGCGAGCATCTCGGGCTGAATGTCCACGGCGACGACTTCGCCGTCCGGTTCCACCCTAGGGGCCATGCGCAGGCTGTGGTAGCCGTTGCCGGCTCCCAAGTCGCAGGCGACCTGTCCCGCTTCGAGCCTGAGCTCCTTCAGCAATAGATCCGTGTTCTCTTCGGCGTTTCGCCGGTCCCGCGTCAGCCAGCTGGCCCCGTGGTGGGACATGGTCCGGGCGATGGTGCGACCCATGAACTCGGGGCGTTCGGCTCGGCAGGCGCCTGCAGATCCGGTGACGAGGGCGGAGGTCGCGATGGCCAATAGGGATGCGGGAATTCGCACGCGCTCCACGCTACGGAGGTCTTCCGGGCGTTCCAAGCCGATTCGGTCGAGCTGCCGGCGGGTTTCGACGAACCGCCCGCTCCGACTTGGCGGAGCATTCGAGGCCGGGATAGGTCCCGCTGGGACATGCTGACGTGGATCTTGGCGGTCTTGGCCCTGTTCGTGGTTCAGACTCTGTTGCCGAATGTGTTTCGCTACGCCCGGCTCGAGGGGCACGCCCGACAGGCGGCCTTGGTCGATGCCTTGGGGCCCCGGGACCAGATGCCTTCGGCTGGGGTCTACGGCGATCGGGCGGCCCGTGCGGTCGCCAACATGCAGGAAGCCTTGCCGGTTTTTTTGACCCTGGCGCTCCTGCACCACTTCCGACCCGAGACGAGCGAATGGGCCGTGTGGGGGGCTGCCGTGTTCTTCGGAGCGCGGATCGTGTTCGTACCGGCCTACGTGTTCGGGATCTTTGGTCTGCGGAGCGTGGTGTGGACCCTCGGCTGGGTGGGGCAAGGCATGATGATCGCCGCGCTGTTCGGATGAAGCGACGGGGCGGCTGCGGCCGCGCCCTCTCGTTTTGGGTGGCCCAGGCGGCGATTCCCGCAGCGCAGACCGCGCCGTCGACTCTTCGACTGGGCTTGCACGCAGATGGGCCAAGGGGTGGAGTACCGGCCATGTCCGACGTGTTGACCGGGTCGCAGCAAGCCCGGGCCAGTTTGCTCGGGGCCTTGGCAACCTTCGTCTCTTCTTCGCTGCTCGTCCTGTTTCCATGGGCATGGTTCGACAGCTGGCAGAGATTCGGGTTCAAGCGGGTCGATCACGTGGTGTTCGGAGGCGGGACCGCACTGGCCCTCGTCGGGCTCGCGGTAGGGTTTCGCGCCTATCGCAGGTACGTCCTTCGAAACGAAGCTCGGAGCGAGGCGCCGCTCCTCACTCGATCGATCCCCATCCTCGTCATGGCGGGTCTGTCCTTCGGCGGCTACATGGGCTACTCCGTTCATCAGCAGCGGTCCGGCGTCATGACGTCCGTAGCGTCCAATCGCTGTGCCGACGTGCTCTGCCCGCAGGTTGGCGACAGCCGGACCGAGCGGGCTGCGTGTCTCGATGCGCACCCGCGGCGAGACGCGTGCATGGATGAGGCCCGCAACTGCCTTCGGATCCACGCTGCAAAGAGTTCCGGCGCGAGGCGATCGGCGGCGCTCGACTGCCTGAAAAGCCGCCTGGCGATCGATCAGCCCCGGTAGGCCTCGTCCTGTTCGATCTTGGAAAGAACCCAGTCGAACTCCCCCGATGTGATCTTGCTCCCGCAGTAGCTGCAGGTCCCGGCCATTTCGATCTGCAGGCCAGCCCCACAGCTGGGGCAATTTTCGTCGCTTCGGGCCGGGCCTCGGGTCTCGGTCCGCCGAATGAAGGTCCAGTACTCGCTGAATTTGCGCTCTTGCCGGGCCTCACCCCCAACCACCGCGCCGTCCGCATCCCGGATCGTATAGTCCTTGCCGGTGGCCCACAGCCGAACGGTGATCGCATCGAACCAGCGATCGCTGACGGCTGCGGCGACCTCGGTGTACGAGATCCGGAAATCCTCGAGCATGTTGGTCAAGCCCTGGGCTTTGTAGGTTTCGATCCAGTACAGCTGAGTCTGGAACAGAGCGTCGCTCACATAAGGACGGGCATCGGTCCAGCGCTTGGTCGTCCAGGCCCGGTTGAGCTTGCGAAAGACCAGCTCGACCCGCTGTCGCAAGCCATCGCCCGGATCGAAGGCGGGGTCTTTCGCACGAATGGTCTGAAGGCGAGCCGGAAGATCGGGTGCTCGGACCGTGGGCAGATGGGTGCCGCGCTCCGGAACCGTTCCGGTTAGCTGGGGCCCGCGGCGTTGCCGGCCGAGGGTGTGGACCTGGTCGACCACCCAGTCGAAGGCTCCGGTGTCTATTTGGGTGTCGCAGTAGGTGCACCGGCCTTCGCGACCATGGGTCTCCAGAGTCGCACCGCAGTTCGGGCAGCCCTCGACAGTCAGCTGGTCTGGAGGCCTCGTTTGGGCCGAAGTCGAGCGGCCCAGTCGCCACCGTTCCACCACCCAGAACGCCTGCTCTTTGCCGTCGTCGCTCACTTCGGTGAAGTTCGCTTCAAAAGAGAGGGCGACCTGGACCTGGGCACCGGTCCCGGCCTGCGCCGGGAGGACCTGCACCACCTTCATGTCGCCGATAACGATCCCGTACACCCGGCTGAGATGGTCGGCCCCGTAAGCGAGACCCTCTCGCACTTCAGCGGTCAGATAAGGCGAAAGTGCTTCGAGACGGTCTCGGGCTCTCAGTTCGTGGGCTTTGGCGAACAGTGAGTACGCAAAGTCTTCGAAGAGAACCAGCGAAAAGTTCGGATCGTTGGCTCGGACCACTTCGACCAGGCGCGTTCGAAGCGATTTGCCTGGACGAGCCGCGGCGGGCATCGGTGCAGAAGGGGCTGCCGTCGACCAGTCGGTGGTCGTGCGCTCTCGCCGCTGGCCTACCGCCCAGACCACTACGGCGATGATCGCCACCGGCACACCGATCGTCGGGTGTTCGATCAAGAGGAACAGGATCAGGCCGATGGCGTCGCCGTCGCCGCCGCCGCCTCCGCCGGGGCGACCGCCGGGGCGCGAATAGGTCTGGCCTCCCCCGGGCCGCGCCCAGCCGTCGGCGCTCCACAGGAGCACCGCGGCAACGACCGCCAGCCAAAACCATACGGAGGGGCGTCGAACGATCTGCAGCAGACTCTTCCCGCTCATGCCGTCATCAACCCGTCGGGAAGCTCGTTCACGTCGTCCTCGCCCCGAGGATACGACGGCGCCAAAAGGGGGCCCAAGCCCTTCAGGACCCGCACGAACCCGTCCAAGTCGTCTCGGCGCACGGCCTCTTCGAGCTCTTGCTGCGCTCGGACCCATGCGTCCCCGAGCGCTCGCAGATCGATGCCGTTATCGGCGAGCACGTCGACCCGTCGCTCGAAACCCGCGATGTGCACCAAAATGCCGGTCCGGTCCACCGTGCGCCGCACCTCCTGGTCGAAGAACGCAGCCTTGGCGGCCTGTTGCGCCGCGCGGCGCAGGCGCTCGCGACCAGCCAGGACGCGTCGGAGCGGGCGGATCTGCCGGCCGACGCCAGCGCCGATGGCGAAGCCCAGCGCCACGTCTATCGGAAACACATACAGAGGAAACGGGGTCGGCAGATACAACAGCGCCACCAAGGTGATCAGGGCGAGGACCGCCCCCATCAGGTAGTCCACGTCGCGGTATTCGCCAGCCATCTTGCAGGCAGTGACCACCAACTCCGCTGAAGTGTGGGATTCCACCTCCTGCACCGCCGCTTCGATCGGCGCCTTCGCCGATGGTTTGAAGAGCGCGTCCACGCCCCCGTACATACTGCACCGGGCGATCCGGCGAAAGCGCCCTCCTTCGCGCGATGGACCTCCCGCGCGCGGGCCCTGGAGTTCCTGCGCGGGCCGAGGAAGGCCAGGCCAAAAACTGCGCTCGAACCGCCCCATGGGGGGCAGCCTTCGCATCGGCCGGCGCGCGGACCGAGGCTCAGGAATGGCTTTGAGCGCTGCCGCGAATCTTTTGAATGGACATCACGACGGCCACCACGAGGGCTCCGGCCACGATC
>DAPKRQ010000045.1:0-12688 GCA_031800475.1 Myxococcales bacterium LLY-WYZ-16_1
ACCCGCACCGACCCACCCTCCAGATTTCCGATGCGCAGCTTCCGGCCGGGCAGGTCCGCGATGATGGCCACCGGACGCCGGCCTTCGGTCAACCGGCGCACCCGGTCGATGCGGTCGGCGTGTTCCTGCAGGCTCGAGAAGTTCAGGTTGAGACGGGCGGCGTCCATGCCGTGCCGGATCAGGGCTTCGAGGCGTGCTTCGTCGTCGACGGCCGGACCCAGCGTGCACACGATTTTGGCCCGGCGGCCCTTGCGCAGATCCCGAGCCGACATCGCCGCGCACGCTGCCACAGGTTCGCGGCCGGTGCGAGGCTCCCGCGGATCTCGAACGGACGTCAGAAGTCTGCCGAAAACAGGGCTCCGTCCGGTTTGAGCACCAGCTAGAGCACGCCGCCCTCGGAGCTCCACAGCAGTCGATCCCCGTCCAAGAGGTACTCCCCCGGGATCTTCAAGTCTTCGTGCACCCCCCTGGCACCCGCGATGAAGAATCGGTCTTTGGCGCTCTCCACGAACAGGGAATGGCGGCGCGCGCAGGCCGCGACGAACCGGTACAGCTCGTGCACGTTTCGGTCTGGGTTGAGCCGTCCGTCCCGGAATCGAGGCTTCGGGTCTCGGTGAGCCCGGGCTTCGGACTGCGGGCTGCAGATCAGGTCTCCGCGCACGAGATCCCGAAGGGCGCGGACCAGAGGGCCTTTGGCGGCTTCGGCCATGCGGCAAAGAATCGCTTCGTAAGATTCTCCCGAGTCGAATGATATCTCCGAAGTTTCAACCACGGCGCCGGCGTCCTCCTTTTCGCTCAGCACATGGATCGTGCACGCGAGAGGTTCTCCGCGCTTGAGTGCCCAAAAGATCGGCGCCGGTCCCCGTTGCTCTGGGAGGCGCCCTGGATGGACGTTGAGGCCACCCTTTTTGGGCACGGCAAGCAACCTGCGGGAAAAGAGGTGGGGAAAGCCGAGAACCACGAAAGCGGCAGGGTTCAGGCGGGACAGGTCGCTTTCGAGTCTATGGGCATCGTCGGTACGCGAAGCATCGATGCCGAGGCGATGCGCCGCCCGCACCAAGGAGCTCGCCGCAGAAGAGTGTGGCTTGCGGCGGCGACTTGCGACCGGATGATGACGAAGAAAGGGTCGTGCCTGCCGGTCCAGGCCCTCCACCACCCGAACGACCCGGTGGCCCGCCTGCACCAAGGCATCGAGCATGACCTCCGCGTAGGCGCCGGAGCGACCGAAGACCACGACGGGTTCGGGATGAAATGGGCCCGTACGCACCGGTCGGCATGCCTTTCCGGGTCAAGGGCATGGAACGGGCCGGGACCTCCCCGCCGTCACCTCGACCCGCGTCGTTTTCACAACCCGGTCTCCTTGCAAGACCCGCACGGTGTAGCGGCCGGCCGGCAGCTCGAGCGTCCGCTCCTCCACGTCCTCGAAGACTCCCACCCCAACCACCTGGACGCGCCGCTCCGGCGGGCACCCGAGCACGATCGCCCCGGGGCTTTCGCCGGCCATGCGCTGCCGGATCACGGCGCCTCCCACGGCCAGGAGCAGCGTGACGCCGAAAGCCCCGACGGCCCAGACCCAGGGACGTGCGGGGCGGTGAATTTCGGCCGTATCTCCCCGGTCAGCTGCCGCGAAGGCGACCTCCGAATCGGGGGCCTCCGCAGCTCGGGCCTCGGGTTCAGGGGGCGAATCGGCCCGATGAATGGCCGAGCGACGGACCCGCTCCTTCACGCGCATCTGGCGAAGTCTTCCGGGGCTGCCTGCAGCGATTTCGGCTCGCGCCGCGGGCCGGTCTCGGAACATGGGGCGGGTGTCGCTGCCACCGTGGGGGCCCGGCCCCTCGAAAAGGGACCCGCCGGACGACCCTTGCGTGTCCATCCGGGGCAGCGGCGGCTCGGTCATGCCCTCCGACCCGGCGTTGGGCGGGGGCGCTCGGAGGGGTTCGGGCAGCGCGGTCCGGGTCGCGCCCCGGGGGGCCGTTCCCCGGGCTTCGGTCGCCACGGCGTCCGGGTCTTCTTCGCCCGGGTTGAACAGTTCGGGCATCGGCACTTCCACCGGGCGGCGGTCCCGGGGCTCGGTCGGGTTCGCGCTGCCGGGAGGCAAGGTCTCGTCGTCGGAAGGCACCTCGGACAGCAGCGGTTCGGAAACCGAGTACGGGCCGAGGCCGGCCGGTGGAGTCGGCGGTCCGGCGTCCCGTGCCGGGCTCCATGCTCCGAACTCTGACATGCCCGCAGCGCCGGCTGGGATCGTGCGCTCCGCTCCGTCTTCGAAGCCCTCCGGCCCGTCATCGTCCTCGTCGGCGGCTCCGTTCGAAACCTGAGCCCAGTTCGCCTCCTCGGGCTCGGCCAAGACCGCCACCGAGTCTCCGAGAAGCGTCTGCTCTTCCATGTCCTCCAGGTCCTCGCTGGGCGTCGCGAAGGTCTCGTCCGGCACCTGGATCAAGGGGGCGGGCTCGATCCCGATGGCCGGCTCTCCTTCGGGCGAGGTGGTGGGGCCCACCGTCGCCTGGGCCTCGCCGGAGTGGTCGGTCCAGGACTCTCGGGCGAATGGGGTCTGTTCCTCGAAGTCCGGCTCATCGGGAGGTCGGATCCCGACGGTGTGGTCCGTCGGGTCGCGGTCGGCGAGGGGAGGCTGTCCGAGGGTCGGCATGTCGGCCGGATCGACCCCTTGTCGCCCCGTCTCCCCGGGCACTTGAATCTCGGGATTCGGCGCGGACACCCGCACCCGGGCCGGGTGCGAGGTGGCCGTGATCTCGGTCTCGGGCCCCGGCTCCATGTCCCAGTGTTCCGGCGGAGCCACCGGTGCCGACGGCTCGGAGTCCGTGATGTCCCGGGTGGAGGTGGGCCCAAAGCCGTCAAAGCCATGGTTGTCCGATGGCTCGAGATGGATCGGCGGAAGCCGGAACCGAGCCCGTCGCGCCTGCTCTTTCGGGTCGGCCAAGAACAGGCGCTGAAGAAAACGGGCGAGCTCGCCCGGACCGCTCCCGGTCTGCTTCCGGAAGGCGTGGTCGCTCAGGGCCTGTCGCATCTTTTCGGCGGTCTGAAACCTTGCTTGCGGATCTCGGTGAAGGGCCCGTTCGACGATGGCGACCAGTTGGGGGTCTAGGTCGGGACGGTGGTGGGTCAGGGGCGGCTCCACCTGCGCCTGCCGCACCTTTTGGAGCACAGCCAGATCGTTGGGCCCCACGAAAAGGCGATGACCGGACAACAGCTCGTACAGCAGGATTCCGCTCGCGAAGATGTCGGCTCGATGGTCGATTTCGGTGCCGAGCACTTGCTCGGGAGACATGTACCCGAACTTTCCTTTCAAGATGCCGGCTGCGGTCTTTTCTCGCGAAGAAGCTTTGGCGATCCCGAAGTCGCCGATCTTCACCTGACCTTCGAAAGAAAGGAAGACATTGGAAGGTGAAACATCCCGGTGAATGATGCCGAGCGGTTTGCCGCTCGACCCCGTGAGCTGGTGGGCGTAGTTCAGACCCTTGAGCACTTCTGCGGTGATGTACAAAGCCAGGTCCGTCGGAAAGCCCAGCTGGCGATGTCCGCAGGCGGCGAGTGTCTTGAGAAGATCCCTTCCGTCGACGAACTCCATCGCGATGAAGAACTGGCCGTCGATCTCGCCCAAGTCGTAGACCTGGACGATGTTCGGGTGTCGCAGGGTTGCGCAGAGTTTCGCCTCTTCGACGAACATCCGAACGAACTGGCTGTCGCTGGAAAGGCTGGGGAGGATTCGCTTGATAACGAGGCGTTTTTCGAAGCCTTCGATGCCGCGAGACGACGCCAAGAAGATCTCGGCCATCCCGCCGACACCGATCCGGTCGTACAGCAGATAGTCGCCGAACTGGACCGGGTCGGAGTCCGCCATGGCCGAGCCGGCCAAAGTCTATCCAGAGCCATGCAGCCCGGGCAAACGGCAGGGTGGCACTGCGGCCGAGGGGCGACTAGGCTGCCGCCGTGCGCGCCAGGTGGGCGATGTGGGGGCTCGCGCTCGGCTACGTCGGGTGCGCGTCGACCCCCGCCGAGCCAAAATCCGAGCCTCGGCCTCGGGCTGCACCGGCCTCGGCCCCGACGGAGGCGCGCGAAGCGCGACAAGAGGTGTTGCGGGCCGAAGCGGAGCGGAGGGCCGAGGCCTTCCGTCAGCGGCTCGTTCAGCTTCGCGCGGAGGAAGAAGCCCGCGCCCGGGCTCGGGCCGCGGCGGCGCGCAAGGCACGAACGGGCACCACTGGCATGGCCCGAATTTTGACGCCGCTCACGGACCGAGGGCCGTCCGTGGCTTCTGGGGAGCCTCGGCCGCCGGTGTCCGGGACCGCCGACGCCCGGCGATCGCAGACGGACCCGGCCGAAGGGCCCGGGGACCTGGGGGCGACCGCGCCGGCGGGGAGGTCGCGGAGCCGCCGGGCTCCCATGGGTCGGCGGGAGCCGGCGGCCGCGGTACCGAAGGGTCCGGCCCGAGCCGAGCCGGGCTTTGGGCCCACGCCTCGAGACTGGCTGGAGGGCGCCCGCTGTTTGGGGGGCAAGGAGCTCTCCGCGGTTCAGACCCGCATGGCTGCGGCCCGCCGTGCGGGGAAACCGCGGAGGATTCAGGCCGAGTGGGCCCTGGCCCTGGTCGAGCTGCAGGTGCTGATCGACGACGTCCGGGCGGAGCTCGCGCATCGCGGGTTGGCAAATCGCGAGCAGTCGTGTGGTTCTCCCAGCCCTGCGGAGGGCCTGCTCCGGCAGCTCTTCGGCCCCGGGGCGGCCGACGCGGCCATGCCGGACCAGGTGGTTCGGGCCGCGCTCCGGGTCAGATCCCAGCTCGAGATCCGAGCGGGTCTTCCGCGACGAAAGGATGCGCGCTGAGTCCATGGAGCCCTCCACTGCGCCGAGGCGTGCCGTCGTCGACGGTGACAGCTCCCAAGACCTCCCGGATGGCCCGGATCTGTCCCTGTTGGTTCCGTGCTTCAACGAGGAGGAGAGCGTCGATGAACTCATCGCCGAGATCTTCGGGGTGATCGACGAGCACCAGCTCGACTGCGAAGTGGTGGTGGTCGACGACGGCTCCACGGACCAGACCTGGTCCAAGCTGGTCATTCACGCCGAACGGGAGTCGCGCCTGAAACTCGTGCGGCTGCGGCGAAACTTCGGCCAGACCGCGGCCCTGGTGGCCGGGCTCGACCACGCTCGGGGGCGCATTTTGGTGCCGCTGGACGCGGACCTGCAAAACGACCCCCACTCGATCCCGGCCCTCCTGGACAAGATCGACGAAGGCTACGACGTGGTCTCGGGCTGGCGAAAAAAGCGGCAGGACAAAGCCTTGAGCCGGCGCCTGCCGAGCAAGATGGCGAACATGCTGATCTCGTGGGTCAGCGGCGTCCATCTGCACGACTACGGATGCACGCTCAAAGCCTACCGCCGCGAGGTGTTGGATCCGGTGGAGCTGTACGGGGAGATGCACCGGTTCATCCCGATCTACGCGACGTGGGCGGGGGCCCGGGTCACCGAGGTTCCGGTCAACCACCGGCCTCGCAAGTACGGTCGCTCCAAGTACGGAATCATGCGGACCTTCAAGGTGCTCTTGGACCTGTTGGTCGTGAAGTTCCTGGGCTCCTACGGGACCAAGCCGATCTACTTTTTCGGAGGCCTCGGGATCCTGCTGTTCGGCGCCGCCGTCCTGGCCGCGTCGTACACCCTGTACGAAAAGTTCGCCTTCGGCACCTTTGCGCATCGAAACCCGTTTTTGATCATCGCCGTCTTCCTGGGGCTGATCGGGGTGCAGTCGGTCTTCTTGGGGCTTTTGGCCGAGATCGCCACCCGCACCTACTACGAGAGCCAGGCTCGCCCGATCTACATGGTGCGGGAGCGCCAAAACCTGATCCGGCCACGGAAGCGTCGGGCTTCGGTACTGCACGGCCCGGGTGGAGGCTGACCGGTGTGCGGGATCGCCGGCATCGTCGCGCCCGCCGGTGCGCCGGTGTCCTCCGAGTTCGTGCGGCGCATGGTGAAGACGCTGACCCCCCGGGGGCCCGACGACGTAGGCACCTACACGGGCGAAGGATGCGGCCTCGGGCACCTGCGGCTGTCGATCGTCGACCTGGCGGGAGGGCACCAGCCGATGGCGAGCGGCTCGGTTCGCGCCGTGGTCAACGGTGAGATCTACAACTTTCGAGATCTGCGCCGGCAGCTGGAGCGGGAAGGCTGCGCGTTTCGAACCGAATCGGACTCGGAGGTGGTGGCCCACGGCTATCGGATCTGGGGAGATGGACTTCCCGAGCGCCTCGAGGGCATGTACGCCCTCGCCGCCTGGTCCGAAGATGCCCAGACCCTTCTTTTGGCCCGAGACCGCATGGGCCAAAAGCCCCTGTATTGGACGTACAAAGACGGGGTCTTTTTGTTCGGCTCGGAGCTCAAGGCCCTGCTCGCGGTCCCGGCGCCCCATGACGATGCGGCCCCCTGGAGCTGGGATCTGAGCCGAGAGGGCGTGGCCACATACCTGACGCTCGAATGCCTTCCCGACGACTTTTCGATCTTTGCGGGCGTGCACAAGTTGCGACCAGCCGAAAAGCTTCGATTCGATCGACCCTCGGGACGGCTCGCTCTCGAAACATACTGGCGGCCCCGGTTCGGCGGGGTGGAAAGCTCGGTCGCGGAGCTTTCCGAAGATGCGGCCACCGATCGGCTCGAGCAGGTCGTACTGGCTTCGGTCGAGCGACGTCTGATGGCCGACGTGCCCATCGGCGTGCTCCTCAGCGGCGGGGTGGACTCTTCGGTGATCGCGGCTGCCATGGCGCGCCAGCGGCCGCCGGGGCAGGTGAAGACCTTCAGTATCGGGTTCGACGATCGGTCCTTCGACGAAAGCCCGCACGCCGCGACCGTGGCTCGGCACCTGGGAACCGACCATCACGTAGAGCATCTCGCGCCGAAGGCGATGAGCGATATCTTACCCGACGTGGCCGACTACATGGACGAGCCACTCGGTGACGCATCGATTTTTCCGACTTATCTTTTGTGTAGATTCGTGCGAAAACACGTCAAGGTTGCGCTCGGAGGTGATGGGGGGGACGAGCTGTTCCTCGGCTACCCGACATTTCTGGCCGAACAGGTGGCTGAATGGATCCCTCAACGGGTCGGGCGCTACGTGGGCTTGGGGCTTCAGCAGGCCGCGCGCCTGTTGCCGGTGAGTCGCGACTACTTCAGTTTCGACTTCAAGGTGAAGCGATTCGCCCGGGGGCTGGGCTTCGATCCCGCGGAGCGACACGTCCGGTGGCTGGGATCGTTTACGCCCGAGGAGGCCTCGCGGGTGTTGTCCGGCCACCCGAGCCCGGGTCGGATCCGCGAGTTGGTCCGAGGTCTGTGGACCCGGGTGGATGCCGGCGAGGCCCGAGACACCTTCGATCGGCTGACCGCCCAGTACCTGGCCCTGTATCTGGCTGGCGACGTGCTGACCAAGGTGGACCGGGCGTCGATGGCCCACGGCCTCGAGGTGCGGGCACCGTTTTTGGACCGGGACCTGGTGGAGCTGGCCTGCGACATTCCCAGCCGCCACAAGCTCGCCCACGGACAGACCAAAGCGCCCCTCAAGCGTCTGGCGCGACGGTGGCTGCCGGCGTCGGTGGTCGACCGGCCAAAGCGGGGTTTCGCGGTGCCGATGGCCGACTGGTTGCGGGGCCCTCTGCGAGATTTGGGAGAAGACCTCTTGGCGCCCGCCCGCTTGGCTCGGCAGGGCTTGTTCGACCCGGGCCCGGTTCGGGCCCTGTGGTCCGCCCACCAGGCGGGGACCGCGGACCACCGAAAGCCGCTGTGGACCCTGCTCGCGTTTCAGCTTTGGTTCGACCGGTACGGGCGGTCCCATTCCAGCATGCGATGGGCGGCGTGAAGCAGCTGTTCTGGGTCCTTTGTGCGTTCGTCGCCGTGGCCGCCGCGGTCGAAGGGGCGGCGCTGCTCCGGCCCGGGCCGGTTCAGGTGACCGCCCGCGCTCTCGTGGCGGCCGTCGAGCGGGTCGAGAAGTTGCGCAAGCCCACGGAGCCCTTGGTGTACAGCCCGCTCCTTTCACCCCGGGTGGTGCCGGCGCTGGTGGAGATCGGGGGCACGGTCGAAGTGCCTTCGGCCCGCCGGGCGCCGGTATTTTGGATCGTCGACTTCCGGGACGAACCGCTTCGGGTCGAAGGCCGACAGACTCGGCAGGTCGAGCTGCCGGAGCCATTGGTGCTCCGCCGGATCGAACGAGAGGGTTCGGGCGAGGCGCCCGCCGCCTTCGACCTGGTTCGCGACCTGCGGGCCGGGCTGTTCCGGGTCGAAGCCCGAGGTGGACGGGTGGTGTCCCGGTGCGACGCGCCCCGGCCCGCCGGAGGCTTTTCGTGTCCCGGACAGCCCGGGTGGGTGCATGCGGCCCGGGTATCTCACATCATCGAGGGAGACTCTCGCCGTTGCGTCTGGGCCCACCCGATCGCTGGCAAGGAGCTCGTCATCGAGATTCCGGCGATCCCGGTGCCGCCCGGCCACGAACTCGAGCTCACCTTCGGCGCCGCGCTCTCCGACTCCGCCGTGCGACAGGCTCCGAACGGCGCACCGATCCAACACCGGATCCGGCAAGCCTCTCGCACCCGGTCCGTGCTGACCGTTCCCAACCGGAAGGGGTGGCGCGAGCAAACGGTGCGTTTGCAAGGCGGGTTGCCGATCGTGTGGACCATTACAACCGGCGCCGATGGGGCCCGGCACCAGTGTGTGGACGGGCTCGTTCGAATCGTGCCCGCCCCCACGAAGGCCGGCGGCGAAAGGACAAAGGAGCGCGTCCTCCCGTGAAGCTGCGAGCCGTGGCCGCGGTCGCCGTGGTGGTGGCGTACGGCGTTCTGTGCGCCCGGGGGCTTTCGGAGATCGGCCTGACCGACGACGATGACTTCTACCTGCCGGCCGGTGCCTCCTACGCCGACTGGTTGTTCGACCTCACGGCCTCGGACGCGTTCACCCAGGGCCGCATCGACCGAGCCTTTGGGCCGAACCACGAGCACCCGCCCGTGGCCAAGTACGGCTTCGGACTGTTCGGAAAGCTGTTCGGCTTTCTCGGTCCCATCGACGGCCCCAGGGTCTTCGCGGTGTTCGCGTCGACGTTGTGTGCGGCCGTGTCCATGGCGCTCGCCGTCTTTCAGCTGGGGCTGACTCGGGGGCTGTTCGCCGGCACCGCGGCGGTGGTGGCTTTGGCGTCGATGCCGCGGTTTCAGTTTCACAGCCGGGTCGGGACATTGGACGTTCCGGTGGCGGCCTTCGTGCTCTTGGCCGCCGCGGTGGCTCTGTGGGGAGAGCGGAGCCGGTGGGCCGGTCGGCTGGCCGGGGTCGCTTTCGGTCTGGCCCTGGCCACCAAGCTGAACGCGCCGTTTCTGCTGGTGCCGATGTTTCTGTTTTGGTGGCTGACGCGCCCGTGGCCCCGGCTACACGAGCCGGGCGGTGGGCCCGGGCGGCCGAGGCTTCGCCTCAAGCCCTTGCCGACCGCGTTCTTCTCGATGGTGCTGTTGGGGCCTTTGGTCTTCTGGGTGTCCTGGCCTTGGCTGTGGTTCGACACGTGGGATCGGCTTCGGGAGTACGTCAGCTTTCACCTGAACCACTACCCGATCCTCTTCTACTACTTCGGTGAGCGATACGACCAGCCCTTCGCTCCGTGGCACGCACCCTTCGTCATGGCGGGGATCACGACGCCGGTGGCGGTGATGGCCCTGGCCGCCGTTGGCGCGGTGCTCGGGGTCCCGGCGGCGGGCCGGAGGGTCTTGCGCCGGGACTGGCCTGTGGAGCGGGAGCGACCCGAGGGCGACCTGGTGTGGTTTTCGGTGCTGAACGCGTTTTTCGCCGTGGCGCCAGTGGCCTTTTCGGGGGGCCCCAAGTATGGCGGCGTGAAGCTTTTCATGCCCTTTTTTCCGTTTTTGGCCCTTCTGGCCGGGTACGGCGCGCTTCGGCTGTGGGAACTGGCGTGTCGTTTCGGGCGGGCCGAGCGGGTGGCCGCTGCGGTGGTGTTGGCGCTGGGAGCGGGCTCGGCCTTCGGCTACCGCGCCGCCTACAGCCACCGGGGTTTCGACGCGGCCTACGGACTGAGCGCTTACAATGGGTGGATCGGCGGGGTGCGGGGAGCCACCGCCTCCGGCTTCGAGCGGCAGTACTACGACGTGGCGTTTCGGGACCAGCTCCGCTGGCTGAACGCCCACGCCCCCGAGCGGGCCCGGGTCCACTTCGTGCCAAACCACAAGGAATACGTCCGGACCTACAAGTGGTTTCGAAAGGCCGGTCTCCTTCGAGAAGATCTGCGTCTCACCACGTCGGAAGGCAGCGCCCATCTGGTGGTGCTGACCCACGAGCGGCGCTTTCCACGCTACGCTTCGGATTTTGTTCGCTTGTCTGAACGTCAGATTCTGTTCGACCGCTCGCTTCGAGGGACTCCCCTGTGGACGGTGTACGCAGGTTCCCGGTACCCGCCGTCTGCCGAGGCCCCGGCTGACGGACCGGCCGCGAGCGAGCGGCGCTGAGCGTAAGGTTTCAGTCCACGATCCGAAAGGTCGGGCCCAGGGGAGGGGGACCCTTCACCGGCCGGCCCTCGTCTTCGGGAAGGTCGGGCGCCGTGCACACCCCCGGGGAATCGGCGGTGATGCGGCTGCGCATGGTGTCGACGTGGTGCAGCCAGGTGGCCTGCACGTCCGGCGGGATCTGGTGGTCGTCCAGGGTCTCCTGAAGGATCTGACGTCGCCGGTCGAATTGGCCGCCCATGATCCGATGGGCCTGATGGACCTTGCCGATGGGGCGCCCCGTGTAAGGCACGTCCCAGCCGACGAAGCGGGCGGACAACTCGAACTCCCGCTGGACCAGCGTGGGCACGTCCACATTCCAGAAGAAAAAACCGATCATCGGGTCTTTGACCATCCGATGGACGAAGTCTTCGACGGTCTGTCGGATCCGTTCGGGTTCGATCTTGGCTGGGCCCGAGTTCACGCGAACAGCGTTCCTCGGCGGGCCGAGGTCGTCAAATCGAAGTGGCCCCCCGTGCGCCGGAACAGACCGTGTTAGCCTGCAGGCATGCGCGTCCGAACGGCCACCGGGGCGGACGGGACCGCCCTGGTGGAGGGCAACCAGGCCATGGCCCGCGAGACCGAGGGCGTGGAACTGGACCCGCAGACGCTCCGCGCCGGGGTGGAGGCCGTGTTTCAGGATCCCCACAAGGGACGCTACTATGTGGCCGAGCGCGACGGCGCCGTGGTGGGACAGCTCCTCGTGACCTGGGAATGGAGCGACTGGCGGAACCGGTGGGTGTGGTGGATTCAGAGCGTGTACGTGTGGCCCGCATTCCGGCAGCAGGGGGTGTACAGGAGCCTTTATCGGCACGTGGACGCAGAGGCTCGGCTCGCCGGGGCCGCCGGGATTCGGCTGTACGTCGAGGTGGATAACGTCCGGGCGCAGGCGGTCTATCGCCGGCTCGGTATGGACGGCGAGCACTACCGTCTGTTCGAGGCGATGGTGGAGGGCTGACGGGTCTCGGTCGTTGGTGTCGGGTTCAGCGCTTTTTTAGGCAGGCCGCGAAAAACCCGTCGGGTGCGCCTTCTTGGTCCGGACCGGTGGACCAGGTCTGTTCGATCTGAAAGGCATCTTTCACCGCGTCGAGGGCCGCCGGACCTTCGCGCTCGGTGACGGTGCACACCGAGTAGACCAGCTTGCCGCCGGGTCGGACCCGTTCGGCGCCGTCGAGCAAGACCCGCCGCTGGGTGCGAACGAGGCGGTCCAGCTCGTCGGCCCGAAACTTCCAGCGGATCTCCGGGTGCCGGCGCAGGGTTCCCAGCCCCGAGCAGGGGGCATCGACCAAGACCCGGTCGTGGATCGGTTCGGGCTCGGGGAGCGCTTCGAGCGTTTGAATGGAAGAAAGACCCAATCGAGCTGCGTTTTGCGGGACCTGGCGAAGACGATCGGGCAGCCGGTCGTAAGCGTCGATGCGGGCTCGGTCTTCGGTGACCTCGGCGATGCAAGTTGTCTTGCCCCCGGGGGCGGCGCACAGGTCCAAGATGTGCTCGCCGGGCTTCGGATCCAACAGGTCGACCACGGCCATCGAAGCTTCGTCTTGGGGGGTGGCCCGTCCGGCCCGCACGGCGTCCAGGTCTGCGGCCAGGCCCGTGCCGCCGTGCGGCAAACGGACCGCGCGCTCATGGCGCCCGGGCGTGCCCCCGACCTCTCGGGCCAGCGCCTTTGGGGTCGTCCGCAGCAGGTTCGCCCGCAGGGTCTGGGGTGCTGGGTCCAGCGAAGCCCGGGCGAAGGCGAGGGCCCGGTCCGGACCCAGGTCTGCCACCCATAGATCGGCCAGCTCCCGCGGGACGCCGCCTTCGTGCATGACGCGCTCCACCGGATCCCGGGTGGACGGCGGCTCGGGAATCCGGTGGTCCGGAGGAAGCTCGGCCAGACGTCGAAGGATCGCGTTGGCGGTGCCGGCGCCCCGTGTTCCGAGTCGCCGTTTGGCCTGTTCCACAGCCTGGTCCACGGCGGCGTGGTCCGGCACCCGTTCGAGGTATGCAAGCTGGTAGGCGGCCACCCGCAGGACGTCGTGCAGCCGCGGATCCAGATCTTTCAGCCGCTTGCCGGCGGCCCGGGAGACGGCCCGGTCCAGAAAGTGGCGGCGCCGCAGGACCCCGTAGACGATTTCGGTGGCAAGGGCTTTGTCGGACGCCCGCCGTCGTTCGGAGTCCGAGGGGTCGGCTTCCCC
>DAPKRQ010000046.1:0-9591 GCA_031800475.1 Myxococcales bacterium LLY-WYZ-16_1
CTTTTCGGGGGCGGGCAGGGTGGCCAGTACCGCGAAGCGCTGGCCCGAAGCCGCCGGACCCGAGCAGTTGGGACCCGGCTCGCAGCCTTCGAATCCGGAAAACAGGATGGCGCTTCGGTTGTTTTCGAGCTCGCGCCCCAGGTCGTTGAATCCCAAAGACGTGAAGCTCGGGGCCGTGTCGTCCTCGGCTTCGAAGCCCTCGAAGAAGTAGGCGCACCGTCCATCTGCGCACACCTCTTGCCCAGCCCCGCACTCGCGCAAGGGACAACCGACGGTGCACACCTGGTTTTCGCAGACGGCGGCCTGAAACCCCGGGTCGATGGCGCACCCGCTCTCGGCCTCGGGGGGCGCGCAGTCGGCGTCGGACAGGCAGGGCAGGCGACAGGTGCCGTTGATGCAGCTGAACCGAGCGAAGCCCTCGTCGATGCAGTCGCGGGTCGTCTCGCAGGACTGGTCGCTGCTCACCGCCACGGCCCGACACGCGTCGTCTTCACCGCACCCGCCGAGGGCCCCGCTCGCGCCCAGGATCAGGGCCCCGACCGCCACCTTGCGCATGGCGGGACGCTATCATGGACCGGGTCTGCCTTCAGCTGCGGGCCTCGTTCGCCGGCATGAGCCGCAGCGCCAAACGCTCGAGCTGGCGCACGTCCCGCAGCCGGCCTCCTTTGAGACCCTGGTCCACGGCCTTGATGGCCGCGTGGGACCGAACCAGGTCCTCGGACGAAAACCGGCCGGCCTGCCGTCGCATCTTGTCGACCAAGAACGGAGGCAGGCCGAGGGCACCGGCCCACGCTTTGGTGGGGGTCCGGGTGTCCAGGAGCTGCCGGGCCCGGATCAGCAACCGAAAGTGCCGGGCGATCAGCGCCAACACCCGAAGCCCCGGTTCCCGCTGATCCACGCAGAGCCGATGGAGGAGCGCGAGCGCCTGGACCCGGTCGCCCTGGCCGATGGCGTCGACCAGATCGAAGACCGACTCCTCCCGCACGCTCACCAGGACCCGGGAGACATCTTCGGCGCGGATCGCCCGCTCGGAGCCAGGCCCCCGGTAGAGGTCCAACATCTCGAGGGCCCGCACCGCCGCCCCCATATCGGGTCCGACCAACTCCACCAGCATCCGTACGGCCGCCCCGTCGATCGCGATGCCCATGCCTTTGGCTCGGCGGCGGACGAGGTCGGGCATTTGCGAAGGCTTAGGTCTAGCGAAACGAACAGCTGCGCCCGTCTTTTGGAACGCTTTGTACACCTTTCCCCGCGCGTCGAATTTGTCGGCCACGAACACCAGGGTGGTGGTTTCGGACGGATTCTTCAGGTAGCGAAGCAGAGGCTCCGGTTCGGAAAGGTTCATCTTCTCGGCCTGGCGGACCAAAACCATTCGGCGAGCACTGAAAGCCGGCAGGGTGAGAGCCGCGTCGATGACCCGAGAGAGCACGGCGTCCTTGCCGGTATGAACCTCGAAGTTGAAGTCCCGCGCATGCTCGGGAACCGAGCGCTCTTTCAAAGCTCGTACGAACTCGTCGACCAGAAGACGTTCTTCGCCGTCCACTGCATAGACCGGACCAGGCCCCTCCCGCTCGAGCCGTTCGAAAGGATCAGGTCCCGACTTGCTCGACCGACGTGGAGGCATCGCAAAATCCGTTCAAAAGAGCAGGCCCCGGTAACGCTCCAGGTCCTCGAGGACCATGCCCACACCGTTCACCACCGCCAAGAGTGGGTCCTCGGCGACGACGGCGGGGATGCCGGTCTCTTCGCGCAGGAGCAAGTCCAGGCCGGCCAGCTGAGCGCCGCCTCCCACCAGCACGATGCCTCGCTCCGCCAAGTCTGCCGACAGCTCGGGGGGCGTCCGCTCCAGCACCGAATGGGCGGCTTCGGTCATCAACTGCACCGTATCCGACAGGGCCTCCCGGACATCGGCCGCGGTGATCTTGATCGAGCGGGGTACCCCCGAAACCAGGTCGCGACCCTTGAGCTCCATGTCCGGAAACTCCACGGACGGGTGGACGTTGCCGAGCTTCATCTTGATCTGCTCGGCAGTGCGCTCTCCGATCAAGATGTTGGAGCGGCGGCGCACGAATTGGATGATCGCTTCGTCGATTTTGTCTCCGGCGACTTTGAGGGTCCGGTAGGTGACGAGTCCGCCCAGGGAAATGACGGCGATGTCCGTGGTCCCGCCGCCGATGTCGACGATGAGGCTGCCCCGGGCGTCGAGGACGGGGAGCCCCGCTCCGACCGCGGCCGCCATGGGCTGCTCGATCAGCAGCACTTCGCGCACGCCCGCCGCGATGGCCGCCTCGCGAACGGCCTTCGTCTCCACGTCGGTGATGCCAGCGGGGATCGAGATCACCAAGCGACTCCAGGTCGGGGTGCGCTTTCGCTGGGCCTTTCGAATGAAATACTTGAGCATCGCTTCGGTCACGGCGAAGTCGGCGATGACGCCTTCCCGCATGGGCCGAATCGCTTCGATGTTGCCCGGCGTTCGCCCGAGCATCTGTTTCGCTTCATGCCCGACCGCCACGACCTTCCGGTTGGAAGACTTGGTGATGGCGACCACGGAGGGTTCGTCCAAAACGATCCCTTGGCCCCGCATGTGAACCAAAGTGTTGGCGGTCCCCAAGTCGATGGCGATGTCTTGACTGAAGGCGCCGAACAATCGGCTGAACACGGAACGTCGGCTACCAGATTCCCCGTCGGGTGTCCCGCACGGAAATCCGCGGCCCCGCTGGGTGGGTTTGCTTCGACGAATCGACGGGTCGAGCCACCGGTCCGCCGCGCTGGGACGTCCCATCTGGCCCGACGGCTTCCAAGGTCTCGCCGAACCGTTTCGGGCCGGGGGGACGCCGGCCCCATGTCCGGTGGGGTCCCTCGAACCGAATCGAGGCGCGCCGGTTGGGCACCGGGTTCACTGCAGCTTTCGCTGGACCTCGCGGAGCGCTTCGACGTTCTTGATGTGGGCCAGGCTCGACAGCAGGTATTCCTTGGTCGCCCCCTTCAGCCGGTCCACGTCGCCGTCGCTGAGCCCGACGGCCTGGGCCAGGTCGCGGATCACCCGGTCTTCGCGCTCGCCGTACTCGCCGTCGGCATAGGCCAACAGGACCAAACTCTTCACGAAGATGTCCCGGTGCTCCCCATCTCCACCGAAGAGGGCCTTGGCGCGGGCCGGATCGAAGTCGCCCTTGGCCACCTCTTCCAGCTCCGGGTCTCCGTCGCGGGAGCAAGATCCGTAGAACTCTCGAATCAGCGACATCTCGCTGTCGTGCACGCCGTCCACCCGCGCGAGGGCCATCATGGCGTGGGTCAGACACTTCACCTGCTCGAAGTCGATGTGGGTCGGACCAAAGAACTCCGGGGTCATGGCGGGGAAGTAGTCGAACGCCATCGGGGAGGCAAGAGTGGGCGTTCTTCGGGCCCTCGGGCCGGTTCGGACCGCGGGCTGACGCACGCGCGCCGCCGCGCCGTGAGGGGCAGCGACGAAAAAATTTCGGCCCACGGGCCGGTTCGCCGGAGGAAACGGAGGACCGAGCGGCGGCGGGGGCCTGGACCGCAGGTCCTGTGGAACGGGTTCCCTGGACCGAATCGGGGCCCGGGGCGTCAGCGCTGCACCGGGTACCGGGCGCCCCGCAAGACGCGGAACTCGATCTCGACCGGGTCCCCACCGCCCATCACCTCGACTTCCTCCACGGTCCGTCCCTCGAATCCGACGTCGAGGGTCAGGGTGCCGCTCGGGTTTTCATCGAGGAACGCTTCCACGGCCGCAGGGGGCAAGGTGTAGCTGCCGAGGTTGATCGACGCGGTGCAGCGCAACACGACGTCCCGTTCGGGGTCATACAGCTCCAGGGCGAAGTTCTGAATCGGTCCGGCCTGGGACTGCCAGGTGAACTGGATTCCGCTTCCGGCTGCCAATTGCACGGGCTGGTTTTGCACCATGGGCGTCAGTGGCGTGAACGACGGCGGCACATTCACGCTCACGGCTTCCAGGTCCTGCAGTGGGGTGGTTCCGGCGGCGAGTTCGAACGTCACTGGATCGCCCACGGGCCCAGGCGGAAAGAGGGGATCGGGCAGACTGTCGGGAGCCTCGAGCTCCAGCTCGCCCGTCGTCGAATCCGGCTCCAACCGCAGGACCGGACCGGCAGGCAGCCGGGCCACCACGCTGTCCACCAGGAACGGCGCCGTCATGCCCGCCGGATCGACCTGCCGGGTCCGAAGCACGCAGGTGCCCGCCTGAATGTCGGGCAAGGTTTCTTCGGTGCGGGTCACGGTGGCCGAACCCTCGTCCACCAGCGCCGCCTCGACCCGTCCTTCCGACCCGCCGCCCGAGGATGTGAAGAACTGGAACAGCACGACCCGGCCGAAGCCCCGGACTTCCGGTGGGCCCCCGTTGCCGCCGTCGCCCCCGTCTCGGCCCCCGTCTGCCTCGCCGGCGCCGCCATCAGAACCTCCGTCGCCCGGAGCGGGCAGCCGGCGGTCGCGCCCGGTCGGGAGCGGGTCGTCGGGGTCGGGGTCGGGCCGGCAGGTGTTCCGGATGCAAACCTGACCGAGAGCGCAGTCCTCGTTGCGGGTGCAGTCGTCGGAACAGGCCGAGGTGCCCGCGGCCAGCGCCACCCCGACCGCCCCCCACAAAAATCGTTTCACGGGAATGACACTGCCACGGGTGAACGGCTTGGGGCCAGCCCGCCCGGGGCTCGGGGTTGCGGCGGGGGAGACTCGAACTCCCATGCCTTGCGGCGCCACCCCCTCAAGATGGTGTGTCTACCAATTCCACCACCGCCGCGTGGGACCCGCCGACTATGGGAACCTGCGAGTCCAAGTCAATGGTCTTCAGTTCGGCGAGCTCTCGCTCGTGCCCTCGGTCCCATCGCTGTCGGAGCCGTCGGACTGCGACCCGCCGCCTCCCTCGGACCCGCTTTTCTCGGAACCCTCGGTTTCGTCACCGGCCGACGCGTCGCCCTCGGACTTCGAAGCCGAACCGGTGCCATCGCTGGAGCCGTCCGTGGACGAAGACCCCGTGGCCCCGTCGTCCTCCGCGCCATCGGCCCCTTCGGAAGCACCTGCCCGCCCGGTCTCGGTGGCGCCGGTGCCGTCCCCACCGTCCCCTTCGGAGGCTGCCGGAGGCTCTTCTTGCGCGCTGCCAGAAGCCTCTTCCTTCGCCCCCGAAGCAGAAGGATCCGAAGTCTCTTCGGGAGCGGTCTCACCGGCGGCGCTGGGATCCGATTCGGCCGCAGGGGGACCGCCCGCGGCCCCGCCGCCGGAAGCCCTGTCCGGGCCGGCGCTGTCCGGGCCGGCGCTGTCCGGGCCGGCGTTGTCCGGGCCGGAGCTGTCCGGGCCGGCGCTGTCGGCGCCTTCGCCTTCACCTTCAGTTTGATCGCCCGCCCCAGCAGAAGCGGCTTCGCTGCCGGCGGCCGCACCGGTCGAGCCGCTGCCGCTGCGCTCGTTCGAAGGCTCGGAACCGTCTTCGTTCGAGCCCTTGGAAGCCGTTTCGCCCGGGTCGCGGGTGCCGGCAGCGTCCTCGGCGCCATCCCCGGCTGCGGCATCCGTCGCGCCACTGGCCGGGGTGTCTTCCGTGGCGCTCTTTTCAGCAGAAGCACCCACCTCGGACGTTGCGGATTGCGGTTCGGCCTCGGCGGCGCCTTCGGTCGAACCGACTTCGCCGGGGGACGCCTCGTCGTCCGCGGCAGAACGGGCGGCGGCTCCCGCCTCATCCCTTGCCGTCCCGGCGGCTCCGGTCTCGGTCTCGGCCGCATCACCCGCCGAAGCCTCGTTGAGCGCCTCCGGGTCCGGGTCGTCTCCCCCGAGGGCCGGCGGCTCCATCGCCGGGTCGGCCGGAGGCGGAGCCACCGTCTCGGCGGTTCCGTCATCCACCTGAATGCCTTCCGCGCCCCCCATGCTCGAGGCGGAGCCCGCTCCCTCGGAGCCCGCCGGCGGCGGTTCCGCATCGACGCCCGCGACCACCGAACGGTCCTGGGACGACACGTAGGACAGCCCCATGCTGCTCAGCATGAAAATGATGGCGGCGCCGGTGGTCATGCGAGTCAGAAAGTTGCTCGCTCCCCGGCTTCCGAAGACGTTTACGCTGCCCCCGCCCCCAAAAACCGCGCTGACGCCACCGCCCCGACCGCTTTGGAGCAAGATGATCGGGAGCATCGCCAGGCAAACGAGGACGTGCAGGATGTACAAGGCCGTGACCACGGGGTTGAAACCTCTGGCCCAATCGACCGGTCTTGTAAAGCTTCGGACGCCCGCTCCGGGCCCCCCGCCCATCCGAACTGGGCCGCCCATCCGAACGGGCCAACCATCCGAACGGGCCGACCATCCGAACGGGCCGACCCTCCGACCGGGCCCTCCCACCTGAACGAGCCCGCCCACCCTGGGCCGCCCATTCGAACGAGGCCGCCCATCCGAACGGGGCCGCAGACCCGAACGGGCACCGGTCAGGCCGGGCCCGGGGAAGCCGCCGCCACGATCTGCGCGAAGTCGCTCGCCTTCAGGGAAGCCCCTCCGACCAGGCCCCCATCCACATCGGGCTGGGCGAACAGGTCGGCAGCGTTACTCGGCTTGACCGAGCCGCCGTACTGGAGCCGAACGGCCAGGCCCGGGTCGCCCCACCGTTCGGCGAGCTGAGCGCGAATGTCGGCGTGCACCTCTTGCGCCTGCTCCGGAGTGGCGGTGCGGCCGGTGCCGATGGCCCACACGGGCTCGTAAGCCACCACCACCCGATCCAGCCCCGCGCCCGACCGGCCGATCCCCTCGAGTCCGGCAGCCAGCTGCCGCCGCACCACGTTCAGGGTGAAGCCCCCATCCCGCTCCCGAAGGGATTCGCCGACGCACAGAATGGCCGACAGGCCGCCCGCCAGCACCGCATCCACCTTGGCCCGAACCAGGGCATCGCTGTCGCCGAACAGGCTTCGCCGCTCGCTGTGGCCCACGATCACGTACCGAACCCCCAGATCCGCCAGCATGGGCACCGAGATCTCGCCGGTGAACGCCCCACTCGGGTCGGGGTGCACGTTTTGGGCCGCGAGGGCCAAGGGGCCATCGGCGATGGCCTCCCGGGCTGCGTCGAGGGCGCAGGCCGCCGGCGCCACCGCCACTTCGGTGGTCGACTCCGACAGGTTCGGGAGGGCGTCCAAGATCTGTCGCACCAGTTTCCGGGCCTCGCTGGGAGTCCCGTGCATCTTCCAGTTTCCGCAGACGAAAGGCCGGCGGGCCATCAGCTGGCCTCCAGCACGGCCACGCCCGGCAAGGTCTTGCCCTCGAGCAGCTCGAGGGATGCGCCGCCCCCGGTGGAAACGTGGGACACCCGATCGGCGAGCCCGGCCCGGTTCAGTGCCGAGACCGAGTCACCGCCGCCGACCACCGAAACCCCGGAACTGGCCGCGATGGACCGGGCCACCGCGAACGTGCCCTCGGCAAAGGCTGGCCATTCGAACACCCCCATAGGCCCGTTCCAGAAGATCGTCCGGGCTTTGGCCAATATCTCGTCGTAGCGCTGTCGCGTCCGGGGACCGATGTCCAAGCCCATGAAGCCCTCTCGGATCTCGGTCACCGCCTCGGCCGGAGCGTTCTCGCTGAACTGCTGCGCCACCATGTGGTCTTCGGGAAGCATCAGCTGCACGCGGCGGGCAGCCGCCGACTTGAGAAGCCGCTCGGCGACCGCCACCTTGTCGGACTCGACCCGGCTGTTCCCGGTGGGCAAGCCTCGGGCTTTCATCAGCGTGTAGGCCATGGCGCCGCCGATCAAGATCGACTGGCAGCGGTCCAAAAGACTCTGAAGAACACCGATCTTGTCCGAGACCTTGGCTCCCCCGATCACCGCGACGAAGGGCTGTTCCGGCTCCCTGGAAAGCTTACCCAAGTATTCGAGCTCTCGCTTCATCAGCAGCCCCACACCCTTGTCCCGCACGAAACGGGCGATGCCCGCCGTGGATGCATGAGCTCGGTGCGCCGCGCCGAAAGCATCGTTGACGTAGACCTCGACCCCCTCGGAAAGAGCCTTGGCAAACTCTTCGTCGTTCTTCTCTTCGCCTGGATGGAACCTCGTGTTCTCCAGCAAGAGCACTTGCCCATCTCGCAGATCTCGAACGTTCTTTCGCACCCCATCACCGACGCAATCATCCGCGAAGCCGACTTCGGTCTGGAGCAGCTCGGCCAGGCGCCCCGCCGCCGGTTCGAGGGATTGGTCCGGGTCCGGTCGACCCTTGGGTCGGCCCAGGTGCGAGGCCAGGACCACCCGCGCGTTCATCTTGCGGGCCAGCTCGATGGTCGGAAGCGCCGCCCGGATGCGCGTATCGTCCGTGATCCGACCCTCGCCATCGAGGGGCACATTGAAATCCACCCGGATGAAGGTCACCCGGCCGGCCAGCTCCAGGTCGTGAATGCTTCGGACCAAGGTCCGCTCCTCAGGCCGACCGGCGGCTCACGTGCTCGGCCAGGTCGATGCAGCGGACCGAGTACGCCCATTCGTTGTCGTACCAGCTGACCGCCTTCACCATGGTCCCTTCCACAACCTCGGTCAGTTCCAGGTCCACCGTGGAACTGTTTTCGTTGCCGTTGAAGTCGATGGACACGAGCGGCTCGGCGGACACGCCCAAGATTCCCGACAGCGGGCCGGATGCGGCCGCGCGGAGGGCTTCGTTGACCTCTTCCTTCGTCGTCGCCTTCTTCGTGCGGGCCGTGAAGTCGACCAGAGATACGTTTCGGGTCGGAACCCGGACCGCGAAGCCGTTCAGTTTTCCGGCCAGGTGGGGCAGCACCAAACCCACGGCCTTCGCCGCGCCAGTGCTGGTCGGAATCATCGATTCGAACGCAGCCCGTGCCCGCCGAAGGTCGGAGTGCGGCAGATCCAGGATCCGCTGATCGTTCGTGACCGAGTGGATCGTGGTCATCAAACCGTGGTCCACGCCGAACGCATCGTCGATGACCTTGACGACGGGAGCCAGGCAGTTCGTGGTGCAAGAGGCGTTGCTGATGATGACGTGCTCTGATGGGTCGAAGGTCTCGTGATTGACACCCATGCAAAACGTGGCGTCAACGCCCTTGCCGGGCGCAGAGATGATCACCCGCTTTGCGCCGGCATCCACGTGGGCACCGGCCTTTTCTTTCGAACGGAACAGACCCGTGCATTCCAGGACCAGGTCGATTCCGAGGTCCTTCCAAGGGAGGGATGCGGGATCCTTTTGGGCGGTCACCGTGACTTTCTGGCCGTCGATCACCAGCTGGTCCCCGTCGACTGTGGCATCGCCCCGAAACGGCCCGTGCACCGAGTCGTACCGGAACAGATGGAGCAGAGTCTCGGCGTCCGTCAGGTCGTTTACGGCCGCCAGCTCCAGCTGGCCATCGCCGCGGGCTCGGCGATGGGTCAGCGCTCTCGCGATGCAGCGGCCGATGCGGCCAAACCCGTTGATGGCGATTCGAGTCCCCACGTGTGCACCTCCGGGGGTCCCTTAGAAGACGGACTCCCGGCCGTCAACGCCATCCGCTCCCGTCCAGACTGCCGCCGTCGGAAGACGGGCTGGACGCCTCGGGCCCGGCAACGTTAGACCTCGGGCATGGACGGTCGCTCGCCAGTTCCGCCTCCCCGCAACGAGCCCGTGGTGCCCC
>DAPKRQ010000047.1:0-6339 GCA_031800475.1 Myxococcales bacterium LLY-WYZ-16_1
GTTCGAAGTCCGGCCGGGCGGGCTTTTGGACGAACGTCTCGAGGCCGTCGGAATCGAACACGACGGAGAGTTGGTGGTCCGTCGGGTCGTGCAAGGTAACCGCAGTCGGGCCTTCGTGAACGGGCGGCTGGCCACGGTCGGCATGCTGCAAGACATCTTGCGCGGGGCGGTCGAAGTCACGAGCCAGCACGAGAACGTGGCGCTTCTGGAGCCGGACCGTCACGTGACGCTGCTGGATCGATGGGCCGGGACGGTGGGCCTTCGGCAGCGCGTAGCGGTGCACCACGGCGAGGTGGAGGGGTACCGGCGCCTGCTCGCTTCCTTGGACGAAGACGATGCGGCCCGGGCCCAGCGGGAGGACTTCCTGCGCTACGCGCTCGAGGAGCTGCGGGCGCTCGATCCCCAGCCCGGCGAGACCGACGCGCTTCAGCGCGAGCGGGAGCGGCTGCGCCGGTCGGAGGAGCTTCGAACCGGACTGGCCGAAGCGGAGCTGGCCCTTTGCGGCGGAGATGCGGACGAGGCTTCGGCCCTGGGGCTCTTCGGTCGGGCCCAGGCCCGCCTGGAGCGGCTCGCAGAGATCGGCGAGCCCTTCTCCGAAGTGGCGGAGACCGCGGCGCGCTTGGGAGCCGAGCTCGACGAGCTGGTACGGGGCGTCCAGGCCTTGGCCCGCCGCGTGGACGAGGACCCCGGACGCCTGGACGAGGTGGAGGAGCGTCTGGATGCGCTGCGGCGCTTGCAGCGCAAGTACGGCGGGTCCGAGGAGGCGGTGGAGGCAGCCCGGCGGCGCATGGAAGAAGAGCTCGACCACATCGAGCACGAGGACGTGCGCCGGGCGGACCTTCAGTCCGCCCTCGAGGCCGAGCGGCGGGCGTTGCAGGAGCACGCGGCCCGCTTGACCGAGGCGCGCACCCAGGCCGCCCCGCGCTTGGCCGCCGCCATCCGGGAACACCTGGGCGCCCTGCACATGGCGGACTGTCAGCTGGAGTTTTCGGTGGCGCCTTTGCCCGAGCCCGGCCCTCGCGGGGCGGAGAGCGTCGAGCTCACCTTCGCGGCCCACGCCACCGAGCCTTTGCGTCCCCTGCGCAAGATCGCCTCGGGCGGCGAGCTTTCCCGCCTCTTGCTGGCCCTCAAGCGGGTGGAGACCGAGGACGAGGGGGTGGTGCTGCAAGCTTTCGACGAAGTGGACGCGGGCCTCGGGGGGGACGCGGCGGAGGCTCTGGGGGCCATGCTGCAAGCGGTGTCCCAAAGGGGCCAAGTTCTGTGCATCACCCACTTGCCTCAGGTGGCGGCCCGTGCCGACGCTCATTGCAAGGTGGAAAAGGCGACGCGAGGGGGCAGGGTGGTCACCGACGTTCGGCAGCTCGACGCGTCGGCTCGGGTCGAGGAGTTGGCGCGGATGCTCGGCGCCAAAGTCACTCCCAAGAGCCGGTCTTTGGCCAAGGAGCTGCTGGAGCGGGCGTCCGTTGCGGCGCCCCGTCGAACCGGTGGCCGGAGGCGCCCTTCCGTGCGTTCGGCTGCGGATCGCACGTCTTCGCCCCGTTGACCGATGGGCGCTTCGTTGAAACCAGGTGACGTTCCTGCGTAGGATCCCCATGGACGCCGTGGCCGGAAAACAACTCCAGATCCTTTCTTTCGGCCTGACCGACGTCGGCATGCGTCGGGACCACAACGAGGACAACTACCTCGTGGACGACGAACAGAAGCTGTACGTGGTGGCCGACGGCATGGGCGGCCACCTGGGCGGCGAAATGGCCTCGATGCTCGCCGTGACCACCATCCAGGATACGGTCCGCTCCGAAATGAAAAAGGTGGTCAACGGACACAGTTTCCGGGGACCGATCGAAAAGCATCCGGCGTTGATGCTCCTGCCGAACGCGGTGAAGCGGGCCTGCGCGGCCATCTTCCACAAAGCCCAAGAGGTCCCCGAGCTTCAGGGCATGGGAACCACGGTCACCGGGGTCGCGTTCTTCGACGACTACGCCTTTTTCGGGCACGTGGGGGACAGCCGCGCCTACCTGGTCCGCGACGGCCAGATCGAGCAGCTGTCCGAGGACCACTCTTTGGTCAACGAGCAGCTCAAAGCCGGGCTCATCACGCCGGAGCAGGCGCGGATCAGCCGCTTCAAGCACATCATCACCCGTTCGGTCGGCTTCGAAGAGGATGTGGCCGTCGACACCATGGTGGTCCCGGTGCAGGAAGGCGACCTGTACGTCCTGTGCAGCGACGGGCTGGCCAACCTGGTCTCGACCGTGGAGATCCGGGATTGCCTGTTCGAGAACTTTTTGCGGGATGCCCCCCGGGAGCTGATCGCACTGGCGAACGAGCGGGGGGGCGACGACAACATCACGGTGGTCGTGGCGTACGTCAACGGAATGGACTGAGGGTCTCGATCTTGCGCGATCGACCAGATTGGGTCAGGGTGCGCACGGTCCGGCGTGGGCTCATGTCCTCGCCGGTCGGGCCGAATCAGGGTCCGAGGGATCGGCTCGGGTGCAAGGCGCCCGGGCGCCGAAGGTGAAGAGGACGTTGGAGCCCCAAAAGACACGATTCGTGACGGTCATGATCATGCCCGAGTCGTCCGGGCACGAGGTGCGGCGACTGCGGTTTCCCCGGTGGTGGCTGGCTGCGGGCGGATACGGGCTGGGCGTCTTCGTGCTGCTCGCCGTGGTGGCGGTGGTGCAGGGGGTCCTGAGTCTGCAGGTCTACGAGCGCCAGGCCACCTTGACCGAGGAAAACCAGGCTCTGCGGGTGGCCTTGAAAGAGCTGGATGGCCGCCTCGCCCAGGTGGGGGCGACGGTGGAGCGCGTCGAAGACTACGAGCATCGGCTCCGGTCTTTGACCATGGTCCACGACCCGTCTCGAAACCTGGCCATCGGTCCGGTGGGTACCCCGGGCTCCGAATCGGCGGATCCGAGCCATCCCGCGGCGGAAGCCCTCCGGAACGCCTTGTTCATGCAGGGCCGTCCCGGCGAGTCCGTGGCGCTCCTGGACGCCCGCCTCGAACACCTGGAGCAGCAAGGTGAGACGGTCCAGAACGGGGCATCGGACCTGGCGGAATACCTCAAAGATCAACGGGCCCGCTTGGCGTCGACCCCCAGCCGCCGGCCGGCCCCCGGTTACATCTCGTCGACGTTCGGCATGCGGGTCGACCCGTTTACGGGTTCACCCCAGATGCACGCGGGCATCGACTTCGCCACGAGCCTGGGCTCTCCGGTTACCGCTCCGGCCGACGGCACCGTGGTCAAGGCCCGCTCCAAGGGGGCCTACGGGCTGACCGTGCAGCTGGACCACGGCCACGGACTCACGACCCTGTTCGGTCACATGTCGCGCATCCACGTGGAAGAGGGACAGACCGTGAGGCGGGGTGACCTGTTGGGCGCGGTGGGCAACACCGGTCGTTCCACGGGGCCCCACCTGCATTACGAGGTTCGCCTCAACGGAATCCCGGTAGATCCGAGCCGCTACATCCTGGAGTAGGCGCGCTCCGTCCTTGACGAAGGTTCCATGGTTGCCCTTTAACGGCGCCAGGTCCCTTCATGGGTGTCTTCACCAGACTCTTCGGGAGCAAAAACGAACGGGAGATCCGCCGTCTCCAGCCGAAGGTGCAGGCGATCAACGCCCTGGAACCTCGGATCGAGGCGCTGACGGACGACGAGCTCCGGGGGAAGACCGCCGAGTTCAAGGCCCGACTGGAGCAGGGAGCCCCGCTGGACAGCCTGCTGGTCGAGGCCTTCGCCGTGGTCCGAGAGGTGGGCCGGCGGGTGCTGAAGATGCGGCATTTCGACGTGCAGCTGATCGGCGGCATCGTCCTCCACGACGGCAAGATCGCCGAAATGCGGACCGGCGAAGGCAAGACCTTGGTCGCGACCCTGCCCGCCTACCTGAACGCGCTCACGGGCAAGGGCGTTCACGTGGTCACCGTCAACGACTACCTGGCCAACCGAGACGCCGAGTGGATGGGCAAGATCTTCCGATTCCTCGGTCTGTCGGTGGGTGTGGTCGTGCACGGCTTCGACGAAGACCACAAGAAGGCGCAGTACAACTGCGACATCACCTACGGCACCAACTCCGAGTTCGGGTTCGACTACCTCCGAGACAACATGAAGTTCTCGCTGGAAGACTACGTCCAGACCCGAGGCCTCAACTACGCGATCATCGACGAGGTCGACTCGATTCTCATCGATGAAGCGCGCACCCCCCTGATCATCTCGGGGCCTGCGGAGGAGTCCCGAGACAAGTACGGCACGGTGAACGACGTGGTCTCCCGCTTGGTGGCGGAGCGCCACTACACCGTCGACGAAAAGAGCAAGTCGGCCATGCTGACCGACGAAGGCGTCGATCGGGTCGAGGCTTTGCTGGGCATCGGGAATCTCTTTTCGCCCGAAAATATCGAGTGGTCGCACCATGTGAGCAAGGCACTGGCAGCCCACGCTTGCTACCGCCGCGACGTGGACTACCTGGTGGCGGGCGGTGAAGTGCTGATCATCGACGAAAACACCGGTCGCGCCATGGAGGGCCGCCGGTGGTCCGACGGTCTGCACCAGGCGGTCGAAGCCAAAGAGGGTGTGCCGATACAAGAAGAGAGCGTCACCCTGGCCACGGTGACCTACCAGAACCTGTACCGCATGTACGACAAGCTGGCGGGCATGACTGGAACCGCAGACACGGAAGCGGAAGAGTTCGAAAAGATCTACAAGCTGGACGTGGTGGTCATACCGACCAACAAGCCCATCATTCGAGAAGACAGCCAGGACCTGGTCTACAAGTCCGAGGCGGAGAAGTTCCGGGCAGTGGTGGCAGACATCGAAGAGCGCCACGCCCGGGGGCAGCCGATCCTGGTCGGCACCCGGAACGTCGACAAGTCCGAGGTGGTTTCGCGGCATCTGAAGAAGGCCGGCATTCCGCACACCACCCTCAACGCGAAGTTTCACCGGCAAGAAGGCGAAGTGATCGCCCAGGCGGGTCAACTGGGGGCCGTGACCATCTCGACCAACATGGCCGGTCGCGGGACCGACATCTTGCTCGGCGGCAACCCGGAATACATGGCCCGCGCCGAGGTGGCCCGAGAAGATCTCGGCGATGCCGCCGGAAATCCGGAGCGAGAGCAGGCCATCCTGGCAGAGTACCGTTGGCTGTCGGGTTCGCCCGAATCGATCCCCGTGGAGACGTTGACCAAGTCCCGGGCCGAGCGGCTGTTTCGAGAACGGGTGGCTCAGGCCGGCGAGACGGCCGGCGAGACCGTGGGCGATCTGCGGCAACAGGCCGAAGCCGAGGCCCGCAGTTGGATCGAAACGCGCATTCGTAGATACGCCGAGCACCTCGAGGTCTACGAGGCGAAGTGCCGCGAGACGAAGCAGCAGGTTTTGGATGCGGGCGGTCTGCACGTGCTCGGCACCGAGCGCCACGAGTCCCGCCGGGTCGACAACCAGCTGCGGGGCCGCGCCGGCCGGCAAGGTGACCCGGGCTCTTCGCAGTTCTATATGTCGCTCGAAGACGACCTGATGCGCATCTTCGCCGGAGACCGGCTCAAAGTCATGATGGAGCGGCTCGGCATGGAAGACGACGTGCCGATCGAACACAAGATGGTCACCCGGTCCATCGAGAGCGCTCAAAAGCGGGTCGAAGGACACAACTTCGACATTCGAAAGAACCTGATCGAATACGACGACGTCATGAACCTGCAGCGGAAGGCGATCTACGCCCTTCGACGACAGGTTCTCGGCGACGATCCGATGGAGGAGCACATGCTCGACGTGCTCGATCGGGTCACCCAGCACCTGGTGCGGGAGGCGGCTTCTCCCAAGGTCGCCTTCGAGGAGTGGAACTTCGATGGGCTCCGGCAGCGGGTCCGTTCGGTGTTCGGCTTCGACCCCGAGCTTCCGGACGAGCCCGTGCGCTACACCGAGTTCGAAGAGCAGCTGTACGACCAAGCGGAAGCTCGATTTCAAAAGCGCAAAGAAGAGCTCGGCCGAGAATACGTGGTGACGGAGCGGGGCCTGCGGCCCAAAGAGATGCTCGAACCCACCGACACGGTGGTCGAGCCGGTGTGGCGCTACCTTTTGAGGATCCACTACCTTCGCAACATCGACCGGAACTGGCGCGACCACCTGGGCCAGATGGACCACCTGCGGGAGGGGATCGGGCTGCGCTCCTACGGAAACCGGGATCCCAAGATCGAGTACAAAAAGGAAGGTCATCAGCTGTTCATGTCCATGCGTCGCGACGTGGAGCTGAACCTGTGCGCCGAGCTGTTCAACCTGCAGCTGCTCTCTCCGGAAGAGGTTCGGCGGGAGCAGGAGCGCCAGCAGGCGGCGCTGGATGCCCTGCAGCGCCAAGCTC
>DAPKRQ010000048.1:0-15388 GCA_031800475.1 Myxococcales bacterium LLY-WYZ-16_1
ACCCCGACCCTGCCTGCCGAGACGCTGCAAGAGGTGGTTCGAGCCATTTGGACCGCGTCCCGGGAGGACGGCCGCACCCACCTGCTGGTGGAGTTGAAGGGTCAGGGTCTGGAGGGCGCCCAACTCGAGGTCCGAAAGGAAGCGGGCGCCATCCACTGCACCTTTCACGGGTGCTCCGCCCCCATGCGGCAAGCGATTCAATCGGCCAAAGGCCGCCTGAACGGCCAGCTGGCACAGCGCGGCCTCCGCCTCGGTCGGTTGCACTTCGGGTGAACCGGCGGCTTCCCCCCGTGTTGAACTTTGAGCCGGGCCTCGATACCACCGGTCCACTTGCGCGCCACGCCACCACCTCCGCCCCCGGCTTCGCAGTCGGCGGTGCAGGCCTACACCCGCCAGTCTCGGACCTACGAGCCCGACGACCCGGAGCTGCGCGCCAAGTCGGTGCGGCGGTTCCGCCTGCGGGAGTTGGAACAGATCCCGGCCGAGCATCGGGAGTTGCACAATGCCCTCCTCAAGGTGCTGCCCGAAGCCCTGTTCGACCCGAGCTTCGTGGCCGAGGCCCGGGGCCTGGTCCTGAAGTACACCGAGGTCGAGACCGACGTGTGGCTTCACTCGCTCCGGGTGATGAACCGAAGCGCGCTCCGCAGCTTGATTCCGGGGAATACGTGCCTGGCGGTGATCGGCTTGGCGCCGATGCACGAAAAGATCCTCATCGAGTTCGACCTGCGCTTCGTCTATCGGTGCATCGATCGCATGCTCGGCAGCCACGGCCTGACGGTGGACGTGCACCGGCCCCTGACCGAGCTGGAACAAGGGGTCTTCAGTTACCTGGGACTGAAGCTTTTGAAGGTGGTCCAAGGTCAGCTTCACGACCCGGAGCAAGTGGCCTTGCGCTTCGAGGACCTGCGGCCCGACCTCAAATCCTGCGGCGACCTCCTGCGCCACGAGGACCACTGGTGGGTCGTCTCGATGAAGATGAACTTCGACCTGGACGTGAGCTACCTGCGGTTTTTGGTCCCGGTAGGACTGGCCCGGCGGGTGCCCACGGCCCGGCCCCCGCCGGAGTCCACCTGGGCGGAACGCCAGCGGGAACGGATCCGGGGCCGCATGTCCCGCCTGACCGGCGTATTCGCCGAAGGTCGGGTGGAGGCGGGCCGGATCGAGCTGATGCCGCAGGACATGCAAGCCCTCGACCCGGGCGACATCATCCTGCCCGACGAGTGCCACGTTCGGCTCGAACGGGGCGAGGTGACCGGAGGTGCGTTCATGTACGTCGGAAGGGGACAGCGGGCCGTCCTGCACGGAGCCGTCGGCGGCATCGGGGACGACCCGGCAGACCGTCGCCTCGTGTTCGAGGTGACCCACATCGAAGAGTTCCCGATGCCGGAACCGCACGACCCGGTGCAGGCCCACGGAGAGCCGAAACACCCGGAAGACGCCATGGCGGAGTATGAGATGAACCCGGAAGGGGACGAAGCGGGCCACGAAGGTCGGTCCCAGCGCGACGACCTGCTCGAAGAGGACTGGGGCTTCGACGACGAAAACTCCGAGGAGGACGACGGCTACGCCGAAGAGGGCTACGCCGAGGAAGAAGTCCCGGTCGACGACGCAGACAACCTGGTGGAGGCGGAGCCCCTTCTCGGCGACATCCCGGTGGCGGTCGTGATCGAGCTCGGCCGGGTCCAATTGAGCGCGGACGAGGTGATCCGACTGCGCCCCGGGCAGCTGCTCGAGTTGGGGCGGGCCCCGACGGATCCGGTGGACCTGGTGGTCAACGGCCGACTTCTGGCAAAAGGGGAATTGGTGGAGATCGAGGGGGCTCTCGGCGTGAAGATTTTGAACTTGGTCAAGGAACCCGCATGAAGGCGCACGCGCTCATGGGGTGGTGGTTGGCCGCAGCGGCGGTGGCGACGCCCGCCGCCGCCACCGCCGGCGACCCCGACCGAGCCCTGTCCCACCTGGCGAAGCCAGACGCCCAAAAAGAGCCTCCCGAGCCGACGCTCGAAGACGACCGCGCAGCGGACGCCCGAGCACGCCAGCCCGATGCCGCCGCCGAGACCGGGCCCAACGCCGAGACCGGGGCCAACGCCAGTCCCGGGACCGCCGCCGAGCGCGATGGGCAAGCCGAACGGCTCGAACGCCGCTACGCCCAGGACGAGCAGAGTCAGGCCGAGCGGGAGCCCCTCGACTTTGGTCGGGCCGTCCTCCAGATGATCGTCGTCCTCGGCCTGATCTGCCTGCTGGCCTACATCTTCTTGGGAAAGCTCTTGCCCAAGATGATGCGGGTCGACGTGCCCGCCACCGGCGGCCGGCGGGTGCTGCGGCTGGTGGACCGATTGGCCATCGACCCCAAACGATCGCTCATGGTGGTCAAGATCGGCGACGAGCACTTCTTCGTCGGCGCCACCGAACAACAGATCGGCCTCATCGCCCGGCTGGATCCGGAGCAGATCGAAGCGGCCCTGATCGATTCCGACCCAGGACCCGGCACGAACCCCATGGAGCGCTTGGGCCGACTGTTCCGGCGGGGCCCAGAGGAGACGATCTGATGGCGGCTTGGCTGCGCATGGGAGCGTTCGGGTCCGGCTGGCGCAGGCGCTCGCTGGTGCTCGCCTTCGCCGCTGCACTGGGCGGCGCCGCCCTATCGACCACCGTGGTCCCCGAACCCGAGGCTGCCGCCCAGACCGAGCGCGGTCGTCGCCGGGCGCTGGAACCCGAGGACCTGACCCTCAAGGGATCGATCGCAGCCCGGCCGCTGGTGCTCCTCGGCGCCCTGGGGCTTTTGACCCTCCTGCCCTTCGTGATCATCATGGTCACGAGCTTCGTGAAGATCTCGGTCGTCCTTTCGATCGTCCGGTCGGCCTTGGGCACCCAGCAAATCCCGCCGACTCAGGTGATCACGGGCCTGTCGATCATCCTGACGGTCTACATCATGACCCCGGTGGGTCTCGAGATCTACCGGAACACCGAAGAACTCATGCAGAAGACCAGCCGGCCTTCGGAGACCCTGATCTCGTTCGAGACCGTCGACATGATCTTCAAGGCAATGGGTGAAGCGCGGGGCCCGATCAAGGCGTTTTTGCAAAAGAACAGCCACGCCAAAGACCAGGCCATGTTCTTCAGCATGGCGAAACGCCTGCGGCGGCCCGAGGACCGAAGCGGGGTGGCTCCCGAAGACTTTTTGGTCTTGGTGCCGTCCTTCGTGATTTCGGAACTGAAAGAAGCATTTCAGATCGGGTTCATCATATTCGTGCCGTTCTTGGTGATCGACATGGTCGTGTCCAACATTTTGATGGCCCTCGGCATGCAGATGCTTTCGCCAACCACGATCAGCCTTCCATTCAAGCTCTTGCTCTTCGTCATGATCGACGGATGGTATCTTCTCACGAAGGGTCTGATCACGGGGTACTTGTAATGGTTCGGGACTTCATCGCACAGATCTCCAACGAAGGGATCCTGATGGTCCTGGTCGTATCCGGTCCCCCGACCCTCCTGTCCCTTCTCGTCGGCCTGATGGTCGCTCTGTTTCAGGCGGTCACACAGGTACAGGAGCAGTCGCTCACCTTCATCCCCAAGGTGCTGGTCATCTTCGGAACCCTGGCCATTCTCGGCCCCTGGCTCGGAAGCTCGATGATCCAGTTTGGCCGGGTCTGCTTCGAAGGTTTCGCCAGCGTCGTGGGACACTGAGCCGCATCGCGGGAGCCACCCAGTGCCGTCCGGATTGTACCAGATCGTCGGCTGGGGAGAGTTTCTCAACGCGATCCTGTTGCCGGCGGGTCTGATCTTGGTCCGGGTGCTCCCGATCATTTTCATCACGCCATTTCTCGGTGGAAAGCTGGTGCCTCCCGAAACCCGAATCGGGCTGTCCATCGGCATGACGATGCTCGTGTTCCCCTTCGCGACGTCGACCATGGTGACGGAGCTGAATCTGACGGGCCCGGTGTTCATCGTATTGCTGTTCAAAGAGATGTTCATCGGGTTCGTCATCGGATTCATCGCCACCGAGCTCTTTTACGCCATGGAGATCGGCGGGCGCGCCCTCGACGTCATGCGCGGATCGAACCAAGCCGAAGTCCAAGTGCCAGAACTTCAGCTTCGAGCCTCTCCGGTGGGTCAATTCGCCTTTCAGCTGCTGCTGGTGATCTTCTGCACCATGAACGGACACGTGTACTTCATCGAAAGCGTCATCGAGAGCTTTCGAATGGTGCCGGTCGACCAGTTCCCCGAATTCACCCGCGGATTCGACGAATTCGTGGACCAGATCCTCCGCTACAGTGCAGGGCTGTTCGCCATCGCTTTCGCGTTGGTGTTTCCCGGTCTGTTCGCGTCGTTCTTGGTCGACATCGTGTTCGGCATGTTCAACCGGATCGCGCCCCAGCTGAACGCCTACTTCATGGCCTTGGGCGTCAAGGCGAGCGCAGGTCTCGTCATGCTCTTCTTCTCCCTCACCCTGATGATGGACCAGATGGAAGTCCTCCTGCAGGACTCGCTGGTCTTCGTGCGAAAGCTCGTGGGCGCTCTCGGCTGAGCCGAGCCCCATTCGAACGAAAGGCTTCGGGGTGAGCTCGGAAACCGGAGAAAAGACCGAAGAAGCGACCCCAGAGAAGCTCCGAAAGGCCAAGGAGGAGGGTCAGGTTCCCAAGAGCCAGGACTTCGTGGGGGCGCTGGGTTTCGCCATCGGCTTTCTGACCCTGGTGGGCGTCATCGGCTACGTGGCGACGACCCTCCAGGAGTTCGCCCGCACCGCGATCGACGCGGCCTTTCGCCGTCCCGACGCAGCCACGATCACAAAGCTCCTAGAGGAGGCCATCCCGACGATCTTGAAAGTCACGCTCCCGGTTGGCGTTGCAGTGTTCGTGATGGGAATCTTTTCGAACGTCCTCCAAACAGGTTTCTTCTTCGCTTTCAAGGTACTGATCCCAAAGCTCGACAAAATCAATCCCGTCAATGGACTGAAGGGCCTGTTCAAGATCAAGAAGTTCGTCGAGCTCATCAAGAATATCATCAAGATGGCCGCAGCCGCGTGGCTGGCGTGGAGCGTAATGGCCGCAGCCCTCTACGACATGGTGCTGCTGGTCCGAATGCCGCTTCATTCGGCGGTGGACTACGGCGCCGGCCTGGTGGCGGAGTATCTTCTCAAAACCACCGCACTCTTCGTCGTGATCGGCGCCCTCGATCTCATCTGGTCTCGCAAGGTATTTTCAAAAGAGCAGATGATGTCGAAGTACGACGTCAAACAAGAGCACAAGCAGATGGAGGGCGACCCCCAAATGAAGGGCCAGCGCAAGCAGCTGGCGCAGGAGCTTCTGTTTGGCGGGGGGTCCGAAAACGTGAAGAATGCGGACGCAGTCGTGGTGAACCCGGCCCACATCGCCGTCGCGATCAAATACGACCAAGACGAGGACCAGGCCCCGAAGGTGGTGGCCAAAGGCATGCGGATCCATGCCGAGAAGATCAAAGAGCTCGCAAAACAGTACGGCGTGCCGATCTTGCGCAACGTCCCCTTGGCCCAGGCCCTGAACAAACTCGACGTCGGAGAAGAGATTCCGGAGGATCTGTACGAAGCGGTGGCGGAGGTCCTGTCCTTCGTCTACAAGATCCGGGAGGAGCAGGAAGCGCGGGAGAAGAAGCAGCGGAGCGGTCGGCCCCGCCCGAACGAGGTGCCGGCATCGCCACCGACCGAAGGCCCGCCGCCGCCCGGACCGGGGCGCCGGGGCGGCCTCCTCAAACGGGGCGAATGAGTCCGCGGGCATGAGCGCGCGCGAAAGGGAGCGAGATGGCACGGATCAACGGAAACTGGCCATGGCCCGCCGACGTCGGCCTGCGGGGGACCTTTCCGGAAGAGGTCCAGGAGCGGCGCCGCCTCGAAAGGAATCCCGACGCAGCCCCGGTGCCCGAGCTGGCGCCGGAACAGCTGCTCCGCCCCCGCCGAAGCTCGGACAACCTGCGGCTGGGGGAGCCGGCCGACACCGAGCCCGAAAGTGCCGAGAGCCTCACCCACCCGCTCTTTCACGTGACCCTTCGCCGGCTCCTCCTGCGCCGGCGGAGCGAGGGTTGGCGGGCCTTCGGCCGGGCCGTCGAGGAGGCGCCGCTCGAAGAGGGCATTCCGGATCACCGCCGGGACCAGATGCGCACCATGCTGCGTCGGGAGCAGGCCATGCTCGAGCTCCTCGAGCGCTATAACGGGCTCGCCGAGGCGGTGTACTCGCGGCTGCTCGCCGAATCCAAGGGGTGAGGGAGCTCTGCCGTGAGCGACTCGCCCCTGATGAAATTGTCCCGGGACCTGGTAGCCCGGGACCCGGCGGAGCTGGTGGCCGACTCGCCCCAGACCGCCGTCTCCCGGTGGGCCCGGGGGGAACAGACCCTGCAAGAGCTGAAGGGCTACTCGGCCGAGGAGGTCTATGCCATCTCCCAGCAGGGCTACAGCCTCTTTTTGAACGGCAAGGTCCGGGACGCCCAAGTGGTGTTTGAGGGTCTGGTCGCCCTGGATCCCCGGAACGACTACCACTACCGGGCCCTGGGCGTGATCTATCACCGGCTCGGGGATGTGGAGCGGGCCCTCCGGCAGTTCACCCATGCCATCACCGTGGCGCCGCGCAACCCGGCCGGCTACGTGAACCGGGCCGAGGTGCACATCGCCCGGCGGGACATGGGGCGGGCTTTGGCCGACTTGGAAAAGGCCGTCCGGGCAGCGCCGTCGGGGGACGACCCGGTGGCCCGCAAAGCCCACGCCCTTCGGCGTTTGCTGAACGGGGTGGTCTGAGGGCCCACGCCGAAGGTGTGGGTCACCGACTCAGGTGATCTCCTAGGTCCAAACGACCCACCACGGGAAAGCAACAGCGCGCCACCCACACCGATAAGGGGTGTGTCGGTCGGGCACTTTGGCACGGCGGGCCAAACGGTTTAGACCGACGCGAGAGGACGCGCATGCACATCTACGGGCCGCAACACTCGAATCCGATCACCCCGGGCACCATGGTCAACGACCTGGTGGGTCTCTTCGGCGGCAAGGGCGCCGTCACCGGAGCGTTCATCGACTCTCTGCTCGGCAACGAAGCCGGCAAGCTCGCGAACCTGCGGGACGCGTTCTTCGAGACCGCGTTCAACGACGCCACCGGCCCGATCACCCGGAACGTGCGGGAGATGTTCATGGGCGCCTTCCCCATGGCCGGCATGATGATGATGGGCCCCATGGCCTACATGGCCATGATGGGACCGGCGCTTCACCACGGCTACGCTGGGTCCTGGGGCGCCGGGCAGGAGTTCGACCTGCGCGACATGTTCGACGGCAGCAAGCGTCAGGCGAAGGTCTTCGAAAAGAAGCTCAAGAACGACTCTTCGGCCCGGGCCCGGTTCGAGCAGGCCATCGGCGGCACCATCGTCGACTTCGGCTCCCGAGACGGGGTGGTCAAGGTGCAGCGGTATGCCCCCGGCATGAACCCGGCCATGCTCGGCGCCAACGTGAACCCCCTGGCCATGTCGGCCCTGGGCATGTTCGCCGGGATGAACCACGCCGTGATGGGACAGGCGGCCATGATGTCCATGGGCCCGATGGCCATGTACGGGGCTGGGAGCATGTTCATGAACCCGTTCATGGGCATGACCATGAGCGGCTTTCACAACATCATGGCCGGCATGAACCCGTACACCGGCGACGTCGGTCCCGCCGGTCCGGGCTGGGGCTACCTGGACAACTCCGGTCCCTGGGGCGGTCGCGGCGTCGGTTCCTGGAACCCGCTGGCCCAGCCTGGCCGGATCTCGAACACGAACCCGATGTACGAGGTCGGTCACCAGATGCAGGTCGGCCAGATCCTGGCTGATCCCTCCCTCACCGTGGAGGACAAGGTCACCCTCTTGATCATGATCATCATGAACAAGATGGACGACGACATCATGCGTCAGGCCCAATACATCAACTCGATCCAGAACCAGCAGGCCGAGCGGCAAGACATGCAGAAGTGGGCCCAGGGTCAGGGCATGGAATACACGCCGTGGGGCCAGGACAACTCGACGCCCTCGATCGACGTGGAGACCATGAAGCTCAAGCGCCTGATCGACAAGCGCTCCCAGATGTTCGACATCCTCCGGCAGATCATCGACAAATACAACCAGACCGCGAAAGGCATCATCGACTCCATCGGGCGGTGACGGAAAATGGGGCCCGTGGCGGCCCTTCCGTCCAGGCCGAAGGGAGTGCTATGACGGCGCACATCGGGAGCGAAATGACTGTCAAGGGAACCAACAACGGCGGCACCTCCAAGATCGATCAGCTGATGGCCCAAGGGAAGAAGCCCGAGGACCTGACGCCCAACGAAAAGCGGGAGGTGATGTCCGAGCTCGACGCCGAGGCCGAAAAGGTCACCGCGGACGATCTGATCGAAGCGGTCGAAAAGGGGGAGCTCCGCATCGAGTATGTGGACCCGCCGAACCCGATCGAGAACTTCACGGAGGAAAACTTCAAGAAGTTCCTCCTGGGAAAGATCACGTGGGCCCAGCTCGAAGGCATGACCATGGAGCAGGCCTACGCCATCGCCGAATTCGGTTACACCATGTACCAGCAGGGCCGCTACAAGGACGCTCGAACCTTGTTCGAAGGGCTGGTCATCGGCAACCCGTACGACCCGTATTTTCACGCGATGCTCGGGGCCATCTATACCAGGATGGACATGCCCGAGGAGGCAGCGCAGGAATTCTCGATCGCCATCGAGCTGGACCCGGAGGACATCAACTCCTTCGTGAACCGCGGCGAGCTCCTGCTGCAGCACGGCGAGTTCGAGCACGCGATGGAAGACCTGAAGGCGGCCATCAACCTGGACCCCGAAGGCAAAAACCCCGCCTCCCTGCGGGCCCGGGCCCTGGCAGCCGCCACCGCGGCGGCCATCAAGGAGCTCCTGGACAAGCAGGACACCCAGTCCACTTGAGACCGCACCGGCCTCACACCCTTGCCCACCCGGTGCGAGGGGTGCCATCGCCTCGAATTCTCTGCCATAACGGCTTCGAGAGGGCCGCATGAAGAACTTCATCGCCGTCCTGACCACCGGAGACCTGCGCCAGACGATCGGACGCTACTCCGACGTCATGCTGGCGGCGCTGGTGATGATGATCGTCTCGATGCTCATCATCCCGCTGCCGACGTTCCTGCTCGATGTGCTCATCGTGCTGAACATCTCGATCGCAGTGCTGATGGTTCTGCTCGCGATGTACATCCCCAACGCGCTTCACCTGGCATCGTTCCCGTCGATTCTGCTGGTCACAACCCTCTTTCGACTGGCGCTGAACGTGTCATCCACCCGATTGATTCTTTTGAATGCCGACGCTGGCGAAGTGATCAAGGCATTCGGAAACTTCGTGGTCCAGGGAAACCTGGTGGTGGGCATCGTCATCTTTCTGATCCTGACGATCATCCAATTCCTCGTCATCACCAAGGGCGCCGAGCGCGTGGCCGAAGTGGCGGCCCGGTTCACCTTGGACGCCATGCCCGGCAAGCAGATGTCGATCGACGCCGACCTTCGAGCCGGAGCGTTCGACATGGACGAAGCCCGGCGGCGTCGAAACGACCTGAACCGCGAATCACAGCTGTTCGGCTCGATGGACGGCGCGATGAAGTTCGTAAAGGGCGATTCCATCGCGGGACTGATCATCACCGCGATCAACGTCATCGCCGGCATCATCATCGGCTCCACCATGCTCGGCATGACGGCGAGCGAAGCCCTGGGCGTGTTTGCGCTCCTCACGGTAGGCGACGGTCTGGTTTCCCAGATTCCCGCCCTTCTCATCTCGATCACCGCCGGTCTGGTCGTGACCCGGGTCGCATCGGAAGACACCGAAAACCACCTGGCCAAAGACATTTCGCTGCAGCTGTTGGCCCAGCCTCGGGCATTCGTCATCGCCAGCGTGTTGCTCCTGCTGTTCGGCATGATTCCCGGTCTTCCCGTCTTGCCCTTTTGGACCTTGGCCCTGGTCACCGGCGGGGTGGGTTACGGCCTGAATCGCACGAAACGACTCAAGGCCGAGGGAAAGCTGCAGGTGCCCGAAGGGCAGCCGCCCAGCGAAGAAGAGGTCAAAGAGCAGCGCGAAAAGCGGATTCAGAGCCAGAAGATGCAGGAGGGTCAGGCCCAGCAGATGTTGCCAGTGGTGACCCCCATCGCCCTCGAGGTGGCGTCGGATCTAATCCCCTTGGTCGAGGACCAGGGCGAGGGCAGCAAGTTCCTCGGCGAGATGATTCCCATGATGCGGGACGGCCTGTTCTACGAGTTGGGCGTCCGATTCCCGGGCATCCGAGTCCGCGGCAACGAGACCGACATGCCACCAGGGTCGTACCTGATCATGGTGAACGAGATCCCGCTGGTGATGGGCACCGTGTCCCAGGAGAAGGTCCTCGTGAACGACACGGTCGAGCGGCTTCGGCTGCTGAACATCGAAGGTGAGCCCGCGACCAACCCGGCCAACGGCAACGAGTGCGCCTGGATCGACGCCCGCTATCAAAACGTGGCGGAGCAGGCGGGCCTGACCACCTGGGACGCCACCGGCTACATCGTCCTTCACCTTTCGGCAGTGCTCAGAAAGAACGGCGCCGAGTTCGTAGGCATTCAAGAGACCATGAATATGCTCGAACAGCTCGAGCAAGCGTTCCCGGCCTTGGTGAAAGAGACCGTGCCGAAGGTGGTGTCGCCCTTCCAGCTGACCGACATTTTGCGGCGCCTCGTCGAAGAAGAGATCTCGATCCGAGACCTTCGCTCGATCCTTCAGGCCCTGGCCGAATGGGGTCAGGTCGAACACGACACGGTGATGCTGACCGAGTACGTGCGGGCGGCGCTGAAGCGCTACATCAGCCACAAGTACACTCGGGGTCAGAACACGCTTATCGTCTATCTGCTGGACCCGCAGATCGAAGAGACCGTGCGCTCTTCGATTCAACACACCAGCTCCGGGAGTTACCTGGCTCTCGAGCCCGAGATCACGCAGGAGATCTTGAGCGCAGTACGAACGGAAGTGGGCTCTCTGCCCCCCACCGCCCAAAACCCGGTCATTTTGACCACCATGGAGATCCGCCGGTATTTTCGAAAGCTTGTGGAGCTCGAGTTCCCGCACTTGGCAGTGCTCAGCTATCAGGAGCTGAGTCCAGACATGAACATTCAGCCGATCGCCCGGATTTCCCTCGAATGAACTGAACGCCAACCGGCGGTTGGGCGACTGAACGTTGACCGGCGGTTGGGCGCGGCGTCCACGAGCGGCGCCAACACTGCAGACCCCGGACCGAGCTGCGCCCGGCCCGAGGTCCTGGCACCGGTCATTCGGGCGGCAGCAGCACTTGGTCGATGACGTGAATGACCCCGTTCGAGGCCTCGACGTCGGTCTGGACCACGGTCGCGTTGCCGACCATCACCTGGCCGCCCTCGGTCTGGATCGGCAAGGACGCGCCCAAGAGGGACTCGGCCGACGAAAGCCCCACCACCTCTTCGGCCATCACCTGCCCCGAAACCACGTGGTACTTCAGGACGTTCTGAAGCTGGGCTTTGTTCTCGGGCTTCAACAGGCTTTGCAGGGTCCCAGCTGGCAGGGCCGCAAACGCTTCGTCGGTCGGCGCGAATACGGTGAAAGGCCCGCCGGAAGACAGGGTTTCGGTGAGCCCCGCCGCATTCAGGGCGGTGACCAAGGTATTGAAGGCCTTCGCGTCCTTGGCGACGGCCACGATGTTCTTGGCCATGCCGGCGGGCTGCGAGGCCGCCATGCTGGCCTTTTCCTTCATGCCATCGCCCCCGCCGGAGCTGGAGCTGGAGCAGGCTCCCAGCAGGAGCGCACTGGCCGCGGTCAATCGAACGAATTTCATACTGATGTTTCTCCTCGTGGTGCGGGCGAACCCGTCACGCCCGAGCCTTCGACCACGAACCGGGTTCGGATGCACCCCCCAAAGCCTCAGTTCCCCGGCCCGGGCTCCGCGCGAAACAAGTCGCGGGCCCGAGGGAACGGGTCGAGCGGCTCGACCGGGCTGGGCGTCCTGCGCGGGTTCGGTTGACGCAGTGGGACGCGGGCGCCCTAATCCTGGGGATGAGCTGGACCACCGACTCCATCCGCGAGCGGTTTTTGACCTTCTTCGAGGGCAAAGGGCACACCCGGGTCCCGTCGAGCCCCCTGGTGCCCCAGAACGACCCGAGCCTGCTGTTCGTCAACGCCGGGATGGTGCAGTTCAAGGACGTCTTCACCGGCAAAGACAAGCGACCCTACAGCCGCGCCACCACCTCCCAAAAGTGCGTGCGGGCCGGAGGAAAGCACAACGACCTGGAGAACGTGGGCTACACGCCCCGCCACCACACCTTCTTCGAAATGCTCGGCAACTTCTCGTTCGGCGACTACTTCAAGGAGGACGCGATCCGTTTCGCCTGGGAGTTCATCACCCAAGTGCTGGAGCTTCCGACCGAACGGATCGCGGTGACCGTGTTCGCAGGCGACGATGAGGTGCCCGCCGACGACGAAGCGGCGCGACTTTGGGAACAGGTCGGCGTGAAGCCCGAGCGAATCTTTCGCTTCGGTCGAAAAGACAACTACTGGCAGATGGGAGACACGGGGCCCCAAGGCCCCTGCTCCGAAATCCATTACTACACCGAAGAGATCGATCCTTCCATGTGGTCTGCAGATCGGGTCGAAAACTCGGACGGCTGGCTCGAAATATGGAACCTGGTGTTCATGCAGTTCGAAAAGGCCACCGTCGACGCGCCCCTCGTGCCCCTGCCCGAGCCCTGCGTCGACACCGGCGCCGGGCTGGAGCGACTGGCCATGGTCATGCAAGGGCAGACCTCGACCTACGCCACCGACCTGATGCTGGACCTGCTGCAGAATATCGCTCGCGAGGCCGGCAAAACGTACGGCAGCAACGAAGACGACGACGTCTCGATGCGTGTGATCGCGGACCACGCCCGTTCCACGGCCTTCTTGGTGGCCGACGGCGTGCAGCCCTCGAACGAGGGTCGAGGATACGTTCTGCGCCGGATCATGCGCCGCGCCATTCGCCACGGTCGCAAGCTCGGTTTCGAAACCCTGTTCTTCCACAAAGCTTGCCTGTCGGTGGTCGAGCGCATGCAGGGAGCTTACCCAGAGCTCGAACCGGCCCGCACCCTGGTGGAGAAGGTGGCGGAAAACGAGGAGGTCTCGTTCCGCCGAACCCTCGATCGCGGACTCAAACTTCTGTCGGAAAGGCTCGACCACCATGCTTCGGGCGGCGCGTTGGATCCGACTTTCGTGGCCGAGCTCTACGACACCTTCGGCTTTCCGATCGACCTGACCCGGGTGATCGCCGAAGAGCAGGGCATCTCGGTGGACGAGGGCGCAGCCCAAGAAGAGGTCCGGAAAAAGCAGGCGAAGGGCGCCGGCGGCGACTTGAACCAGGAGCGCCAGGTGGATGCGGTGTGGTTTCGACTCAAGGACGAGCACGGCCCCACCCATTTTTCGGGCCACGAAACCGACGCCGACCGCGGAAGGGTGCTGGCCTTGGTCCGAGACGGCGAGCTCCTGGAGCGGGTCGAATCGGGGCGTGCGGTGGAGATCCTGCTCGATCGGACGCCGTTTTATGGCGAATCCGGCGGTCAGGTGGGCGACGTGGGCACCCTCGAGGGCGACGGGGTGACCGTGCGGGTGGAGGACACCAAAAAGCCGGTGGCCGAGCTGGTGGTCCACCGGGGCACGGTGCTGAACGGCACCCTCGAGCCAGGCGTCCATCTGCGGGCCCGGGTAGATGCCCGCCAGCGCGACCTGACTCGAAAGAACCACTCGGCCACCCACATGCTGCACTTGTCCCTTCGGGAGGTCTTGGGAGATCACGTGCGCCAAAAGGGTTCCCTGGTGGCGCCCGACCGGCTTCGGTTCGACTTTTCCCACTTCGAGCCGGTGTCCGCCTCGGAGCTGGCGGCCATCGAAGACCGGGTGAACCGGATGGTGCTGGCCAACCTGCCGACCGAGGTGGCCGAGCAGTCCCTCGAGGACGCCAAACGAGCAGGGGCCATGATGCTCTTCGGCGAAAAATATGGCGATCAGGTCCGGACTGTGCGGATCGCTGGCGATTCGTTCGAGCTGTGCGGCGGCACGCACGTGGCCCGGTCCGGGGACGTGGGCTTGTTCAAGATCGTATCCGAGAGCGCGGTGGCCTCCGGCGTGCGCCGCATCGAGGCGCTGACCGGTCCCGCCGCCCTGGCCTGGATGCAGGAGCGGGATCAGATGCTCCAGCGGGCAGCGGGCCTGCTCAAGGTCACACCGGGCGAAGTGGTCGACCGGGTGGAGCGCTTGGTCCGTCGGACCAAAGAGCTGGAGCGGGAGCTCGACGAAGCCCGGGCCCAAGCTGCTTTGGGCGGCGGCGCGGAGGCCGCGGCAGGTCCCGAGGAGATCGCGGGGATCCCGGTGCTGTTCAAGAAGGCCGACGGGACGCCGAAGAAGGCGCTTCGAGCCCTGTCGGACCAGCTTCGGGACCGCCTGCAGAGCGGCGTGGTGGTTTTGACGTCCCGGGACGGGGATCGCCTTTCGCTGTTGGTGGCGGCCACTCCGGATCTGAAGGGCCGGGTCCACGCGGGCGACCTGGTCAAGCGGGCCACCGGCGCCATCGGAGGCTCGGGCGGGGGCCGTCCCGACTTTGCCCAGGGCGGCGGACCCGCAGAGGGGCTCGAGACGAGCCTCCGAGAGATCCGGACGGCACTCGAGCAGTGAGCCGGCCGTCCCCTTTCTATCCCTGCGGCCAGACCTTGGGTATGGTCCCGTGGCATGTCGGGAACGGCCGACACCGTCTCCCTGCGGGTGACGTTGCGCTACGCCACCGTCGACGAGTTCATCGACCGGCACTGCGAGCACGTCTCTTCGGCAGGGTTGTTCGTTCGAACGAAGGCCCCCAAGTCCCCGGGCACCCGGATCCGCTTTCAGCTAATGCTGAGCGACGGTCAACCGGCGTTGCAGGGCGAAGGGGTGGTCGTCTCCGTGCGTTCGGACGACCGGCCTGGCATGGCGCTTCGCTTCAATGAGCTCGACGACGGGTCTCGCTCGGTGGTCGAGCGCCTGGTCGAACGCCACGGAGACGGGTCGCTGGCTCCCACGCCTCTTTCCCTTCGAATCGGGCCTCCGAGCACGGACCTGCCGTCCGTCGGCGGTTCATCCACCGGGAGTGGGTCGCTCGGTTCGACGAGTCTGGCGCCTCCCTTCGGAGGCGGCCTGGGGGAGGGCCCGAGCCGCTTTGGAGACCTTGCGTCCTCGCCCTCTTGGGCTTCACCGAGTCTCCCCTCGCTCGACGAGAAAGGGCCAGATTCCACCGAACGGATCGACCTGAATCGGCTTCGGAGCGAGCTGCCGATGCAACCGCCCCCACCCAAGCCGGGGGACGGCCCCGCACTGCTTCCGCAGGAGCCCATGGACG
>DAPKRQ010000049.1:0-11960 GCA_031800475.1 Myxococcales bacterium LLY-WYZ-16_1
CCCAGAACGAACGGCGTGAATCGACCGGGTACCTGCAGCACCAGGTGGCCACGCAGGTGGTAGGCGAGCGCGGCGCCGTCCACCTCCGGGTCGAGCAAGGACATGCCACCCTCGGTTTCGGCCCCGAGGAATGGCACCACGAAGTACGACAGTCGGGCGCCCAGAAGGGGCCCGGCCGCGCCGAGCCCAGCGGGCGGTACCTGGGTCGAGTCGTACAGTTCCGGGTCCGAGGCTGGGAAGAAGCCGCCGAGGAGCAAGCCGCCTTCCAGCAGGTGCCGGGTTGGGCGACGGCCCCAGCCGGCGGGCGGCTCCGGGCGGACGTCCCCCTGCACGGCGGTCTGCGCGGCGATGAGGGCACAGAGGGTGAACACGGCGGACCTCGCCCTGCGGGTTCGGCCCCTTCGCAGGGCCGTTGAGCCGCGAAAGGCGACCCGAGGGCTTCGCAGGTCGATCCGTCGGCCCAGAACGAGACGATCTGCCCGGAGTGCGACGTTGTCTGGCGGCGCAATCGTTTGCGGAGTGCCGAGGTTGACCCGGGTCGGTTCGTGGCGGCGTGCTGGGGGCTCGGAGCCCGGTTGTGTCGAGGGATATCGCCACCGAAAGCGGGGACCGCCCACGACGGCTCTGGACCGTTCCCGGGGCTCGGATCCGGGATGTGGCCCTCGGGGCTCTCGAACGGACCCATTCGCCAGGTCCGAATGCCCTGCCCCTGTGGCTGGTATCCGGCACCCGGCGGGCGGCGGATGCCCTGCTCCGCGAGGCGGCACTCGAGCGGTCCTGGGTCGGCGTGCACCGGGCCTCCCTGCTTCAGTGGGCGGCGGCCCTGGCGGACGCTCGGCCGTTCGTATCGGAGCTCGCCCGTCTCGCCATGGTTCGCCGGGCCCTCCAGGAGACGCCCCTGGAGGTCTACGGCCCCTTCCGGGACCGTCCGGGCTTTGCGCCGGCCCTCGCCGAAACCTTCCGCGAGCTGCGTGCCTTCGGGATCGAGCCCGAGGCCCTGTCCGCCCTCGCCGATGGGGGGCCCCGGGTCCGGGAAATGGCGCAGATCTACCGAAGGGTGCTCGAACGGCAACGGGATGAGGCCGCGGTCGACCCGGCTTCGGTGTTTGCGTCGGCTCGTTTTTCGGGCCGGTTCGACGCGGTCTTGGTCGATGTTCCCTGCGACACGCCGATGGAGTGGTCGTTCGTGGGGCGCGCCTGCGAAGCGGCTCGCTCCGTGCAAGTCGTCCTGCGCACCGGCGACCCCCGCCTGAGCCGCTGGGAAGAACTCTTGGGCGTGACGGCGCAGACCGTCGAACCAGCCGATGACCCAAAGGCCGGCAAAGTTTTCGACTGGTTCGCGTCCGCTTCGGAGTTTCAAGAGGCCACGGAAGTCGCCCGTCGCATCGACCGGACCGACACCCCCTTCGACCGGATCGCCGTCGTGGCGCGAAACCGCTCGCAACAGGCGGCGCTGAAGGCCGCGTTTACCGCCGCAGAAATCCCGGCTTTTTGGGCCCGCGGAGTTCGACGCCCGGATCCGAGGGGCCGGGCATTTATGGCCCTGCTGGACTGCGCCGAAGAGAATCTGTCGGCCGAGCGCTTCGCCGAATACATGAGCTTCGGGCAGGTCCCGCCGAGCGCGACCGACGGGACGGTGGCGCCCGTGCCCACGCCGTGGGTTCCCGCCGACGATCCGTTTCAGCTCGCCTTCGTCAGCTACGACGACGAAGAGGAACGACCCGCGTCGGACGGTGGATTCGACGTGCTCGATCGTTGGGAGCACTGGTTGACCGAAGCCGCTGTGGTTGGAAGTCGGCAGCGGTGGGAACGTCGCTTGAAGGGAGTCATTCGAGAGAAGGAAATCCAACTTCAATCGCCGGAAGCGGATACGGAACGCATCACCGAAGAGCTCCGGTCTTTGAGGCGGCTTTCGGCCTTCGCCCTCCCCCTGGTGCGGCAGCTCGACGAGCTGGCCGAGCCGCGGACGTGGGGCCGGTGGATCGAAGACCTTTCGGCCCTGGCGAGTCGGGCCCTGGCCGAGCCCGAGTCCGTGTTGGAGGTGTTGGCCGAGCTGCGGCCCATGGCCGACATGGGACCGGTCGACCGGGCGGAAGTTCGGGACGTGCTCCGTCCGCGGCTGGTCGAACTCCGCCAGGAGCCTCCATCCGAGCCCTACGGCCAGGTATTCGTGGGTACGCCCGAGGAGTTGCGCGGCCGGTGGTTCGATCGGGTCTTCGTGATGGGCCTCGCCGAGGGCCAGTTTCCCCGTCCGGTGCCCATCGATCCGCTGCTGCCCGACACGGTGCGGGCCGCCCTGCACCCGGACCTGCCGCTCGGGCCGCGGCATCGCCGCACCGAGCGAGACCGGTTCGCCGCGGTCTGCAGCGCCGGAGCGCGGATCACGGTCAGTTTTTCGCGGCAGCATCCGATTCGAGAAAAGGCTCAGATTCCGTCCCAATTCTTCCTCGAGCGCCTGCAAGAGGTGTTGGACCGGGTGCCGACATGGCGGGACTTGCGGTCTGCCGACCCCGAGCAGGGGCCCTTTGGGCCGAGCTGGCTGGTGCCGCTGGACCCGATGCACGCCGTGCACCCCATCGAATACGACGTGGCCGTGGCCCGCGCCCTGGCCGACGGTCCCCCCGAAGACCGCCAGGGTCGCCTTCGCTATCTTTTCGACGAAGACGCGGCGTTCGCGGGCCGAAGCCTGCGAGCCCGATGGGCCCGCTGGAGTGAGAAACCGTCGGTCTACGACGGCGCCGTGTTGTCGCCAGGGGACGAGTGGCCCGGATTGACCGATCGACCCTGGTCGGCGTCGACATTGCAGCACTTTGGCAGCTGCCCCTACCGCTTTTGGTTGTGGGGCGTGATGCGGTTTCGTCCCAGGCCCAAGGTCCTGGCGCCGGACCGTCTCGACCCGCTGACCCGGGGCACGATCTTTCACGCCATGATGAACGCCATCTTTCGAAAGAATCGAGATCCGATTCCTTCGGATGAAGACGTCATCGAGGCTTGGAAGCAGGTGGCAGACCGCTTTGCCGAAGAGTTGGCGCCGGCGATCCCTCCGGTGTTCGAGCGCGAGATGCAGGCCTTGCTCGCCGACCTGCTCGGGTGGTTTCGAACCCGGGAGCTCGTGAACGACGGCCACGTCCCTCGGCACGCCGAGCTCGGCTTTGGGGTCGATCCCCAGGGACACGACCCCGCGAGCGTCGCCTCGCCGGTGGAGCTGTGGGATGGCGTCCGGGTGGTGGGAGCCATCGATCTGGTCGAAGAGGGCCCCGACGGAAGGCTTCGGGTGACGGACTACAAGACTTCGGCCCGACCGACCCGGGTCGATCGGGTGGCCGGGGGGCAGGTCCTGCAGCCGGCGCTGTACGCCCGGGTCGCCGAAGTGCTCCTGGGCTCTGCCGTCGATTGGGGACGGCTGGCTCACGCCACGGTCCGGGCCGGTTTCGAGGTGGTCGACGTGCCGATCGACGACCGGACCCGCCAGGCCCTGGACCAGGTGATCGATGCCGTGCGGGACCACTTCGAGGCCGGAAAGATGCACGCCGCCCCCGTCGCCAAGGCGTGCGACCACTGCGACTTTCGACCCCACTGCGGTCCCTTCGAGGTCGAGCGCGTCCGGCGGAAGCACAACCTCGAGCGCTCGAGTTTGAGGAAGCTGCGGAGCCTCAAGTGAGCGATCTCGTAGACGCCGATGCCCGCTCCCGGATCCGTACCGCCTTGGACCGGAGTCTGCTGATCGAAGCTGCCGCGGGGACGGGCAAGACCCGAATGCTGGTGGAGCGCATGGTGGGGGCCCTGGCCACGGGAGCGTGCGGTCCCGAGGGGCTGGTGGCCGTCACCTTCACCCGGGCGGCGGCGGGCGAGCTGAAGCTTCGCCTTCGGCAGCGGCTGAGCCGGGCCCGAGAAGATTCCCAGGGCTTGCCCGAGGCGGCGCAGGACCACGACCCAAACGCCGTTCGGGCCCGCCTCGACGAGGCTTTCGTGCGGCTCGACGAGGCTCGGGTGTCGACGATCCATGGGTTTTGCGTGGACCTGCTCCGGTCCTTTCCGATCGAGGCCGACGTGGATCCCGGTTTCGAGGAGCTTTCGGAGGGCGAAGCCGAGCGCCTGTTCGATGGACAGATGCGCCGGTGGTTCGAGGCGGTGCTGCACGACCCACCGCTCGGACTCCGCCGGGCCCTGACCTGGCCGTCCTCGGGAAGTGATCGAGAAGAGCCTTTCGAGCGAATCCGCAAGGCCGCTTGGGACTTGTACGAAGCCCGGACCCACCCGCAGCCGTGGACCCGACCCGCGTCGCAGGTTGACCTCACCCCCCTCCTCGACGAGCTGCTCGAACTGGCGGATCTGTTGGGGGAGGCCCCCCCGAGCCTCCGCCGCAAGATCGAAAAGCAAAACCTGGACCGCCTCCACGAGCTGGCGCGCCGGGAGCGAGCCCGGCGGAGGGCGGGCGATGAAGACCCGGTGGCGCGAGAAGCAGACCTGTTCGAAGGCGGCGATGCCCTTCGGCTGCAGAAGATGTCCGGCGCGTTCAGCCCTCGGATCACGAAGACCCAGCTTCGAGATCGGCTGGAGGCTTGGCAGACTGCGGTCAAAGACGCCCGGCGCGTCCTGCAGGCGGAACTGGCCGCCGATCTGCAGGCCATCTTGCAGGAGCCGATCCGGCGCTACGAAGCCGAAAAGGCCCGGCGCTCGGTCCTGGACTACACCGACTTGTTGGTGCGGACACGAAAGCTACTCGCCGAACCCTCCGTGCTGGAGCGGGTTCGGTCGGGCGTCCAGCGCCTGTTCGTCGACGAGTTTCAAGATACGGATCCGCTTCAGACCGAGATCTTGCTGGCCACCTGCCCGCCCGAATCGGGTCGCCTGACCCTGGTGGGCGACCCCAAGCAGTCGATCTACGGGTTTCGCACGGCTGACATGAACCACTACCTCGAAGTGCGCCAGGCCCTGACCGATGCCTCCGTCGAGCGGGTGGAGCTTCGGCACAGCTTTCGCGCGGTGGCCGAGCTTCAGCAGGCCACGAACCAGGTTTTTGGCCCGGTGTTCGAAACCGGACCGGCGCAGCCCGGGTACGTGCCTCTGGCCGGGGGACCTCCGAGCCCCAACGAGGTGGCATTGATCCGGCTCGAAGCCCCGGAAAATCTCGGATATCGGGGGCCGACCAAGACGTGCGGGCGGAATTCGTTGGCTGCGGGGGGCGCTCGCTTCTTGCGCTGGCTCTTCGACGCATCGCCGATCCAGGTCCGGGACGTGGAGACCGGCGCGCTGCGGCGGCCCCGGCCGGCCGATGTGGGGTTGTTGACCCGCAGCATTCATCCGAACCGGTGGGGCACCGACGACACTCGCCCGTGGGTGGAGGCTTTCGAGGCTTTTGGGCTTCCCTTCGTGCTGCACCGGCGCCAGCCCGCCACGGGCCGAGAAGAGGTTCAGGCGCTGCAAATCGCCCTCGCCTGCCTGGAATGGCCCCAAGATGCCTACCGGGTCTACTCGACCTTGCGGGGGCCGTTGTTCGGCTTCACCGACGCGATCCTTTTTCGGCACGCCCGCCGCCACGGGCTTCGTCTGCAAGATGACCTGCCCGAGCCGGCCGAGGGGGCCGATCCGGACGAACGGGCGCTCCACCGGGCCCTTTCCCTCCTCGCGGACCTATCGAGACAGCGAAACCGGCGACCGCCTGCGGAAACCCTGCACCAGCTCTTGGAGCGGACCCGGGCGCCGGCCGCATGGGGCCACACGGCCCGGGGGCCCCACGCGCTGGCGCTGGTCCGGCACGTGGAAATGCTGGCCCACCTGCACGAGCAGCAGCACGGGGGAGCTTTTCGGCGGTTCGTGCGCGAGCTCGAGGACTTTCGCGAGGACCAGCACGCCGAGGTCGCCACCCACGACCAGGTCGACGGCATTCGGATCATGAGCGCGCACCATGCCAAAGGGCTCGAGTTTCCGATCGTGATCCTCGCCCAGCCCGCATGGGCTTTGAAGGACGGGGCCTCTCGGTACCGGCGTGGCGACCTGGCAGCCTTTTCGGTCTGCGGCTGTTTGCCCCTGGATCTGGAACTCCATCGCGAGGCGGCCGCAGCGGAAGACCGGGCCGAGTCCATGCGCCTCGCCTACGTGGCGTCGACCCGAGCCCGCGATCTGCTCGTGGTGACCTCCATGGCGGCCGCTGAGGGTGAACCCTGGTTCGGCCCATGGTGGCCAGCCCTCGAGATCCCGAACGGAACGCAGCCAAAGCCGGTGTGGGGGCTCGACCCGTCGCCCATTTCCGACGTCGAAAATCGGCCGGGCGGAAAGATCCAGGCTGGCCCGGACCTGCCTGCGGCCGTGATCCTGCCCAGCTCGGTCACCGGGGGCTCGTTCCAGCTGGAGCACGGGGTGTCCGACCCGCAAGCCCTGCAGGAAGGCCCCCACGCAGACGGCGGGCGCGACCACCACGCCCGTTGGTGGCAGCGGCGGATCGCCCGCCGGGAAGCGGGAGCGGTGCCCGAGCGGCTGCTGCTCCGGGCTTCCGAAGCGCCGTTCGACCCTCTGGAGATCGTGGGCTCCATTCGAGAGATTCACCTTCCCGTTTCGAGTGAACGCCCCCACGGGCGCCGTTTCGGGGAGTTGGTCCACGGGCTGTTGCGACAGACCTTCGACCCGAACGGGCCGAAACCCGACGCGGAGGCAATCGCGCGCCGTCTCGGGGCCACCGAGGCCGAGCACGCCGCGGCCCTTGCCGTGGTGCAAGCTGCCATGCAGACGCCGGAGCTGTCCGGAATCCACGACCGGCCGGAACGGTGGGCCGAGGTTCCGCTCACGGTGCCGGCCGATGGCGAGGTGCTCGAAGGGGTCATCGACCTGCTGGTCGGAGAGGCGGACGGGTCGTACACGATCTACGACTTCAAGACCGACCTGGACTTGGAGCCCCGAAGGCAGCGGTATCGGACGCAGATGCGGTGGTATTTGTGGGCGATCCACGAGGCGTGGAAGGTGCCCGTCAACGGGGTGCTGCTGCGCCTGTGATCGCGACGTTCAGCCGCCGAGGGTGGCTTCGTCCCACACGCTGCTGCGGCTGGGAGATCGGGGCGCGGGGCGCGGGGGCTCGGAGCCGGGTCGCTTCGGGCGCGGTGTTCGGGCCCCGGCGGTCTGGACTTCTGCAGCAGGGCTTCGAGCCTGCACGATGTGCTCTCGGAACAGGTAGCCCTGCACTTGGTCGACCCCGAGGGTCCGGGCGATCTGCAGGTGCTCCGGCTCCTCCACCCCTTCGACCACGGTGCCGATGCCGCGGGCGCGGGCAAAGTCCAGGAGCCCTTTGAGCAGGGGTCGATACGCCGGGTCGTGGTGGTATCGCCAAAACCAGCGGCGGTCGAGTTTGAGGTATCCGCACTGCTCCATCAGGTCGAAGCAGAACAGGGTCTGTGGCCCGCCCACGTCGTCCAGGGCGCACCGCACGTCCAGCTGGGCGAGTTCGAAGATGAAGCTCTGCACGGCCTGCAGGGTGGCCGCCTGGATGTTTTCCACCACTTCGACCACCACGTCGTCCCGAGACCGGAACAGCTGGGTCCAGTGCTCGACCTGGTAGGGTTCGATGCAGACCAGCGGGTCGATGTTCAAGAACAGGCGGGCCCCACGGGGGCGGTGGGCCAATTGAAAGGCCTTGAGCTTGGACTCGAGCACGAAGAACAGGGTCGGATCGCTGCGCAGGGAGCCGAAGACCAGGTTGGGGGCCACTTCTTCGCCCCCGAGCTCGAACCGAGCCAAAGCCTCGTAAGCGACCACCCGCTCCGAAAACACGTCGACGATCGGCTGGTACTCGCAGCGAAAACACTCCGAGTCCAAAACCTGCAGTGCGCGAGCCTTGAGCGGCAAATCTGTGTGGGATGGAAGCACCCGAACGCAGGTGTCGGCTCCCGGCGCCATCGTGGTCAAGTGTAGGAAACGAACCCGGCCCGATTCAATCGTGGCGATCGGCGGATCCGGAGTGATCCGCGCCACTTGGGGGCGAATCCAGGTCTTGACTCGGCGAACCTTCCTCGCCCTCTCCTTCGACCAGGGCCAATTCCCCTCCCTCCACCGGCTGGGCCGCCTCCTGAATCTCCAGGGCTCGCGTGGCGTCCCGCTGTAGCACCCACACCTCCGCCGGAACGTACGGAGCGAGATTCTCGTTCCGCACCTGAGCCTGGATGCCTTCGGCCTCCAGGACGGTGCGAACGAAGTGGGCTTCGAACGCATTGGGTGACCAGAACACGCGGGCGAAGCGACGGGCGGTCATGGTAGGGCGCCGAATGTGGATGGGCGCGAAGCACGGGTCCAGCCTCTTCTGATCGGGATCGGCGGTGGAACCGGGTCGGGAAAGACGACCATCGCCCAGGCCCTGGTGCAGGCGACGCCGGCCGCCACCTGCATCGACCACGACGCGTATTATCGGGATCTGTCGGACCTTCCACCCTCCCAGCGGGCGCAGCTGAATTTCGACCATCCCGACGCCCTCGAGTCTTCGCTGCTGGTGCATCACCTGCAGGCGCTGCGGGCGGGCCGCGCCATCGACAAACCGATCTACGACTACCGCACCCATACGCGGTCGTCGGATTCGGTACGGGTCGAGCCGGCTCCGGTGGTGATCGTCGAGGGGATCTTGACCCTGGCGATCGTGGAACTGAGGGAGCAGTTCGACATCCGGGTGTTCGTGGATACGGATGCCGACATTCGGCTCATGCGCCGGGTGGGCCGAGACCTGGAAGAGCGCGGTCGGGCCTTCGACGACGTCCGGGAGCAGTACTTTCGGACCGTCCGGCCCATGCACATGGCGTTCGTCGAGCCCTCGAAACGCCATGCCGACGTGATCATTCCCGAGGGCGGCGAGAACCGGATCGCCATCGACTTGTTGGTGGGCCGAATTCGGGAACACCTGCGGGCGTCCGAAGGGGAGCGCTAGCGGGGCGCCGGCCGGGCCCACGTCGCCGTGGGTTCCCGGGTGTGCCGCGCCAGGGAGTCTCCGAGGGCCGGAAAGGCCCGGCAGGCGCCCACCAGAGCCTCGCATCCCCACGGGTGAAGCAAGGTGGCTTGCAAGGCTCGGCCGAGACCGAGGCGAGGCCGATACTTGCGCCGAAAGTCGGTGGACCATTCCGTCACGGCCCGGTCCCATCCAGACTCGACGACGGAGCCGACGAACGAAGCTGCGGCGGTCAGGGCCATGCCCTGTCCGTCTCCGGCGAGGGGCGCGATCATCGCGGCGGCGTCGCCGAGCAGCGGTACCCCGTCTTGCACCGGTTCGAGGCGGGCGAAGTCGATGCCCGACACCGTCGAAATCGGCGCGTCCGGGTCGGCCCTCAAGCGATCCATCCGCTCTGCCAGCACCGGGTTCCGTCGAGCCATGGCCTCGAACCACCGTTCTTTTGAAACGCCTCGGGCTTTGACCCATTCCGAGCGGATTAGCGCGCACACGTTGATCGCGTCCCCGTCGACCCGATTGATCCCGCAATAGCCCCCGTCGAATACGTGGATCTCGACGCGGCCGTCCAAGTCGGGAAGAGGCCCCGTCGCGCGGTGATGACGCTTGACGCCCACCCAGCGCCCCCGCGGGCTCGACGGCTTGCGGGGGCGGAGTCCGGCGTTGCGTCCGAACGCGCCGAGCGCCCTGGACGCGGACAGGGTGCGGAGTCCGCGTGGCGTGCGAAGGTCGATCGCGTATCCGCCGTCCGGCCGCCGTTTCCACCCCTCGACCCGGCCGCGGATCGGAATCGCGCCACAGGCGACGGCATGCTCGAACAGGTGGGCATCCAGCCGCCGCCGACCCACGCCCCAGCCCGCCTCGGGCAAGCGCAGGTCGGTCGTGCGGCCGCTGGGCGTGGTGAAGGTGGCGTCCGCGAGGGGCGGCGGGTTCCAGGCCCGAATCGCCGGCCACGCTCCGCTCCGCTCGAGCACGGCCACCGACTCGAACGACAGGAACTCACCGCACAGCTTTTCTCGGGGGAAGCGGTCCGGCTCGATCAACTGCACCCCGAAACCCGCCCGGGCGAGCAACGCTGCCGCCGTCGATCCCGCCAAGCCGGCGCCGACCACGGCCACGTCTGCTGGGCTCGATTTCATTCCCCCACCTCCAACAGCAAGCCTTCCATGGTGAGCCCCGGTCCGAAGCCGAGGGCTGTCTGCAAGCCGGGGCGCTCCAACGAGCGGGCCAGCACGAACAGGATCGTGGCGCTCGACATGTTGCCGTGCTCCCGAAGCACGTCGAAGCTTTCGGCCATCCGGCTGTCCGGCACGCCCAGGGCCGAGCGCACCGCCTCCAGGACCCTCGGGCCGCCGGGGTGCACGGGCCAGGCCGCCACGTCGCTTCGGGTGTACCGGGTGGACGCCAGCAGGCGGTCGACGAACGGAGCGGCCGCTTCTTCCAGGTGGCGCGGTACCTCGGCGGAAAGATGCATGACGAAGCCATGGTCACCGATGCGCCAGCTCATCTCGTCCCGTGTGTCCGCGAACACGCGGGTGTGGGTATCGATCAGCCGGGCTCGGCCGGGCCGGCGACCGATCACGGCAGCCGCGGCCCCGTCGGCGAACAACAGGTTGGCGACGTAGGTCGACAGGTCCAAGTCCCGCTGCAGGTGCAATGTGCAAAGCTCCGCGGAGACCACCAACACGACCGCGGCCGGGTCCGCGCGGCTGATCTCGAGAGCCGTCCGGAGGGCGTTGAAGCCGGCGTAGCAGCCCATGAACCCCACTTGGACCCGACGGGCGTGGGTCGGAAGGCCGAGCCGCTCCATCAGCAACACGTCCGGGCCCGGCGCAAAGAATCCGGTGCAGGTCGAAAACACCAGATGGGTCACTTCGCTCGGGTGGACATGGGACGCGGCCAGGGCCTCGTGGGCGGCCTCTGCCGAAAGCCCGACCACCTCGGCTTCGTACCGAGCCATCCGGGCGGAGGTGGACGGAAAAGGCTCCAGCGACCAATCCGACGGAAAGAACCGAAAGCCTTCGGGAGTCTCGGCCCCGTAGTCCGGGAGCACCGAGGCCCGGGAGGAGATGCCGCTCCGCTCGGACATCTTCCGGATGGCCCGCACGAAACCGGCGCGAGCGCCGGGCTGGGCTTCCGCGACCCGGCAAAGGAATTCGGCCACCGTCTGCTGGGCGAACCGATGGGACGGGACGGCGGTGCCGACGCCCGCGAGGTAGACCGGGTCGTCCATGGGCCGCTCCCGTCGTTGATCATCCCCCGTTGCGGGTCCACTGTTGTCGGACAATGCCCGAACCCTTCCCGGGTCCGGGCGGCTTTCGGGCGGAAAGGGGTCCGTCGAAGGAACGGATGGCAACGCGTTTTCAGACGATCGTGGTGGCGGACGACGCCGGGTCCCTCGAACGGTGGTTTCCCTCCGCCCTGCAGATCCGGCGTCGGGTGTTCGTCGAGGAACAGCACGTTCCCGAGGCATTGGAGGTCGACGGGATGGACCCGGTCTGCCGTCACGTCCTGGCCTTCGAGCGCGGATCCGTCTCGCCCTCGGGCGTCGGGGCGGTCGGTACGGCCCGACTGCGGCCGATCTTGGCTACGCCGGGAGCCGCCAAGGTGGAGCGGGTGGCGGTGCTGCCCGAATGGCGGGGCCGCGGCGCCGGGTCGCTGGTCATGGACACCGTGGAATCCCTCGCCGAGGCCTTGGGATTCATGCAGCTGGTGGTCTCGGCCCAGGCGCCGGTCATTCAATGGTATCGCCGCCGTGGATACGGCCCGGTCGGGGACCGCTACAGGGAAGCCGGGATCGAGCACCAGCGCATGGAGCGCTGCATCCGTCATCAGGGATGACGGCGCCGCCCTGCTCTGCTAGGCTTTTGCGCCTCGCATCCATAGCTCAACTGGATAGAGCACTGGACTTCGGATCCAGGGGTTGGGGGTTCGAATCCCTCTGGATGTATTGGGGTTGCGGTTGCCTCGCCGCCCGAGGGGCGCTCAAGACCGCGTGGCCACCAGCGGCACGAATCGGACGGGGAGCAATGCCCTGCGTTGG
>DAPKRQ010000050.1:0-8868 GCA_031800475.1 Myxococcales bacterium LLY-WYZ-16_1
GCCCTGGAGGGCTTCGCCGGGGTTTCGGGGGAAGGGCCGGCCGGCAGCTGGCCGGACGCCCGCGCCTCGGAGGGAAGCACCTCGGGGGGCAGCGTTCGTCCATATAGGGCTGCAAAGAAGGCCCGAAAGGCCAATCCAAGACGCATGGGGGGGCGCTTAAGGAACCCCGTGGGGGTTGTCAACGCGCAGCGTCCTCCCGCGAAAGCCCGGACTTTGTGGGTCCCTGCGGCCGTGGTAGCCGACCCTTCATGTCCAGGTGGGACGACGGAATGAAATTCGCCCTGCTCTCCGCCCTGTGTGGATGTGCTGCCTCCAACGGCGCCGAAGTCGCGTCGGACCCGCCCGGAGACGCCCGAAGAAGAGCCCAACCGATGAAACTCGAACCGACCCGCCGGCAAGACCTGACCGAAACCCTGTTCGGCACCGAGGTCGCGGATCCATACCGCTGGCTCGAAGACGAAGACGCTCCCGAAGTGCAAGCCTGGATGGAGGCGCGCGATGCCCATGCCCGCAGCCACCTGGCCAGCCTGCCCGAGCGCGGCGCCATCGCCGAGCGGCTCCGAGAGCTTCTCTATGTCGAGTCGCGGAGCGTCCCGTCCATGAAGGGAGGGCGGCTGTTCTACTGGAGCAAAGATTCCGATCAGGAGAAGGCCGTGCTGTACTGGAAAGACGGCGAAGATGGCGAGCCCAAAGTTCTGCTGAATCCGAACCAGATGAGCGAGGACGGCTCCTTGAGCATTACCGAGGCTCAGGCGAGCAAAGACGGCAAACTCGTTGCCTATATGAAGCAGCCGAACAACATGGACGAGTCTACGCTCGAAATCATCGAGGTCGATACCGGGCAGCTTTTGCCTGATCGCATTCCGGGTCTTCGATACACCCGACCCTCCTGGACACCGGACTCGAAGGGCTTTTATTACACATGGCTCCCTCGAGACGAAACCATTCCGGTCAACGAACGCATGGGCTACGGCGAGGTGCGGTATCACCGGATCGGGACCGATCCAGCGAACGACCCGGTGGTGCGCGAGAAGACCTCGGACCCTCGCCGCTGGATGTCGGCTGAGGTGTCGGAAGACGGCGAGTTCCTGTTTTTGACGATCTCCTTCGGTTGGTCCGAAAACGAGCTGTTCATGGCTCCCATCGTTTCGGAAGAAGGTCCGCGCATCGGAGATTGGACCAAGCTCGCCGAGGGTGCCCTGTACAGCGCCGACGCGTGGAACGGCGCCGTGTACGTCGCCACGAACGATCGCTCACCCAATTACGAGGTCTACGTAGTCGATCCGGCGAAACCGGCCCGGGAATCGTGGCGCCTTCTCATCGATGCCCGGGACGACGTGGTCATCGACGGAATGCGTCTCGTCGGCGGCAAGATCGCTCTGTCCGTTCTGGAGAAGGCGGCTGGACGAATCGAGCTGTGGAATCTGGACGGGAACATGCACGCGCCAGTCCAGACCCCCGGGCTCGGGTCGGTGTCGGGCTTGACGGGGAGCGCGGACCGAGACGTGGCGTACTTTTCGTTCAGCTCTTTCAATCGGCCTCCCGAGATTTGGGCGACCCAGGTCGAAGATGGCTCCACGCGCTTGCTTCACCGCACTGACGTGCCGGTCGAACCGGACACCATCGAAGTGAAGCGAAAGATGTATCGATCCAAGGACGGCACCGAGGTGTCGATCTTCTTGGTGCATCCGAAGGGCCTCGAGCCCGACGGCCAGACCCCGACGCTGCTTTATGGGTACGGCGGATTCAACATCTCGCTCACGCCGGCCTTCTCTCCGCTGGCGGTGACGTGGGCCGAGCAGGGGGGGATCTACGCAGTGGCCAACCTTCGTGGGGGCGGCGAATACGGCGAGGCCTGGCACGAAGCGGGAATGCTCGAGAACAAGCAAAACGTGTTCGACGACTTCATCGCTGCCGCAGAGTGGCTGATCGAGTCGGGTTACACCTCGACCGAGCACCTCGGGATTCGTGGTCGCTCGAATGGAGGCCTGCTGGTCGGCGCGGCAATGACGCAGAGGCCAGATCTGTTCGGCGCGGTGATCTGCGGCGTTCCGCTCTTGGATATGGTTCGCTATCACAAGTTCGGGATCGGGCAGGCATGGATTCCGGAGTACGGAAGTCCCGAGGTCGAAGATCAGTTTCGGACCCTGTACGCCTACTCGCCCTACCACCATGTTGAACCGGACACGGCCTATCCGGCTTTGCTGATGCTGTCGGCCGACAGCGACGACCGGGTGGACCCGATGCACGCCCGCAAATTCGTGGCCGCCGTCGAGCACGCGTCCACGTCCGACGAAGTGAATCTTCTGCGGATCGAAGAAAACTCCGGGCATGGCGGCGGCGACCTTCGGCGGCAGCTGGTGGAGCAGTTGGCCGACGAGGTGGCCTTCTTGTCGACCGAACTCGGACGCTGAACGTGACCCGCTTCGCCAGCGAATGGATTCGTTTGCTTCGACCGTCGCGAACGGCGAGGATCGGCCTCATTCTTCCGCCGGGTCGGTCGACTTGGCCCCGGAGACCACGGCCCACACCAGCGTGCCGACCCATCCGATCACGGTCCAACCCAGCATCAGGTTGCACATGAAGATGGCGGCACCCTGGGGGTGGCGACGGATCGCGGCCACCCAGCCGGGGATGAGGTAGATCACCACCGCCAGTCCGATCACGGCCCCTTCTTCGAAGGTCATGGCCTTGAATTCCCCCGTCGTCGCCATGGCCACAAGCATGGGTTGACCGTTCTTTCGGGCCAAACCATCCAAACCGCCTCCGTGCGCAGGATTTTCGTACCTCGCTCCTTCCGAAGGAACCTGGCAGCATCCAGGCATGGCTGACAGCAGGGGGCAGCCGCGGGCCGATGTCGTGGAACTCGGCGATGGGGCCGGTTCATTCGAGCTGTTCCTGGCTCAGCTTGCCCGCGTGCTCCACGACCCCGAACGGGGGCGCCGGGAGCAAGCCTTTCGCCGGGTCCAGCTGCGCATGAACCAAGTGCTCGGCGTGTCCCGCAGCACCATGCTGCGGCTCGACCCCCCTCGGCGAAGCGCCATCGTGGAGTGCGCCGTCGGGGCCGACGGGGAGGAATTGCTCCCGGAAGGCACCGAGCTCCGAGACATGTTCCCGATGGTGGTGGAGCGTTTGTGCACCGGCCAGATGTCCCTGTGGATGCGCCTGCCCGAAGACATCCCACCGGGTGCGGACCCGGAGCGACGCTTCATCGAGCAGGCCGGGCTTCGTTCCGTGGTGCTGCTGCCCCTCACGGTCGGCGGGGAGCTGCGGTGGGGGCTGGCGCTGGCCACCTCCCGCACCGAGGCGCCGTGGATCCGTCCGCCCATCGACCGGATCCGCGTGGTCGGGCAGCTGATGGCCGACGCACTCGAAGCCCACCGCGCCCGAGAAGCCCTGGCCATCCGCGAAGCGCGGTACCGCACGCTCTTCGAGAGCGCCGGCATCGGAATCTTGATCCATCGCCCGGACGCCCGAGTTTTGGCGGCCAACGAGTGCGCTGCCCGTCTGTTCGGAACGAGTCCCGAGGAACTGGTCGACCAGGTGCCATGGGATTTCGCGGTGGATCCCGAAACGACGCGCGCTGCCGCCCACAAAAACATTCAGCGGGCACTGGCGGGAGAAACCGTGGAGTTCGAATGGCGAGGCCGCAGCCGCCAAGGGCAGGAGTTCATCGCGGAGGTAGTGCTGACCACGGCGCACCTCGACGAGGGTGTGGCGGTGCAAGTGGTATTGCGCGACGTTACCGCGCGACGTCGCGCGGAAGAGCGGGTGACACGCTTGGCGGCCGCGTTCGAGCAGTCGGGCGATGCGGTAGTCATCGCCGATCGCTTTGGAAAAGTGGATTTCGCCAATCGGGCGCAGCGCGAGCTCTCTTTGCGCTCCTTGCAGCCAGGCACCGACCTGTTCGAGCTGTTGGCGTTCGACTTGTCCGTCGAGATGCGTGCGGAGCTGCGGGAGGCCTTCGAGAAGGAGCGCCCCTGGTCGGGGCGGGTTTCCAGTTCGGATCCAGAGGATTCGCAGCATCGCGACGTGGTCGTGTATCCGATCCGCGACGACGACGGAGCTTTGTCGGGCTGGTTCAGCTCCAGCCGAGACGTCACCGAACGGGTGCGGCTCCATGAGCGCTTGCAGAACGCACGCACCATGGAGGCCATCGGGACGATGGCCGGAGGCATCGCCCACGACTTCAACAACCTACTGGGGGTCGTCATGGGCCACGGGGACATGGCGCTGGACGAACTCGGTGACGACCATCAGGCCTCGAGCGATGTACGGCAGATGTTGGTGGCTGCGCGACGGGCCTCCCGGCTGGTCCGGCAGCTGTTGACGACGAGCCGACGATCAAAGAGCCGCCGGTCGACCATCAATCTGGCCCAGGTGGTCGATGAAGTGGTGGGAGCAGCCCGCACGAGATTGCCTTTGGCCATCGAGGTGGACTGGGCGATGCCCGGGGAAGCAGTGGCTGTACATGCTGATGCGGCCGAACTTCATCAGGTGGTCACCAACCTCGTCGACAATGGGGTGAAAGCGGTTGAACTTCAGGGAAGTCGCATCCGGGTCAGTCTGGATCTCGTCGCTTCGAGCGAAGCTCGCCCGACCGAAAGCACACTTGGCAATTCGGATGTTCTCGCTCGGTTGCAGGTCGAAGACGACGGGCTCGGCATGGAAGATGACGCGATTCGGAGGTGCTTCGAACCTTTCTACACCACCCGACCCCCTGGCGCTGGAACCGGTCTGGGGCTTTCGGTGGTGCACGGGATCGTCCGCCGACATGGTGGAGAGGTGCGTGTCGACAGCGCGCCGGGGCGGGGCAGTCGATTCGAAGTCCTCCTTCCACTGGCATCACAGAATGACTCGACCGACGTGGACGACGAATCGGCGCGGCACTTCGAGGTCGGTCGGGTGTTGGTGGTCGATGACGAGCCAGGCTTGGTTGGCGTGGCGGAGCGCATTCTGCGCTCGGCCGGACTCGAGGTCGAAACATTCACCGACGGCACGAAGCTCATCGAGCGGGCCCAGGCCGACGGACCGCCCTTCGAAGTCGTCGTCACCGATCTGGCCATGCAAGGCGTTAACGGCCTTCAGGTGATTCGGACCTTGCGTACCGTGCGTCCCGATGTGGCTGTGGTGCTGGTCTCGGGGCATCACGAGTGGATGGCCGCCGGGCCTTTGCCAACCGGCGTGGTGCTGCTGGACAAGCCGTATACCTTCGAGACGCTGACCGCGGCCGTACGCAGGGCCGCGGGAACGCGGGGCGATGGCAGGGCTTGATGCGCCGAAGGTGGATCAGATGAATGTCTGGTAGGATTGACCGAAGTATTGCTGGGCGCTCGCGCTCCACTGGCTCGAAAAGCTGTTCCGAAAGTGGAGGTCGAACAGACCAAAGTCGTGCCACTGGAATCCGTACTCCGGGTCGGCAACCTGGTTCCCGTATCCCTGCACCTGCAGTCGGTCCCAGCCTCCCTGTCCATCGATGCGATTGTAGTGACCGATTGAGCTGATGAAATCGCGGCCCGTGAAGCCCGTGATGTGGTTCAGGTGGCCGCGGCTCCAGATGGCGTCACGGCCGCTTCCCCCGTCGATGCGGTTCCTGGAACCTTCGCTGTAAATGCTATCGTGTCCTCGGTCGCCCACCAGGGTGTTGTCCGAGCCCACCGAGACGATCTGATCGTTCCCGAAATGGCCTCCGAGAACGTTGTGGTCTCCCCATGCGTGAATGCTGTCGTTGCCCGAGCCGGTGTCGACGACGTTGTGGTCGCCGTGGACCACGACGCCATCTCGGCCCCGTCCGGTGTTTACCACGTTGCCGCGACCCTGGGCCCAGACGCCATCGCTTCCGTTACCGGTATCGATATCGTTGCGGTAACCGCTGCTCACGACCTCATCGTCCCCGGCACCAGTCTGGATCGTATTGAGGTGGCCTTCGGACCAGACGGCATCGTTCCCGTTTCCGGTATCGATGTCGACACCGTTGCCCGAGTTCACCACCCAGTCGGACCCGTCGCCGGTGTCGATCTGTGCCTGGTCGGCAGCGTTGAAGATGATGTCGCTGCCGTCGCCGCCCTCGATGTGAATGGGAACGTCCACGCTCTCATCCACCCACATTTGGTCGTCGCCCTCGCCGAGGCGGAAGGTTGCATTTTCCAGTTGATCCCGCGTGAGGTACCAAGTCTCGCCGTTTACGACGACGGCGTACTCGTTTTCGTATCCTTCGCGGGCGGCCACGCCCACGTCGTCGTTGCCCGCGCCAACATCGAAGATGTGCTCTCCATTGGGGCCGCGCTTCAGAACGCCTTCGTCGCTGCGAAGCCCTCCACAGATGTTGTAGTCCGCCCGAAGCCGGTTCCAACCGCTCGTGGCGTCGATCGTGTTGTTGCTCATTGGACCCCTCTCCTTTTCGTCGCGGCCGCGCCGTGATTCCCGTTCTGTTCGAAACGGCTCGGGTGGCTCCTCACGGCCGGTCGATTCACGGAGATTGTCGGCCTCAGGAGCGGCGCGTTGCGTCCGGTATCTGCCTTCGTAAGGGGCATGGGCTCGCAGGCGAGGGGGCATTTGGAGAACCGTCGGTCCGATCCGAATCAAATTGCGCCCCGAGGGCGCGGCGGTTGTCGGGTCGGGAACGGGTGCGGGGCTCAGTCGCCTCCCTGAGCGGCTTGCACCACAGCTCGCAGCCTCGATTCCGTCCAGGCGCGCATCGCGCTTCGAAGAGCCTCCTCGATGCCGGCGTCGATGGTGGAACCCGCACGTTCGATGATGGCTTGGGCCAGGGACTCGACTGCTTGCATGGCCGCCAAACGCGACGCGTCTTCCAAGGAGGCACGCAGAGGAACGCGGGTTCTCGCGAACAGAAGGGAGCCGCGGCCCCTGCGCGGTTAGACGGAGGACCGACCTGGACTCCATCTTTGCTCAGGGTCGGCGGTTGGAGCCGACTTCAACCCGGCGCAGCCGAGACCGAAAGCGAGGACCACCATGGGAACCCGGAGCGAAGGGGGCGGTGTGCAAGTCTTCATGGGGCAGCGCCCTCATGCCGCGGAACTGGCTCCTCTGCGGCGAGCTCGATCACGGCAGTGGATTTTCGGGGATGGGGGCTGGAGCACATCCGCTCGATGGGCCCAAGCCGCCACACCCGTTTCGAGCTCTCTCGGTCCCCACTCGAGCAGCCCCTCGGCTCGATATGGGCGCATCGTTGGGGATGGAGCCGGTTCCCCTCAGCCCATCGGTCCGCGTTCGGGGGGGGCACACCCGGTTCGGCATGTCGTGGCCGCCTCGGCTTTCGCGGTACTGGGCGAAGTGGCGGCGCTTTGGGGCAAGTGGACTGAACTTGGCAGACCGATTGCAGGCCCTCTGGAGCGGAAGGAGGAATTTCGATGCAGAATCCATTGAAGCGAAAATCATTGACGCCAAGTCCGCGCCCGACCTGGACTCCCTTCCAGGCTCTGGCACCGGACTTTCTTCGCCCGTTCGACGAGTCCTGGTTCGCCGAGGCGAATGTGCCGTTCCCGAGCATCGACATCGAGGAGCGCGAATCGGACGTGCACGTGACCGCAGAGGTGCCAGGCATGAAGGCCGAGGATCTCGACATCCAGGTCACGCCCTCTGGGGACATGCTCCTCATGCAGGGGGAAAAGCGTTCCGAAAAAGAGAACGAAGATCGGGGCTATCGGAACATCGAGCGCATCTACGGTTCATTTCGCCGGGAGATTCCGCTTCCGACCCGCGTGGACGGATCGAAGGTCGCCGCGAAGCTGGACCAGGGGGTCTTGACGATCGATCTCCCCAAGGCCGACGGCGGCGATGCGCCCCACCGCGTCCAGATTGGCTGAACGGATTGGACAAGGGTGGGCTGGGCTTCGATCCCAGCCCACCCTTGGGCCCTTTCACAGGGTCGAAAGGAGATCATTGAATGGACTACGAACGATGGATGGGACTCGTGCAGCACCGCGCCAACCTCGCTACGGCTCAGCAGGCTTCGAGCGCGACCCGCGCGACGCTTCAAACGCTGAAAGAGCGCATTCCGGCGCCTTTGGCCGAGAACGTGGCGTCGCAGCTGCCCGCAGAGGTGGGGCGAACGCTCGTCGAGCAGACTGCCAGAGCCGAACGCTTCGGCTTCGACGAGTTCGTCGAACGCACGATGGCTCGGGAAGGCACGTCGAAGTCCGAGGCGACCTTTCACGCCCGAGCGGTCTTCGACGTATTGAGCGAGGCGGTGTCCCCGGGAATTCTCCAAAAACTTCGAGATGCTCTTCCTCCGGACATCGAGCGCCTGGCGCAGGCGGGGGCCTCGGGCAAACTGTGAGTTCGGCTCTCCCGCCGAGTGCCCATCATCAGCGTGCCCTGAGGCGCTCGGTTTGCGCCATCGAAGCGAACCTTCCGCCTGAAGGCCTCGAGCCCGGTCTCGTCGTCTACGCCATCGACTTCTCGGGCGGATCCCGCGACTGTAAATCTGCATGGGCAGGACAGGATTCGAACCTGCGACCTACGGTGTGTAAGACCGCCGCTCTAACCAGCTGAGCTACCCGCCCGGGCGCTGCCGGTTTTAGCACGGGGCGAAGCGGGCGTGGGGCATGACCTGGACGGAATGGGGTCCCGGGTGCCGGCCGCGGAGTTTTCGACTCGGTCGTCGATCCGGGTTGACGGCGCGGCGTTCATGCGTACTCTCGCGCGACGCGGTGCGAGAGCGCACCCATTGCGTGATGGAAGAAGGCAGTAGACAGGGCCCGGGCAAAGCCCCGGGCCGAAACCGGATGCTGCGGCCGATCCCTGCCCGCCCGTGACCTCGCGCGGCGGGCTCCCGGAGCCGCCGCCGTATCCGATCGCGATTCGCAACAGCGCGAGAGGAGGTGAGGTCAGATCGGAAGAGCACAC